>NZ_JBQSYH010000017.1:0-136414 GCF_052379125.1 Halomonas sp. AOP13-D3-9 | reverse complement strand
CCAGAGCCAGAGCCAGAGCCAGAGCCAGAGCCAGAGCCAGAGCCAGAGCCAGAGCCGACGCCCGCGCCCGTCCGTGAGGCATCGCCGCCGCCCGCCTTGCAAGACAAGCCGGTGGCCACCAAAGGCGACCAGAAAGGCTGGTTTGCGCGTATCAAGTCAGGCCTGGGGAAAACCCGCGCCAATTTAACCGACGGTATCGCCGATCTGTTCCTAGGTAAAAAACAGATCGATGACGAACTGTTGGAAGATCTGGAAACGCAGCTATTGATGGCCGATGTGGGGATTGACGCCACTAGCGAGATTATTGGCCGCCTGGAAGCGCGTATCTCGCGCAAAGAGTTGAACAATCCCGAAGCGCTTTACCGTGGCTTGCAGGAAGAGTTGTCCACTATGCTGGCGCCGGTCGCCAAGCCGCTTGTGCTTGAAAAATCGGGCACGGGGCCTTTTGTCATTTTAGTGGTGGGCGTTAACGGCGTGGGTAAAACCACCACCATCGGCAAGCTCACCCAGCGCTTTCAGCGCGAAGGCAAGAGCGTCATGTTGGCGGCCGGTGACACCTTCCGTGCAGCGGCTGTCGAGCAGCTCAAAGTATGGGGCGAGCGCAACAAGGTGCCGGTGATCGCCCAGCACACCGGTGCTGACAGCGCCTCGGTGATTTACGATGCGGTAGCGGCCGCTACTGCGAGAGGAGTTGATGTGCTGATCGCCGATACCGCCGGTCGTCTGCATAACAAAAGCCACCTGATGGAAGAGCTGAAAAAAGTCCACCGGGTGATGCAGAAGCTAGATGACACCGCGCCTCACGAAGTGATGCTGGTGCTGGATGCGGGCACTGGCCAAAACGCTATCTCCCAGGCCAGCACCTTTAACGACGCCGTGCCGGTCAGTGGTATCACGCTGACCAAGCTGGACGGCACCGCCAAAGGCGGGATTATTTTCGCGCTGGCTAAACAACTGGAAACGCCGATTCGCTTTATTGGCGTGGGGGAGGGCATCGACGATCTGCGCCCCTTCGAGGCCAATGATTTTGTCCAAGCGCTGTTTGACCGCCAAGGGGACGATGCCAGCGCATGATCGCTTTTGAGCATGTGGGCAAACGCTACGGCGGACGCTTCGAAGCGCTGGCGCATCTTAACTTTCGGGTTGCCCGGGGCGAGATGGTGTTTCTGACCGGCCACTCCGGGGCGGGGAAAAGCTCACTACTACGCTTAGTGATGCGCCTTGAAAAGCCCAGCCGCGGGCGTGTTGTCGTGGCGGGCCACGATATAGCCCAACTACATGCCAGTCAGGTGCCGTTCTATCGGCGTCAAATTGGCGTGGTCTTCCAGGATCACCAGCTGCTCTTTGATCGCAGTATTTTTCACAACGTCTCCCTGCCGCTGGAAATTCAGGGCGTTGAGCCCCGTGAGGCTGCCCGCCGCGTACGCGCTGCGTTAGATAAAGTGGGGCTGCTGCATCGTGAAAAAGCCCTGCCTATCGAGTTGTCGGGCGGCGAGCAGCAGCGGGTGGGCATTGCCCGGGCGGTGGTCAATAAGCCCGCGCTGCTGCTGGCCGATGAGCCGACGGGCAATCTGGATCCCCAGCTCTCTGCCGACATCATGGCGCTGTTTGAAGACTTTAATCGGATTGGTACCACGGTGATGATCGCCAGCCATGATTTGGCCCTGATTGCCCAACTGCGCCACCGCATCCTGCGCTTAAGCGACGGCAGGCTGGTCGCCGATGAGGGGGCGGTATGAAGCCGTCTACAACGCCAAAGCGCCGACAGGGAGCGGCATTAAAGACGCCGCGCAAAGCCGCTGCTAAACCAGCGGTCGATAAGTCCCCGCAGCGGGGCGCCAGGTCTCAGCAGACACGCTTTTCCAGCCGCTTACGGGCTTGGGGGCGTCACCACCGCAGCATGGCATGGGATAGCTTTCAGCGCTTAGTGCGCTACCCGCTGGGCAACCTACTGACCATGCTGGCGATTGCTATTGCGCTGGTGCTGCCTGCGGCGCTTTGGCTAACTCTGGACAGTGCCCGGTTGCTGGATGCGGAGCTTGATGAGAGCGCCACCTTAACGGTCTATCTGGAAGTGAGTGCCGATGATGCCCAAGCGCTGCGTATCGAAGAGGCGGTCGACGCTGAGCCGAGCGTGCTTGAGACGCAGTTGATCAGCGCCGAGCAGGGTATGGCGGAGTTTCAGCAGTCGCTGGGGCTTGATGATGCTCTGGCAGGGTTGGAGAGCAACCCGCTACCTATCAGTATAGTGGTGCGCCCGGAAAGCGTTGAGCCTGCCGCCATGCAGCAGTTGGCTGCCCGCCTTGAAACGCTTGCAGGTGTCGATGAAGTTCGTCTTGATCTGGCTTGGGTGGAACGGTTGCGAAATCTGGCAGAATTAGGCCGCCGTGTGGCACTGGCGCTGGGCGCGCTATTTGGGTTGGGCGTACTGTTGGTGGTAGGCAATACCATTCGCCTCTCGGTGGAGAGCCGTCGCCGGGAAATTGAAGTGGTGATGCTGATTGGCGCTACTCATGCCTTTGTTAGGCGGCCTTTCCTGTATAGCGGCGCTTGGTACGGGTTGGGCGGTGGGCTGTTAGCGCTGGGGTTGTTAGGCGTGGGCAATCACTGGCTGTCACTACCGGTCGCTGCGCTGGCGGCGAGCTACGGGGCGAGCTTCTCATTACCCCAACTCGACGTGACAGGCTCTACAATTCTGCTATCTTGCAGTACACTACTAGGCTGGCTGGGTGCCTGGTTGGCGGTGACACGTCATCTCTCAAGCATTCGGCCAAGATGATGGATAAGTTTTAGGCAGTAAATGCGAGACGGCTGAATTACTTAACGTGCGAACTTTATGCTAGCGTTAAGGTCTCAGTACCACAGACTTCGTATCACTGAATTAGTATCACGGTTTTGTAATAGGTTATTGATAACGTGCTACGTCAACCACGATGGGTTACAGGGGAGACCACCTGCACATGAGCACTAGTCTTCTACCGGTGGGGCAACTTTCACCCGGCGGCGACCTCGGCGGGTATATCCGCGCGGTCAATGGAATTTCGGTATTAACAGCCGATGAAGAGCGTGAGCTTGCCTATCGTCTCTACGATGAGGGCGATTTGGAAGCCGCTCGGCGTTTGGTGCTCTCGCATCTGCGCTTTGTGGTGCATATCGCGCGTAGTTATTCGGGCTATGGGTTGCCGCAGGCAGATTTGATCCAAGAAGGTAACGTCGGCTTGATGAAAGCCGTCAAGCGCTTCGATCCCAATCAGGGCGTTCGCTTGGTCTCTTTTGCCGTGCACTGGATCAAAGCGGAAATTCACGAATTTGTGCTGCGCAATTGGCGAATCGTTAAAATCGCGACCACTAAAGCTCAGCGTAAGCTGTTCTTTAATTTGCGTGGTGCCAAGAAGCGTCTGGCCTGGTTGAATAACGACGAAGTCGATGCGATTGCTAAGGACCTCGACGTCAAACCTGAGGTCGTGCGCGACATGGAAGGGCGACTCTCTTCTTACGATGCCGGTTACGACGCCCCGGCAGGCGATGATGAAGAGAGCACCTATCAAGCGCCAGTGCACTTCTTGGACGATGCTGCTTCCGACCCTGCCACACAGCTGGAAGATAGCAACTTCGAGGAAGACTCGACGCGCCGTTTACAGCTTGCCCTTGAGGGGCTGGATGAGCGCTCGCGAGATATTCTGCAGCGCCGCTGGTTGGCCGATAGCAAAGAGACGCTGCATGATCTGGCCGATGTTTACGGGGTTAGCGCCGAGCGTATTCGTCAGCTTGAAAAAAATGCCATGAAAAAGCTGCGTCAGAAAATGGGCGACACGCTGGCTGCGTAATCAGGCGTAGCGGTCTTTACCCCAGTCGCATTAAAAAACCGGCCCTTGTAAAAGGAGCCGGTTTTTTTACAGCGGACGCTTGGTGCTTCAGTACTTTAGCTTAAGCAGGCTGCGCCGTGGCACGCAGTAACTGAGCCGATAGCAGTGACCACTGATCTTCCCAGTGTTCGGTGGGCAGGCGCTTAAAGTCGCTACGCACATACTGTGAAATTCGCCCCTCCGCCTGGGCCGCCAACAAATTGGCAGCGGCAGAGGCGGGGATAGTGGGGCGCAGCCCTTCACGTATCTCGGCTTCGCGCAGGATCTGCTTAAGCTGCATCTCCAGGCGCTCAAATAGCTGGTTTACCCGCTGGCGTAGCCTTGCGGTTTCACCGGTGAGCACGTCGCCGCCCATTACTCGTGCTAGCCCCGGGTTTTTTTCAGCAAAACCCAGCAGCAGTGCGAGTATGGTGCCGCAGCGGGTGGTGGCGTCGGGAACGTCTTCTAAGATGCGTGTAATGCGAGCAAATATGCTCTCTTCGATAAAGTCGATCAGCCCCTCAAACATACGCGCTTTGCTGGGGAAATGGCGGTAGAGCGCCGCTTCTGAAACGCCGACTTGGCGGGCGAGGGCGGCTGTGGTGATGCGCTTGCCGCTATCTTCCTCGAGCATTAATGCCAGGGCTTGGAGAATCTGCTCGCGGCGGCGTGGTTTTTGATCTTCGCTCATAATGTGGCCTCCGTCGCGGTTAGCTCGCGTCCTTGATTTGAGTACCTACCCCAGCGTTGGTGAAAATTTCCAGCAACACCGCGTGGGGAACACGGCCATCAATAATGTGCGAACTGTTAACACCGCCCTTCACCGCATCCAGTGCGCAGCGTATTTTGGGCAACATGCCACCATAAATCGTGCCATCGGCGATCAGGTCATCCACCTGAGCGGTACTTAAGCCGGTAAGAACCTCTCCTTCGGAATTCATCAAGCCAGCGACATTGGTGAGCAGCATCAGCTTTTCAGCATTGAGCGCTTCAGCAATTTTGCCCGCGACCAGATCAGCGTTGATATTGTAGCTGTGGCCTGCGGCGTCGACGCCAATCGGCGCAATCACCGGGATAAAGTCGCGTGCCGCCAGCATCTCAATAAGCTCGGTTGAGATCGACTCCACTTCGCCCACATGACCAATATCAATGATTTCCGGGGCGGTCATTTCGGGGCTTTGGTGCTCTACCTTGAGCTGGCGAGCGCGAATTTGTGAACCGTCTTTACCGGTCAGGCCGATCGCTTTGCCACCGCTCTGGTTGATCAGGTTGACGATGCTTTTGTTAACCAAACCGCCCAGCACCATCTCCACGACATCCATGGTTTGTGAGTCGGTAACCCGCATGCCGTTGACGAAGCGCGACTCAATGTTGAGCTTTTTGAGTAGTTCGCCGATCTGCGGTCCGCCGCCGTGTACGACCACCGGGTTAATGCCGACTTCCTTCATTAACACGATATCGCGGGCAAAGGAGTCAATGAGGGTACTTTCGGTCATGGCGTTACCGCCGTATTTGACCACCACAGTTTTGCCCGAGAACTGCTGAATATACGGGAGGGCTTCGGAAAGCACCTCCACAACGACCTGGGGGTCGCGACTGGCTGAACTCATGAGGTTGTCCCTTGCTAACGTTTATTATGCTGCTAACGTTGATGCTGATTAAGTGATGAGGGTCACGCTTTCTAGGTGGTCGTGATCCCTTCAGCGCCGAACTAATTGAAGTGCTTTTTGAAAAGCTATCTTTACAGCTACCTGTTTAGTGGGGTAGCTCAATGTCTGGCGCGATGCGCTGTAACGCGTCGTTAAAAACTGCCTTGATGCGTGCCAGGGCGGTAGCGTCTTTACCTTCAAAGCGCATAACCAGTGCAGGCGTAGTGTTGGAGGCGCGACACAACCCCCAGCCATCCTGGTAGTCAACGCGGATACCGTCCAGCGTCGTTTTAATACCTTCGCCGAAGTCGCCCTCGCGAGCAAGCTTATCCACCAGAGAAAATTTGTCAGCGTCGCTAACCGCAAGATTAATTTCCGGGGTGGCAACGTCCTGGGGGAAGCGAGCAAAAAACGTATCCGCATCGTCGGCTTGGTTGGCGAGAATTTCCACCAGTCGAGCAGCGGCATAGAGGCCATCGTCGAAGCCGTACCAGCGCTCTTGGAAAAAAATGTGCCCGCTCATCTCGCCGCCAAGTTGGGCGCCGGTCTCTTTCATGCGCGCCTTGATCATTGAGTGCCCGGTGCGCCACATTTCTGGTTCGCCGCCTGCATCGCTGATCACTTTGACCAGGTTGCCGGTGCACTTAATATCAAAAATAACCTTCGCACCAGGCTGGCGCGCGAGCATATCGGTGGCAAATACCATCAGCAGATGGTCGGGATAGATCAGTTTGCCCGAGGGCGTTACAACACCTAGGCGGTCGCCATCTCCGTCGAAGGCCAAGCCAATGTCGGCCTGGGTTTCTTGCACCTTGCGCATCAGGTCCTGCATGTTTTCCGGCTTGCCGGGATCAGGGTGATGGTTGGGAAAATGGCCATCGATTTCGGCGAACAAGGGGAGGGTATCAATACCTAGGCGGGCCAGCAGCTGCGGGCCGAGCTCGCCTGCTACGCCATTGCCACAATCGACGACGGCCTTGATCGGCCGATTGATCTTAACGTCACTTAAAATGCGCGTTAAGTAGCTTTCACGGATATCCTGCCGGGTGATGCTGCCTTGTCCCGTTTCCAGCGCGCCGGACTGAATGCGCTCAAACAGGGCGGTGATGGCATCACCGGAGAGGGTTTCGCCACCCAGCACAATTTTAAAACCGTTGTAGTCAGGCGGGTTGTGGCTACCGGTGACCATCACACCTGATTGGGTGCCTTCCAGTATATGAGTGGCGAAGTAGAGCACCGGGGTGGGCACCATGCCGATATCGATCACGTTGCGCCCTGCGGCGTTCAGGCCACGCATCAGCGCTGCTTGCAGCCGGGCGCCAGAAAGGCGACCGTCGCGGGCAACCACCACACTGGATTCGCCCCGCGCGGCGGCCTCAGAGCCGACAGCACGCCCGATCATTTCTACTGTCTCTTCAGTGAGCGTGTCGTCAACGATACCGCGAATATCGTAGGCGCGGAAAATCGAAGCGGGTACAGACTGTGCGTTCATAGGGCTTCCCAGCTAAACAGACGTTTCCTTAAAAGATCGGCTAAGCAGACGTGATCACTCGCTACTGACTGCCCGTACTGCCAAACCCGCCGCTGCCTCGTGAGGAATCTTCAAAAGCGTCCACCAGCGAGAGTTCGGCCTGTACCACAGGCACAAGCACGTACTGTGCCAGTCGATCGAAGGGGGCTAGCGTAAACGTGCTCTGACCACGGTTCCAGACCGAAATCATCAGTTCGCCCTGGTAATCAGAGTCGATTAAACCGACTAAATTGCCCAACACGATGCCATGTTTATGCCCCAAACCGGAGCGCGGCAGGATCATACCCGCCAAGCCCGGATCTTCAATATAGATGGCAATGCCGGTGGGTACGAGCTGGCATTCGCCGGGGGCTAATAATAACGGCTCATCCAGCAGGGCACGTAGATCCATTCCCGCCGAGCCTTCGGTGGCATAGTGCGGCATGTATTCATGCAAGCGCTCGTCTAATACTTTGCACTGCAGGCGGGGGCGGGCACTCATTGGGGCTCTCCGGAAGCGTTGGAAGATACTTGGGGCGCTGCTTGCGTAGGTAGCAGGGCAAGCGCTTGGTGGATGATGGTAGTGGCTAGTTGGGACTTCGGTTGGGCGGATTCAGAGCGGCTCTCAATGCCTTCTGCGGTGCGCCATAGCAGCAACGCAGCATTCTGTTCGCTGCCGAACCCCAGGCCCGCCTGGGAAACATCATTGGCGACGATCATATCCAGCCCTTTGCGCTGTAATTTATCCCGTGCGTAACGCTCTAGCTCTTGGGTTTCGGCGGCGAAGCCCACCACCAGCGGGCGCTGCCCGGCGGGCAGCGCCGCGATGCTGGCAATAATGTCAGGGTTTTTAATTAACGTCAGGGTAAGCGTATCGCTATCGTCCTGCTTTTTGATTTTGTGCTCGGCAGGCGCTGCCGCACGATAGTCAGCGACCGCCGCACAGCCGATAAACAGCGCTGCAAGAGGCGCTAAGCGCTGCGCCTCATTGTGCATTTGCTCGGCGGACTCAACGTCAATACGCGACACGCCCTGGGGGGTAGGTAGGTTAACCGGGCCACTGATCAGCGTGACCTTGGCGCCTTGCGCGGCTGCCGCTGCGGCCAAGGCAAAGCCCATTTTCCCCGAGCTGTGATTGGAGAGGTAGCGCACCGGGTCCAGCGGCTCCCGGGTAGGGCCGGCGGTAATCACCATATGGGGGGCAGTGCTGTGCGGCGCATCGGCGAGGGGAGCTGCAAACAGCGCCGTTAGGGCACTCAATATATCTTCAGGTTCGCTCATGCGGCCAGGCCCCACATCGCCACAGGCTTGATCTCCGGCGGCGGGGCCAATCAGCTGCCAACCATCATCCGCCAGCTGCTGTACGTTGCGCTGTGTAGCAGGGTGGCGCCACATGGCTTGATTCATCGCCGGGGCAATCAGTTTGGGCGCCTCTGAGGCCAAGCAGAGCGTGGTGAGCAGGTCATCGGCCATGCCGAGCACCAAGCGAGCGATCAGGTCGGCAGTGGCGGGAGCGACCAGCACCACATCTGCCCAACGAGCCAATTCAATATGGCCCATGCCCGCTTCGGCTTCGGGGTCGAGCAAGGAGGTGCGCACGGGCTCGCCGGAGAGCGCCTGGAGCGTGAGCGGGGTAATAAAAGCCTGTGCCCCGTTGGTCATCACCACGCGCACCTGGCAGCCCGCCTGCTTGAGCAGGCGCACAATCAACGCGCTTTTGTAGGCAGCGATACCCGCACTGACGCCGAGCAGTACCCGTTTGCCTACAAGTCTCGAGGTGCTTGTCGAGTTAACAGCAGAGGCCATGGTCAGTGATCCATCTTCACATTCGTAAGGAGGCTTACCATACCATTGGCACCAACAATTTGGCATATTAGGTGCAAACAAGGTTAAGCTAGGTTTAATGAGTTTGTTGCTGCAAGTGTCAGTTCGGTGAGACAGGCTTGAAGCAATAAAGATGGACAGCGCGGGTAGGGTGCGATGGGAATCAATCACTGGCCGGAAGGTGAGCGGCCCCGGGAAAAATTGTTAAATGCGGGGGCTCAGGCGCTCTCAGATGCGGAGCTCCTGGCCATTTTTTTGCGCGTTGGCGTGCAGGGGCGTTCGGCGGTCGACTTGGCGCGGGATTTGCTCAGTAGTTTCGGTGGTCTGCGCCAACTGCTAGAGGCCGATCAGGCAAGCTTCTGTACGGCCCGCGGGTTAGGCAGCGCCAAGTACGCTCAGCTTCAGGCAACGCTGGAGCTATCGCGGCGCCATTTAGCCAGCCAGTTAGCGCGAGGCAACGCGCTAACATCGCCGGCCTTGGTGCGTCATTACCTGAGTTCGCAGCTACGTCATTTAGGGCATGAAGAGTTTGCGGTGCTTTTTTTGGATACCCAGCACCGAATTATTCGCTATGAATCGCTGTTTCGCGGTACCCTAGATAGCGCATCTGTTTACCCCCGCGAAGTTGCCAAGCGTGCATTAGAACTTAGCGCTGGCGCCGTTATCCTGGCTCACAATCACCCTTCGGGTGTGGCAGAGCCAAGCGATGCCGATCGACGTATCACGGAACGCCTAAAAGACGCGCTGGCACTGTTTGACGTGCGCGTGCTGGATCATTTCGTGGTGGGGGATGGAGAAGTGGTCTCTTTTGCCGAGCGCGGCTGGCTGTAAGCAGCATCCATGATGCACGCTTGATACAGCGCTAAATAAGTTCAATGAGCAAAAAAGCGACTTCTCAGGCTTTTTTGTGGGTTTTTCTTGCTGTAAGTCGGGTGCTCTGGTATAAAGTGCCTCCTTTAAACTTGGGTTGAATAACGGATTTGGATAAAGCTTGGCGGTTAACGGCGTCGACACCTTCCCTTCCGGTCCGCCCGACAGTTTTGAACACTCAGGCTATTTTATCCTGGTCAAGTATATCCTGGCCAAGCAGTTGGAGGCTCTAATGTCCAAAGTATGTCAGGTTACCGGCAAGCGTCCGGTAACTGGAAATAACGTTTCACACTCAATGCGTAAGACACGTCGTCGTTTCTTGCCAAACCTGCACACCCATCGTTTTTGGGTTGAGTCTGAAAACCGCTTCGTCAAGCTGCGCGTTTCCACTAAAGGAATGCGTATTATTGATAAAAACGGTATCGACGCAGTGTTGGTTGATATTCGTAAGCGCGGCGACGCTATCTAAGCCAGCGTTTCGGACCAAGCATTTTGGAAGGATTAAACCATGCGCGATAAAATCAAGCTGGTGTCTAGTGCCGGTACAGGTCACTTCTACACCACTGATAAGAACAAGCGGAATACCCCGGATAAGTTCGAATTCAAGAAGTTCGACCCGGTTGTCCGTAAGCACGTTATCTACAAGGAAGCCAAGATCAAGTAATCGCTTTTGCGATGTTGATCAGCTTCCACTGCAGGCGAGCGCCTGTTCAAAAACCCGGCCTCAAGCCGGGTTTTTGCATGCATGTCTTTCGTGTATCGCATGCTTCGCTAAACCACCTTCATTAGGCTGTCACTACAGGCAGGTACGATATCTAAATATGCCCGAACTTCCTGAAGTTGAAACCACCCGGCGCGGGATTGCTCCCTATATTGAAGATCAGGAAGTCACCGAAGTGCTGGTGCGTCAGCCGCGGCTGCGTGTGCCCGTGCCTGATGATCTGGCTGAGCGGTTGGTCGGTGCGCGCATTGGCGTGTTGATGCGGCGGGCAAAATACCTGCAGATTCCTATCCAGGCTGGTGGCGCGCTTGAAGGAGACGTTAGCGCGACGCTGCTATGGCATTTGGGCATGTCGGGCAGTCTGCGGATTGCCCGGGTGGGGGACTTGCCTAAAAAGCATGACCACGTGGATGTGGTCACTGCCAGCGGCTATGTACTGCGCTATCACGACCCACGCCGGTTTGGCTTTGTGGATTGGCAGGCCGATGACGAAGCGCGGGATAAGCGTCTGGCGCACCTGGGTCCTGAACCGCTGTCTGATGCGTTTAACGGCAAATGGCTCTACACGCTCTCGCGCAACAAGCGCGTAGCAGTAAAGCCGTTTCTGATGGATAACCAAGTGGTAGTGGGTGCCGGTAATATTTATGCTGCAGAAGCGCTGTTTATGGCGGGCATTGATCCGCGCCGTGCGGCGGGAAGGGTTTCCCGTGCGCGTTACGACGCCTTAGCCCTTGCTGTTAAGGAGGTGCTGGCGGCGGCAATCACCCAAGGTGGCACCACGCTGCGTGATTTTGTCAGTGGCCAGGGCGAGCCCGGCTACTTTGCCCAGCGCTTGAATGTTTATGGCCGCCACGGCCAGCCCTGTTTGCGCTGTGGCGTTGAGCTTCGCCGCATTACCCTTGGCCAGCGCGCCAGTGTGTTCTGCCCGGGCTGCCAACGTTAATGGCTACCTATAAATGCTACTGTTTTGCTTTGCTTACGTTTTTTGGAGATTGCTGTGACTCAACGCCTGCGCCTGAATAAGAATGCTGACCGCCGCCTTAAAGCGGGCCATCTCTGGATCTACTCCAATGAGGTAGATATTAAGGAGACGCCGCTGAAAAACTTCGCGGCAGGCGAAGCCGCCCTGGTCGAAGCCTCCAATGGCAAAGTCATGGCGGTGGCTTATGTTAATCCCCATTCGCTCATTGCGGCCCGGGTCATGTCCCGCGATCCTGAAATGCGCTTGGATCGCTCGCTGTTTGTGCACCGCTTTAATCAGGCATTAGCCCTGCGTCAGCGCCTTTATGCGCAGCCGTTCTACCGCTTGATTCATGGCGAAGGCGACTTGCTGCCAGGTCTGGTGATTGACCGCTTTGGTGATGTCCTTGTCGTGCAGCTCAATACCGCCGGCATGCAGGCACTGGCGGATGAAATTGTCGATGCGCTGGAAAAAGTGATCAAACCAGAAGTGATTGTCTTCCGCAACGATACTGGCGGCCGTCGACAGGAGGGCCTTGAGGCTCACGTTGACGTCATCAAAGGCACGCTGCCTGACGAAGTGGTGCTCGAAGAGAACGGCGCCCGCTTTGTAGTGCCGGTGCTCAATGGTCAGAAAACCGGCTGGTTCTTTGATCACCGCGTTAATCGCGAATGGGTCAATCGGAATGTGGAAGGTAAGCGCGTGCTGGACGTATTCAGCTATGTGGGTGGTTGGGGCGTGCAGGCGGCCGTTCACGGCGCAAAAGAGGTGCTGTGCCTGGACTCTTCGGGCCCGGCGCTGGACCAAGTCGCACGTAACGCTGAGCTGAACGGCGTGCAGGAGAAGGTAGCGGTTAGTGAGGGAGATGCGTTTGAAGCCTTGGCGGCATTGAAGGCGGACGGTGAAGAATTCGACGTGGTCATTCTTGACCCGCCGGCGTTTATCAAAAAGCGTAAAGATATCCCCAATGGCGAGCGCGCCTATGCGCGTTTGAACCGTGAAGCCATGCGTTTGTTGGGTCGCGACGGCCTATTGCTGTCAGCCTCCTGCTCGATGCATTTGGCGCCCGAGCGGCTAATGGATGTGGTGCGCGGTGCGGTTCGCCATCAGGATCGTCACGGTCAGGTTATTTTCCAAGGCCACCAAGGGCCTGATCACCCGGTGCATCCGGCTATCCCCGAAACGTCTTATCTGAAAGCCCTGGGTGTGCGGGTGTTCCGCGACTAGGTCGTACAGCAACCGGTGAAGGAGCCAAGGCAATGGAGTGGGCGCTACCCGAGCCTTTTGTGATTGATATCCGCGTGACGGATGAGGCCATCGACGCCTACCGGCACGTCAACAATAGCGAGTACCTGCGCTGGGTTGAGCAAATCAGCTGGGCGCATTCAGAAGCGCTGGGGCTATCGCTTGAGCGCTACCGAGAGCTTGACCGGGCCATGGTAGTTCATCGCCACGAGCTGGATTACTTAGCACCGGCTTTTGCAGGCGACGAGCTACAGTTAGCGACCTGGATTGTTGATTGCGACGAGCGTTTTAGTCTGACCCGTCGTTTTCAACTGGTGCGCGTCAGAGACGCTAAAACGCTGCTTTATGCTCGCACGCGCTTTGCTTGCGTGGCGCTCTCGACGGGGCGGCCCAAGCGCCTGCCCGAAGAGTATCGGCGCATATACGGCGGCGCGGTTATTGCGGAGTGACGTAGAGCGAAGTGGATTTTTTCGTGCAGAACCGGCAATCGCTAGATTTTTCTCCTAAAAAACGCCTTAACCGGCGTTTTTTTTGTTTTGCGTTCCTGGGGTGGTGGTCAACGTTCGCTGTGCTGTAATTTGCTTAACAAGACCACTGACCTTTAAAAGCACAGGAATACGCCAATGAAAATCGCTGTCCCCAAAGAGATTAAAAATCACGAATATCGGGTCGCCTTAACACCGACTGGCGCGCGGGAGTTAACCGGGCGTGGCCATCAGGTGAGCGTTCAGGCGGGCGCTGGTGAAGGTGCTGGCTTTGCTGATGCTGACTTCCAAGCCGCTGGCGCGCAGATAGAAGCCGATGTGGATGCTTTGTGGCGCAATGCCGAGCTAATCCTCAAGGTGAAAGAGCCGCAGCCGGATGAGGTGGCGCGCCTCACTTCACAGCACACGCTGTTCACCTATCTACACCTGGCCGCCGAAGAGCCCCTTACCCGCGGCCTAATGGAAAGCGGTGCCACCTGTATCGCCTATGAAACGATTACCGACGCCCGTGGTGGCTTGCCGCTACTGGCGCCGATGAGCACCGTAGCAGGCCGAATGGCGGTGCAAGCGGGTGCCCATAGCCTGGAGAAGGCCCAAGGCGGCGCAGGCGTGCTGCTACCCGGTGTGCCTGGTGTAGCCCCGGGTAAGGTCACCGTGATTGGTGGCGGTGTCGTGGGTGAGAACGCTGCTCGCATGGCGCTGGGGTTGGGTGCCGAGGTGACTATTCTGGATAAGTCGTTAGCGCGTTTGGAAGTGCTGGACGACCGCTATCAGGGCCGCATTAAAACGGTTTATTCCACCGCAGACGCGTTGGAAACAGCCACGCGTGAGTCGGATATGATTATTGGCGCAGTGCTGGTGCCCGGCGCCGCTGCGCCCAAGTTAATCACTCGCGCCATGCTGGCCGATATGAAGCCCGGTAGTGTACTGGTGGATGTCGCCATCGATCAGGGCGGCTGTTTTGAAACCAGCAGGCCCACCACCCATGCCGAGCCGACCTATATCGTCGATGGGGTGGTGCACTACTGTGTGGCGAATATGCCCGGCGCGGTGGCGCGAACGTCTACCCAAGGGCTGACCAACGCCACGCTGCCCTTTGTACTCGCTCTGGCGGATAAAGGCTGGCAGCAGGCGCTACGTGACGACCCACACTTCCTCCCAGGTCTCAACGTGCACGCAGGTCAAGTCACCTACCAAGCTGTAGCAGATGCCTTCGGGCTGGAAAGCAGTGATCCTGCGAGCGTTGCTGGAAGCTAAGCATTTAGGAGCTAGTTGCTAACGGTTAATAACAAAGCTGCAACTGGGGTTATCGTTAGCTCAGTAGTAGGCGGATGTTCACCCACAGGGCGCTGGCCGTCTTGTGGGTTGCTTTTACTTGGTAACTCTCGTAGTTAACCTCTTCTGATAACTTGGCAAGGCAGCCCGCAACGACTGATGGTGTGTTCGTTAACCACAAAGCCCTGCACACCATAAGGATTTAATGATTGATTCAATTTTTGCTGCAGCCGACTGGCTAGACGACGAAAGTCTCTCTGCTCCCATGTAAGTAGTAGCACTACCTTGATGACAGGAGAATTTTGCTGATTTATTATTTCAAAGCCACGAAGCTCGGTCTCGTCTTCCCGCATTGCTACTGCTATTGCAGCTAAGGTTGATGAGAATTTACTTTCCACTTCATCAATAATGAACGCTTTGCGTCTTGCAATCGATATCTTAGGTTTCCAGCCTTTTTGTTCGACCCACTCTCTAGTGCGCTTTACTTCTTGACTGTCTGCTGATGAGAGTCGTGGCCGGTTTTCGTTTTCAGCTCCTTCGCAATCCTTTATCTCTATCCACCAATGGTTGATATCATCCTCTTTTGCGAGCACATCCATGGCTTTAAGACGGCTTTTCATTCTTACTTTGTGCCACTGAGTGTCATCATATTTCACTGTTTTCCAGCCGACTGGGAATGACAGCGTCAGTTGTCCTTCAGTAACATCAGGCATTGCTCAGCTCCATTTCACGATCATACTGAGCCAGCTCTTCTTCTAGGGTGACCAAATGTTCCAAGTTTGTGAGTGTATCCGCCTGTTCTATCTGCCCCACAACACCTGCCTCTTTTACCAGTGCAAAATATTGCTGAGGGAGCGGCTGTTTTCGCGCTAGCAATTCAAGTTCTTTCAAAAGAAAATAGCTGTGCGTAGCTATAAAAACCTGCACCCCATTAAGAGCAAGGGCGTGGATGACATACGCTATTAGGCGTATCAGCTTGGGGTTAAGATTAGCTTCTGGCTCATCCCAAAATAGGTAACCATGCTCTTGCAGAACGCCGTTACTGATTAGTTGGGCAAGCATCGCTAGCTTCCTCAGACCCTCGGCTACCAAATACATTTCCATTTTTCCACTGCCGGAAATGCTCAAATAAAAGTGGCCACTTTTTTCGAGTACGACTTTTCCTCCCATGGCCTCTTCAAGTGGGGCTATTAGATTGGCAATGGCCTCTGAGCGACGACCTCGAAGAGGGAGCATTCCCAGGTGAATGCAGGTGTCTCGCCAGGTTTCTTCCAGGGGAAGGAAGTGGGAATCGTAAAGCGATACTAGGCCAGGATAGATGGTCATCAGCTCGCGTGTTGGGAGGTATAGCGCTCTTTTGTCATCCCATTGTTGTGGCAATGTTTCGATTTGGACATCGCTCTGTGCATTCGTTGCAAAGCTAATGGCCACATTTAATGCTCGATCTGTGAAGGTCAGCATCGCTTCGCAGCGAGCCCGGCCTTG
Organism: Halomonas sp. AOP13-D3-9; assembly: GCF_052379125.1. NCBI lineage: Bacteria > Pseudomonadati > Pseudomonadota > Gammaproteobacteria > Oceanospirillales > Halomonadaceae > Halomonas > Halomonas sp. AOP13-D3-9. The sequence continues at coordinate 120,544 of NZ_JBQSYH010000017.1, read as the reverse complement.
CTTTCTACTTGCGAGCCGGCCCAGGGCGTCAGGCTTGAAGACACCTATTAACTTATCTGCATAGGCTTTTTGTAAGAATGTTTTAGTGGGTGGTGAAGCGTTTGGATTACGTCCACTTTCTGCGCTAGTAGCAATAAGAGAATAGATCATTTTCAGAAGATGGGTCTTCCCTGTACCATTTTCACCAACAATGATGTTAAGCCCTTCAGAGAACTCCAGGGGAGCCACATCTGGGAACAGGGTCAGGTTCTTGACACTAAGTCGTTGCAACATGTGGCATTCTCCTTGAAAGTGCTGACGGGGTTGCCGATCTATTCAATATTTTGACTCATTGTGGTTTGCTAAGGCTGTATTTAATAATGCGGAGGCACATCATCCTCGGGGCGCTGACCGCCCTGGGGGTCGCTTGCCTGGAGTGCCTGGTGCTGCTCACGCAGGCGTTCGCGCATTAGCCCGCTGAGTTGCTCCAGTTTTTCCAGGCGCCGCTCCTGCTGAACCACGGCTTGATCCAGGGTGTCCAGCCAGTGCTCTTGATGGGCTAATCGGCTCTCTAAAGATTCAAGACGTTGAGCCAGGTCAACAGGCGATAATTCGTGGGTCATGATATCATTGCAACCTTATGTAGTAGTATGCCGGTGCTATTGGGAATGGGCCTGATAGTGCGGGTATTGTCCTTCGTCTGTTACCCATACAACAAGAGAGCTTTTTTTTTCTATGAATCCAAAAGTTGTGTTTCGCTGTTTCTTAATCAGTGTATTACTAGCCGCCCCCACGCCACTTCTGTTGGCGGGGATTGTTCATTTAACCGATAGTGCCCTCGCCGAGCTGTGGATGGCCGAGTTGGCAATCAGTGGAGTTAGCAGTGTCTATGTTGCCGTTGCTATAGGGTGTTTTATTGTTCTGTGGGTTGGCACATTAGCCTCAGCTGCTTTTGCGCCCTCGATTGTGGTGGCATCTGATGTGGTGGCGCGTCCTAAGCCAGCATCGCGTCAGCCGCAAGCGGCGGCACCGTTAGACGATGATGAGGAAGAAGACATCATCGATCCTAACGATGGCCGTGAAGAGGGTGAGGTGAAGTGGTTCAATACCAACAAAGGCTACGGCTTTATAACCCGCGATAATGGCGAAGATGTATTTGTACACTTTCGCGCCATTCGTGGTCGTGGCCCGCGTATGCTGGCAGAAGGCCAAATTGTGCGTTACCACGTGATTAAAAATGAGCGTGGTCTGCAGGCCGACGATGTCAGTATTATTGAGTAAACCAAGCGTATAGATAGACAGTTGCCAGCTGCGTATTGATAGATGATATGCGTCGTTGGATAGCAAACGACCCCGCCTCGGCGGGGTCGTTTACGTTGGTGGGAAGGTAAAACGCGAGATAGCTTATTAGCGACCTGAATCGGGCCACTCTATGGCGCCTTCCTTGCCGCCGGGCAGTACTTGCCAGAAACGGTCAGGGTCATCGCCGGGGTGCCAGCCGCCTAGTGAGCAGCGCACCTCGGTTTGTAAGGCTTCCGCGGCCTGCTGGGCACACTCCTGGTCGGTCATCCAGGGGGTATGGTTGCTATCGAACCAGAGGCTGGCAAACCCATCGGCGGCTTTATCGACCAGCAGTACCGGCACGCAGTCGCCCTGGTATTGGCCGCGGGTTTGCCATTTGCCTTTACCTGCGGGGCTCAGCGGCGGTGCGATTAGCGCGCTTTTTAGCCACTCATTAAGCGCATCAAGCGACACGTCGGCCAGGTAAATCTCTATATCGGGGTAACGCTCCATCATAGCTTTACCTCGCCGGAATTGAGCAGCGCTTGCAGCGTCGCTTCATATATCCGGCTTAAGTCGTCCAGGTCGCTGGCGCGAACGCGCTCATTGACCTTGTGGATGGTGTCGTTGAGTGGGCCTAATTCAACCACCTGTGCACCGAGCGTGGCAATAAAGCGGCCATCCGAGGTGCCGCCGCTGGTAGAAAGCGCCGGGCGCTGGCCGGTCACCGCTTCAACGCCTTTAATGGCAGCGTCAACCAGCGCGCCTTCAGCGGTTAAAAACGGCTCTCCGTTGAGCGTCCAGTCCACCTGATATTCCAGGCCGTGCTGGTCGAGAAGGGCCTCTGTGCGCGCTTTGAGCTCTTCAGAGGTCACTTCGGTGGAGAAGCGAAAGTTAAACACCACTTCCACATCGCCAGGAATCACGTTAGTGGCGCCAGTGCCGGCGCGCAGATTGGAAATCTGAAAGCTGGTGGCCGGGAAAAAATCGTTGCCCGCGTCCCAGTGTTCGTTGACCAATGCATCCAGCGCTGGCATCGCCTGATGAATAGGGTTGCGCGCTAAATGCGGGTAGGCAACGTGACCTTGAATGCCTTTGATGTGTAAGACACCGCCCAGGGAGCCACGACGACCGTTTTTAATCGCATCGCCAAGGTAGGTGGTCGAGGAGGGTTCGCCGACAATGCAGTAGTCGAGGCGCTCATTGCGCTCGCGTAGATGCTCGACGACCGCACGGGTGCCGTCCACTGCCGGGCCTTCCTCATCGGAGGTGATCAAAAAGGCAATACGGCCATCGTGATCCGGGTGGTTGGCCACAAAGCGCTCAACCGCGGTCAGCATCGACGCCAGACTGCCTTTCATATCCGCCGCGCCGCGCCCGCACAGCATGCCCTGGTCATCAATACAGGGCTCAAACGGCGGGTACTGCCAGTTGGTGTAGGGGCCGCTGGGCACCACGTCGGTATGCCCCGCGAAAGCCACCACCGGACCGTGATGGCCGCGCACCGCCCAGAAATTCTTTACGTCGCCAAACGGTAGCCGCTCAATATGAAAACCGAGCGCGGTTAAGCGCTCGATCATTAGCTCCTGGCAGCCTTCGTCGTCTGGCGTTACCGAGGCTCGGCTGAGCAGTTCAAAGGCCAGCGTGAGCGTCGGCGACAGCGCTTCAGGCTCAGTTGTGGGCATGCAGCGCCTCGTTCAGGGCGATGGCACTTTTATTGGTCAGGCACTCAATGCGGCCACTCTGCGAGTTGCGGCGCCACAGCTGGTCGTCTTGGCCGGCCAGTTCGCGTGCAGCGACGGTCTTCACTACTTGGCCTTGATCATCCAGCAGCGCGACCTTGGAGCCTGCGGTGATGTAGAGCCCCGCTTCTACCGTGCAGCGGTCACCCAGGGGAATGCCGATGCCTGCGTTGGCACCGATCAAGCAGCCTTCGCCAACCTTAATGACGATATTGCCGCCACCGGAGAGCGTGCCCATGGTGGAGCAGCCGCCGCCCAAGTCGGAGCCTTTGCCGACCACCACGCCCGCCGAGATACGGCCTTCAATCATGCCGGGGCCTTCGGCGCCCGCATTGAAGTTGACAAAGCCTTCGTGCATTACCGTCGTGCCTTCGCCCAGGTAGGCACCCAGGCGAACGCGGGCGGTGTCGGCAATGCGGATGCCGGTGGGTACCACGTAGTCAGTCATTTTGGGGAATTTATCGACACAGTCGACGGACAGCGCACGGCCGGCCATACGGGCTTTCAGGCGGCGTGTAGGCAGCTCTTCGATGTCGATGGCGCCTTCGTTGGTCCAGGCAATATTGCGCAGCAGGCCAAACATGCCGGTGAGATCAAGACCATGAGGTTTGACTAAGCGGTGGGACAGCAGGTGCAGTTTTAAATACACCTCAGGCGCGGTTTGCGGTGGTTGGTCGGTGTCCAGAAACATGGCAACCAGCGGGCGCTGGCTGGCCGAGAGCGCTTCGGCAAGTTCGGCTTGGGCTGAGTGCCCGGCGGCTTCCAGGGCTTTGGCCAACCGTGTGCAGTCTTCGGGCAAAAAGCTGATGGCGGTGTTGCCTTGGGGGGCATCCAGGGCCTGCTGAGCGGCTTCCGCTAGACTTGCAGGTGGATTGAGCAGCGGTGCCGGGTAGTAGATTTCCAACCAGTCGCCCTGGGTGTTTTGGGTGCCGATTCCAAGCGCAAAGCTCAGCATAAGAAGTTTTCCTGTGGTGTTGGGAAGTGAAGGTTAGCAAAAAGAGCCTGGTTGCCTAGGGCCTTGTAACGTTAGCCGCTTAGCTTGTCGTAATCGCCGTCGCGGTAGCCGACTAAAATGGTGCCATCGTCTTTTTCCAGCAGTGGCCGCTTAAGCAGCGTAGGGTGTTTCATCAGTAGCTGGCGGGCGGAATTGGCGTCGTAATCTTTCTCTTCATCGGAGAGTTCGCGCCAGGTTTTGCTGCGTTTATTAATGACCTCAACCAGCGGCACGCGATGTAAAATATGCTCCAGCAGCGCAGCGGAGAGACCGTCTTTGCGCAGATCGTGGGTTTTATACAGCAGTGCTTTCTCATCCAATGCTTTGCGCGCTTTGCGGCAGGTATCGCAGTTATCAATGATATACAGCGTCAGCATAGGGCCTCCAGAGGGCTGTGAATAAGGCACGTTGAATCTCGCGGTTAACCGCGCTCTATAAGATGACGAATGCGTTGGGCGGCTTCCAGCGTGGGTGCCAGCTCAGCCACTAGCGCTAAGCGTAAACGGCCTGCGCCGGGGTTAACGCCGTTTGCAGCCGTGCGGCCCATCAGGCTGCCGGGCAGTACGCTAACGTGCTGCTCGGCAAATAGTCGCTGGGTGAAGGCGATATCGTCGCCACCCGGTACCGCAGGCCATAGGTAAAAGCTAGCTTGCGGTGTGGGAAAGTCCATTACCGGGGCAAGTACATCGGTCACCGCGCTAAATTTTTCGCGGTAGGCGTCGCGGTTGGTGCGCACATGCTGCTCATCCTGCCAGGCAGCGATAGAGGCGTGCTGCAGCGGTAGCGACATGGCGCAGCCGTGGTAGGTGCGGTAGCGTTTAAACGGCGTGAGTAGCGCCGCATCGCCCGCTACAAAGCCTGAGCGCAGCCCGGGCAGGTTGGAGCGCTTGGAGAGCGAGTGAAATACCACGCAGCGGCGATAATCATCGCGGCCAAGCTCAGCACAGGCTTGCAGCAGCCCAGGCGGCGGTGCGGCTTCATCGAGGTAGAGCTCCGAGTAGCACTCGTCTGAGGCGATAATAAAGTCGTGCTCGTCGGCTAGCGCAATCAGCTGCTTGAACTCATCAAGGGGCGTGACCGCGCCGGTAGGGTTGCCCGGTGAGCAGATAAACACGATCTGCACATCGCGCCACGTCGCGGCGGGCACTGCGCTAACGTCAGGGCGAAAGCCGTTGTCAGCGGTGCAGTCTAAATAGAGCGGTTCGCCGCCTGCCAGCAGCGTCGCGCCTTCGTAAATTTGATAAAACGGATTGGGTACGGCGACTTTCGCTGGGCGGGTGCGATCCAGTGCTGCCTGTACAAAGGCAAAAATGGCTTCCCGAGTACCGTTTACTGGAACGACATGCTGCTCGCTGTCGAGCTCGCGCAGCTGAAAGCGTTGTGCTGCCCAGGTGGCGATTGTTTGGCGCAGCGCAGGCAGGCCGTTGGTCGCCGGGTAGCGGGCCATTTCCAGTTGGTGTGCCACCAGCGCTTCAAGCGCTGCAGGAAAGGGCGCGTGCTGGGGCTCGCCAATGGTCAGCGGAATATGCGCCAAGTCAGCCGGGGGCGTTAATTCGGCTTTCAGCGCGGCCAGCTTTTCGAACGGGTAGGGATGCAGGGCGTCGAGGTCGGCGTTCATGAGGTGTCCGTTGATGGCTGGCGGCGTAAACCGTCGATTATAGGCAAGCACCGGTGCAGGCTCAAACCCCCAGCACCTCAATCAGACGTTCGCGCAGCTGCTGCTGGCGCTCGGGGTCGGTCAGTGGTTCGCCTGCCTTGGTGGTGATGAAAAAGACGTCTTCTACCCGCTCGCCAAGGGTGGCGATTTTGGCCGCGGAAAGCGAGATATCCTGCTCCATAAAGATACGCCCGACCCGGGCCAGCAGGCCGGGGCGGTCGGGGGCGGTGAGTTCCAGCAGGGTGCGCTCATTGGCCGGGTCCTGCTCAATCAGCACTTCGGTGGAGACCTTGAAGTGTTTGAGCTGACGTGGCGTATGGCGCGTGACGATATTGGGATAATCGTCCGGGTCATCGAGCTCCTCGACCAGGTGCTGGCGCATCTCTTCAATATGCGCTGGATCCCGGATTGGCTGACCGTGGCTGTCGAGAACGATAAACGTATTCAGCGTCCAATCGTTATGGGAGGTGGCGATCCGCGCATCGTGGATCGACAGCCCCAACTGCTCCATGGCAGCGGCGGTGGCGGCGAAAAGGTCATCCACCGAGCGGGTGTGGATAAATACCTTGGTGCCGCCTTCGGCCATATCGGCAGTAGGCGCGCTGATCAGTACCAGCGGCAGCGGCGACTGGTTGTGATTGAGAATGCCCTGGGTCTGCCAAACGATTTCGCTGGGCGCGTACTGCAGAAAGTAGTCTTCCCCCAGCGATTCCCAAAGATGATCAATTTGCTCACGATTAACGCCGATGGTTTGTAGCAGCGAGCGCGCTTCCGTGCGCGTTTCTCGCACCCAGTCGTCGCGGTCGGGCGGATTGTTCAGGCCGCGGCGAAGGGCGCGCTTGGTCTCGGCATAAAGTTGGCGCAGCAGCGACGCCCGCCAGCCGTTCCACAGCGTCGGGTTGGTGGCGTTGATGTCGGCAACGGTGAGCACGTACAGGTAGTCCAGGCGCGTTTCGTTACGCACGATCAAGGCAAAATCACGAATCACGTCGGGGTCGCTGATATCGCGTTTTTGCGCGGTCATCGACATTAACAGGTGGTGCTCCACCAGCCAGCTAACCAAGTTGGTATCGTGCAACGAGACGTTATGACGCTGGCAGAACTGCTCAACGTCCCTGGCGCCAATCTCCGAGTGATCGCCGCCGCGACCCTTGCCGATGTCGTGAAACAGACCGGCAATCCACAGTAGATCCAGCTTGGGCAGTTGATGCATGAGGGCTGCAGCTACCGGGAAGTCGTCTTTGGCCTCCGGTTTGCGAAAGCCGTGCAGAAACTTAAGCAGCCGAAGGGTGTGGGCGTCGACGGTGTAAATATGAAACAGGTCGTGCTGCATGAGCCCCACGGCGCGGCCAAACTCGGGCAGGTATTTGCCCAGAATGCCGTAGCGGTTCATGCGGCGTAGCTGGCGCGGTACGTTGCCGGGGGCGCGCATAATGGCCATAAATAGCCGCTGGTGGCGCGGGTCTTCCCGGTAGTGGTCGTCGATCTGGTGGCGATGATCGCGAATTAGTCGGATGGTGTCGGCGCGAACCCCTTCGATTTCGGGGTGCTTGGCCATCAGCAGAAACAGCTCCAGCATCGCCGCTGGCCGTTCGCGGAATAGGTTGCGCGAACGTACTTGGATATAGCCGCCCTTGGTCTCGAAGCGCTCGTTCAACTTGACCGTTTCCAGCGCCTCTCTGCCGCGCAGGATCACTTCGTCGAAATGTTGCAGCAGCATATCGTTGAGGCCCGCCAGCGCGGTGACATGGCGGTAGTAGCGCTTCATAAACTGCTCGACCGCCAGGCGCTCTGGCGTATCGCGGAAGCCAAACATCTCGGCGATAGTGCGCTGGTGGTCAAACAGCAGGCGGTCTTCGGCCCGGTCGGTGAGCATGTGCAGGGCGTAGCGCACCTGCCACAAGAACGCTTGCCCCTGGCTTAAAATGCGCAGCTCGGCGTCGTTCATAAAGCCGTTGGCGACAATGTCGGTGTACTGCTCGGTGCCGAAGTGGCGCTTGGCCACCCAGCCGATCATCTGGATATCGCGTAGCCCGCCGGGGGAGCTTTTGAGATTGGGCTCTAAGTGATACTCGGAGTTGTTGTAGCGGTAGTGACGGGATATCTGCTCCTGCCACTTGGCTTCAAAGAAGCGGTCGGCGGGCCAAATATGCTCAGCGCTGAGGCGTTCGCGCATCGCTTCGCGCAGGCTTTCGGGCCCGGCGATCAAACGCGATTCGAGCAGGTTGGTAATTACCGTGACATCCGCTTCGGCTTCACGCTCGCAGTCGCTGAGCGAGCGCACGCTATGGCCAATCTCAAGGCCAATATCCCATAAAAAGGTGATAAAGGCGGTCAGCGGTTCGCGGTAGGCGGTGTCGTCGTCCTGCTCCAGCAGCAGCAGCAGGTCGATGTCGGAATGGGGGTGCAACTCGCCACGGCCATAGCCACCCACCGCCACCAGGGCAATGCCCTCATCGGGCCACTCATGCTGGGCCCAGGCAATGGCCAGCAGTTGATCCAGGTACCAGGCGCGGCCACGCACCAGGTCGCGAATGTCGGCACCGGCACGAAACTGCTCGTCCAGGCGCGCCTGTAGCTCGCGCAGGGCGGCTTTAAAGGGCGCGACCGGGGAGCGCGAACCGGCAAGCTCGGTGCGAAAAAGATCCAGGTCGTAAAGCGTGGTGTCCGGCTCAAACCGGTGGTGGTGTAAAAGCATCAGTTGGTTAGAAAACTGAAGTCTTCATCACCGCGCGCAGTCAGCACTTCAACACCGCCCTCGGTGACCAGCAGCGTATGTTCCCACTGGGCGGAAAGGCTGCGGTCTTTGGTCACGGCAGTCCAGCCATCGCGCAGCACTTTGGTTTTATAGCCGCCGACGTTAATCATCGGCTCGATGGTAAAGCACATCCCGGCGGCGAGTGTGATGTCAGCATCCGGTGCATAGCCGTCATAGTGCAAGAACTGCGGCTCTTCGTGAAACTCGGCGCCGATGCCATGACCGCAGAAGTCGCGTACCACAGAGTAGCCGTGCTCTTCGGCGTGTTTTTGAATCACCCTAGCCAGTTCAGATAGGCGCACGCCGGGCTTGACCAGCTCAATGCTTTTATACAGGCACTCCTGGGTGATGCGGCACAGCCGTTCGCCCTGGATCGTTTCACCTACCACGAACATCACGCTGGAATCACCGTGGTAGCCATCTTGGGTCTTAACGGTGATATCCAAATTCATGATATCGCCTTTCTTGAGCTTCTTGCCGTCGTCGGGGATGCCATGGCACACCACATGGTTGAGCGAGGTGCAGGTCGCTTTGGGGAAACCATGGTAGTTCAACGGGGCCGGGGTCGAGCCCAGCTCGTTAACAATATAGTCGTGACAAAGACGGTCGATCTCCCCCGTACTAATGCCCGCCTGGATGTGCGGGGTAATCATTTCAATCACGCTAGCCGCTTGGCGCCCGGCTTCGCGCATATGTTCGATTTCAGAAGGCGTCTTGATAGGAACGTTCATGAATGCTCGATATGAATGCAGAGTGGAAAATTGAATGGCGCAATTTAAGACCGTCAAACGGGGTGCGACTTCATCTTGGCAATGATCTATGGTATAAAGCCGCGCGCTTTCCTGCAATCGTGATTCCGAGCTTCTTTGTTGGCTGGGTAGCACGCTGAAGGGCGAGGCGATGAATCTGTAGTGTGCCACTAAGGGGCGTACTACTTAACGACCAAGCCTTAAAAACACACATGCACCGGCACATGGTCCCGGGTGCCGCTGGCAGCGTCTAACGTCGTCAACGGTCGGATCCATGGGGTGCGTGGAGGCCTAACCCGAGTTTTAGGAGTTTTACCATGTCTCACGTTAATATGCGTGACCTGCTTAAAGCAGGCGCTCACTTCGGCCACCAGACCAAGTACTGGAACCCGAAGATGAGCAAATTTATCTTCGGTGCGCGTAACAAGATTCACATCATCAACCTTGAGCACACCCTTCCGGCGCTGAACGAAGCGATCGATGTGGTCGAGAAGATGGCGGCATCCAACAACAAAATATTGTTTGTTGGCACCAAGCGCAGCGCTAGCAAGGTAATTAAAGAAGAAGCGAACCGTGCCGGTCAGCATTTCGTCAACCACCGCTGGTTGGGCGGCATGTTGACTAACTTCAAGACCATCCGTCAGTCCATTAAGCGTCTGCGTGATCTTGAAACCATGCGCGAAGACGGTACGTTCGAGAAGCTGACCAAGAAAGAAGTCTTGATGGCGACTCGTGAGCAGGACAAGCTTGAGCGTTCTATCGGCGGTATCAAGAACATGGGCGGCCTACCGGACGCACTGTTCGTGATCGACGTTGACCATGAGCGCATCGCGATCAACGAAGCCAACAAGCTGGGTATCCCGGTTATCGGCGTGGTGGATACTAACTCCAACCCCGATGGCGTTGACTACGTAATCCCCGGCAACGATGACTCTATCCGCGCCATCCAGATCTACGTAAAAGCGATTGCGGATGCCTGTGGCCGTGCCAAAGCAGGTAACGCTGAAGAGTTCGTTGAAGTGACCGAAGAGGCCGCTGCAGCTGAAGACAACACTGCCGCCGAGTAATCGCAGCAGTGGGTGCGGTGAGCAGGTGTGCCGCATCATGATAAAAGAGAGGGGGCTATGCCCCCTTTTTCCCGCTACAGGCTTTCCGCTGTAGGTTTTTGTACTGCAGGTGAAGCGTTTAGGCGGGACGAATTTGCCGGCTGCTCAATGCCGGCCCCGCAATGCAGAGAGACATAGGGCAGCGTGATACATGATGGTCATTTATCATGCCTATACTCTGTGTTGCGTTTAACTCTCATAGAACCATTTCAGAGGTGAATTCTCATGGCAGCTATCAGCGCCTCTCAGGTCAAGGAACTTCGCGAACGTACCGGTCTCGGCATGATGGAGTGTAAAAAAGCACTCACCGAAACCGACGGTGATATCGAAGTTGCGATTGAAAACCTGCGTAAAAGCTCCGGCCTAAAAGCGGCGAAGAAAGCCGATCGTATCGCCGCAGAAGGTGTAGTAGTAACGCGCGTAGCGGAAGACGGCAGCTACGGCGTAATGGTTGAAATCAACTCCGAGACCGACTTTGTGGCTCGTGATGACAACTTCATCGCCTTTGCCGACAAAATCGCCGGTGCTTTCTTCACCGCGAAAAGCGAAGACGTTGCCGCCGTGATGGCGGGCGAGCTTGAGACTGCTCGCGAGCAGCTCGTTCAGAAAATCGGTGAAAACATCGGTGTGCGTCGCGCCATCGTCGTTAACGCTGCTGACGGCGGTCTAGTCGGCGAATACGTTCACGGTGGCCGCATTGGCGTTCTTACCGTGTTGACCGGCGGCACTTCGCAAGTTGCAAAAGACGTTGCGATGCACGTGGCGGCGATCAACCCTGCGGTTGCGCATCCTGCCGATATGCCCCAAGAGCAGTTGGATCAGGAAAAAGCGATTATTCTGGCACAGCCGGATATGGCCGGTAAGCCAGAGCAAATCGCTGAGAAAATGGTGCAAGGCCGCTTGAAAAAATATTTGGCAGAAAACAGCCTGACCGAGCAGCCGTTTGTGAAAGACCCGAACCAGACCGTTGCTGAGTTCGTCAAAGCAGCGGGCGGCGAAGTGGTTGGCTTTACGCGCTTTGAAGTTGGCGAAGGCATCGAGAAAGAAGAAGTCGACTTTGCTAAAGAAGTTATGGAACAGGCTGGCCGTCGCTGAGGTCAGAGGTTTCAGAAAGAAGATGGCGTGCGCGCGAGCGCACGCCTTCGCGTATCCGGCCCCTGTATAAATAATGCTGTATCCGGCCCCTGTATAAATAATGCTAGTATAATCGGCCCCGATGTAGCGGGTTTATACACTGGTTTTATACCAAGGGGCTGCCCCGCCTGCCTGTTTACAGGTTTGCCTCAGGAGAGATGCCATGTCGAGTGATGTTCAAGAGCCTACCCCCCATGTAGCACCCAGCAAAGCCGCGGGTACCAAGTCAAAATACAAACGTATTTTGCTCAAGCTTTCTGGCGAAGCGTTAATGGGGGAGCACGATTTTGGTATTGATCCTAAGGTACTTGACCGCATGGCGCTGGAAATCGGCCAGCTTGTCGGTATTGGGGTGCAGGTAGGTATCGTGATCGGTGGTGGTAACTTGTTCCGCGGTGCGGCACTCAACGAGGCTGGTATGGACCGTGTCACCGGTGACCATATGGGCATGCTGGCCACCGTAATGAATGCGCTGGCGATGCGTGATGCGTTAGAGCGCTCCAATATTCGCTCGCGAGTGATGTCGGCTATCCCGATGAGCGGCGTGGTAGAACATTATGACCGGCGTACCGCCATTCGTTACTTAACCTCAGGAGACGTCGTGCTGTTCTCTGCGGGCACAGGTAACCCCTTCTTCACCACTGATTCTGCCGCCTGTTTACGCGGTATTGAAGTGGACGCCGACGTGGTGATTAAAGCGACCAAAGTCGATGGCGTCTACAATAAAGACCCGGTAAAACATCCGGATGCGGTGAAGTACGAGCAGCTCTCTTACGACGACGCCCTGGATCAAAAACTGGGCGTTATGGATTTGACCGCTATCTGCCTGGTACGTGACCATAATATGCCGGTGCGGGTATTTGATATGAATAAGCCTGGTGCCCTGCTGAATATGGTCGTAGGGGGCAAGGAAGGCACGCTGATATACAGAGGGTAATGACGTGATCAACGATATTAAGAAAGATGCCGATTCGCGCATGCAAAAAAGCGTTGAGGCGCTGAACAGTAATTTTAATAAAATTCGCACCGGCCGTGCTCACCCGAGCATTCTGGATGCAGTGACGGTGGATTATTACGGCAGCCAGGTGCCGCTGAGCCAAGTGGCGTCGGTCAACGTTGAAGATGCTCGCACGCTAACGATTGCACCTTGGGAGCAAGGCATGGTGCAAAAGATCGAAAAGGCCATTATGACCTCTGATCTGGGGCTTAATCCCGCCAGTGCAGGTAACGTGATCCGTGTGCCGATGCCGATGCTTACCGAAGAGACCCGCAAAGGTTACATCAAGCAGGCGCGTAGCGAAGCTGAAAACGCCCGCGTGGCCGTGCGTAACGTCCGTCGCGATGCTAACGGCGATTTCAAGTCATTATTAAAAGATAAAGACATTACCGAAGACGATCAGCGTGAAGGCGAAGATGCGATTCAAAAGCTGACCGATAAGTACATCGCTGAGATTGATAAAGCGCTGACTGCAAAAGAGCAGGATCTCATGCAGGTATAACCCTGTGCTTTATTCGGCCGCGGGCAGCTTAGGCTGCCCGTTTTGCCACACTCTGGCTGGTTTTTTTATGATTGATCTTTGGTGCAAGAATCCATGACGTCTCCGCAGCTTCCTGAACAACAGCCGGACGACGCCTGTGCGCCTTCTCTGGCCGGGGAAGCCCCGCCGTCTCATGTTGCCATTATTATGGATGGCAATAACCGCTGGGCGCGCGCGCGTGGGCTTTCAGGGGTGCGCGGACACCGGGCCGGAGTGGAAACTGTGCGTGCGGTGATTCAGCGGGCCGCCGAGCGCGAGGTGCAAACTCTCAGCCTGTTCGCCTTCTCCAGCGAAAACTGGAAACGTCCGGCCGCAGAGGTCAATGCGCTGATGGAGCTGTTTTTGATGGCGCTCAAGCGTGAAGTCAAAAAGCTCAATGAGCGTAATGTCCGCCTTTCGATCATCGGCGAGCAGCGCGGTTTTTCCCATGCCATCCAAAAACATATTCAGCGCGCTGAAGCGTTAACGGCGGACAACACGGGCATGCACTTGGTGATTGCCGCCAACTATGGCGGCCAGTGGGATATCGCACGGGCGGCACGCAGCTTAGCCGAGCAAGTAGCAGCGGGGGAGTTGGCCCCTGATGCCATCGATGAAGCCTGCTTCGATCAAGCGATGGGGATTGATAGCGTGCCTCCGGTAGATCTGTGTATACGTACCAGCGGTGAGCAGCGGTTATCCAACTTTATGCTTTGGCAGCTGGCCTATGCCGAACTGCACTTTTCCCCGCTGCTATGGCCCGATTTTGGTGCGGAAGCCTTTGACGCGGCATTAAACGACTTTTGTCAGCGCCGTCGACGCTTTGGCATGACGGACGAACAAATAGAGGCGCAGGGTGCTTAAACAGCGGATTATCACCGCAGCCTGGCTAGCACCCCTGGTGTTGGTTGGCCTGTTTGGTCTAGACGGCAGCGCTTTTGCGCTATTTACGGCGCTGATGGTGCTGCTTGCCACCTGGGAGTGGGCTAATCTGGCGGGTGTTATCCGCACGGTGCGGCGTGCCCAGCTAGTGGCCGTGATGGCAGCACTGATGCTAGCGATGTGGCTGACCGGTGCCGCCACAGCGATATGGCCGCTTTGGCTGGCCGCCGCTGGCTGGCTGGTGAATCTCTACTGGGTAACCCGCTACCCTGCTGCCGGGGAGCAATGGCAGGCTACCGCCCGACGCTTAGCGATGGGCCTGTGGGTGCTGTTGCCCTGCTGGGTGGGGTTTAACGTTCTGCGTGATATTGGTATGGCTTGGCTGCTGTTTGTGCTGTTGCTGGTGTGGTGCGCGGATATTGGCGCCTACTTTGTAGGGCGTAACTGGGGTAAACGCAAATTGGCCCCCCACGTGAGCCCTGGTAAATCATGGGAGGGCGTGTTCGGTGGCTTAGCGGCGACCGCGATCCTGGCCATCCTCTTCGCGCTGTGGCTGCAGTTGGGCCTAGTTGGCGGCATTACTCTGATGCTTATCACCGCCGTGGTCACCTTGGCTTCTGTGCTAGGAGATCTGCTGGAGAGCATGCTCAAGCGCTACCGTAATATCAAAGACTCAAGCCAACTGCTGCCTGGCCACGGTGGTGTGATGGATCGCATTGATAGTCTTACCGCGGCGATCCCGCTATTTGCGCTTTTCTATGTGGAAGTCCTTGTTGGGGTATTTGCCAAGGTGCCGCCGGTATGAGCCAATCATCGCTACAACGCGTGACAGTGCTGGGGTCGACAGGCTCTGTCGGCACTAGCACGCTGGATGTGATTGGTCGCCATCCTGATCGCTATAGCGTCCATGCCCTGACCGCGCACACCTCGAAAGAGGCCCTGTTGGCGCAGTGCCTAGCGCACCGGCCTGCGGTCGCCGTGCTCAATGATGAAGCCGATGCCGCTTGGCTACGTCAAGCGCTTGAGCGTGCTGGCCAGGCAACCGAAGTGAGCGCAGGCCCCCAGGCGCTGTGTGAGGTTGCCCGGGACGCGAGTGTCGACTGCGTGATGGCGGCCATTGTCGGCGCAGCGGGCTTGCTGCCTGCGCTAGCGGCTGCTGAAGCGGGTAAGCGCGTGCTGCTGGCCAATAAAGAAGCGCTGGTGATGAGCGGCGCACTGTTTATGGAGGCCATTTCCCGCTCGGGGGCGACACTGCTGCCGATTGATTCCGAACATAATGCCATTTACCAGTGTCTACCTGCGGAGCATCGCGGCGGACTGGCCAGACACGGCGTCCGTCAGCTGCTGCTAACGGCCTCGGGAGGGCCGTTTCGAACCTGGAGTCAGGCTGATATTAACAATGTCACCCCCGAGCAGGCCTGTGCTCACCCGAACTGGTCAATGGGGCGTAAAATCTCGGTGGATAGCGCCACGCTGATGAATAAAGGGCTAGAGCTTATCGAGGCCTGCTGGCTATTTGATGCCACGCCCGAACAGATCCAGGTAGTGGTGCACCCGCAAAGCGTGATTCACTCCATGGCGGCGTATCATGATGGCTCGGTGATTGCACAGTTAGGTAATCCCGATATGCGCACCCCCATTGCCTACGGGCTAGCATGGCCAGAGCGCATTGACGCCGGCGTCGAAACACTGGATCTTTTTCAGGTAGCCCGGCTCGATTTTGAAGCGCCCGATGAAGTCCGCTTTCCCTGCTTGGGACTTGCTCGTCAAGCGATGCAGCAAGGCGGTATGGCGCCGGTTGTGCTCAACGCGGCCAATGAAGTCGCGGTAGACGCCTTTTTGCAGCGTCGACTCGGCTTTACCGCGATTGGGCAGCTGGTGGCCGACGTCCTATCGGGCCCCTATCAGGGCCGGGTCGACAGCCTTGACAGCGTATTGGCAACCGATCAATGGGCGCGGCAGCAGGCGTTTAAACTGATAACAAGGTGGTCCGCTTAAGCATTCGCTGAGCTGGTCGTTAGTGCGGGGCGTTAAGGAGAGAATGTGGGCCTAATACAGAATATTTTAGCGGTCATTGTGGTGCTGGGCCTGTTAGTAACCTTTCACGAGTTTGGCCACTTTTGGGTGGCAAGACGGTGTGGGGTGAAAGTGCTGCGTTTTTCGGTAGGGTTTGGCAAGCCGCTATGGTCACGGGTTGACCGCCAAGGCACCGAGTATGCGATAGCCGCGATTCCGCTGGGTGGCTATGTCAAAATGCTTGATGAGCGCGAGGCACCGGTACCGGAAGATCAGCTCGACCAGGCGTTTAACCGCAAGACCGTGTGGCAGCGCATTGCGATTGTGGCGGCAGGCCCCATCGCCAATTTTTTGCTGGCCATTGTGGCCTACTGGGCGCTGTTTGTGGCGGGCACTACGGTGGTGTCGCCGATGGTGGGCAGCGTTGCGCCTGACTCGCCAGCCGCCGAGGCCGGGCTCGCTAATGGCGATGAAATTGTCGCCATCCAGGGCGATGAGATGCGTTCTTGGGAAGATGTTAACCTCAAGTTGGTGTCGATGATTGGTTTTAGCGGTGAGTTGGATATTGACGCCCGTCCCGAAGGTGCGAGCAACTCCCGGCGTTTTGGCTTATCGGTCACTGATTATTTGGTTCGCCAAGACCCGCCGCAGCCGTTGCAAACGCTGGGTATTACCCCTTGGCAGCCAGAATTTCCGGCTGTCTTGAGTCAGGTCGTCAGTGGCGAGGCCGCCGAACAAGCGGGCCTCAAACCGGGCGATAGGATGGTGGCGATTAATGGCGAGCCGGTGGATGATTGGATGCACTTCGTTAACATGGTGCGCAGTAGTCCAGGTGAAACGCTGCGGCTCACTTATGAGCGAAATGGCGAGCAGTCGAGTGTTGACTTAACCCCAGGGCGCAACCGCTTGGAAAACGGGGGGGAAATTGGTTATATCGGCGCCGGTGCCGAACCAGTTGAGTGGCCGGCAGCGTTTCAGCGTGAAATCCGTTACGGGCCTATTGAAGCGGTAGGTCAGGCTGTTTCGCGCACTGGAGCGATGACGCTCTTGACCTTAGATGCCATACGCAAAATGTTTGTGGGGCTGATCTCGCCTTCCAATTTGTCCGGGCCAATCACCATTGCGCAAATCTCTGGTGACTCGGCCCGAGCAGGGGTAGAAGCGTTCGTTGGCTTTCTAGCGTATCTTTCTATCAGCCTTGGGGTACTAAACTTATTGCCCATCCCTGTGCTCGATGGTGGTCACTTGCTTTATTATTTTATGGAGGTCGTGCGTGGACGGCCAGTATCTGAAAAGACTCAAGCCGTAGGATTGCGCATCGGGCTTGCCATGGTCGGCACCCTGATGTTGATGGCCCTCTATTTTGATCTGATGCGCCTGTGGTAATGACGCGTGTAGCGCGCAGGATGCCTTGTCATCTGCCTGCACAAATGTATATGGTGCCTTTCTGGAATGATCGGCAGACCAACGCGAGCGAATTGACTGCATGAAAATCAAGACCCTTGGAATGGCGGTACTCTTGCTGGCAGGCGCCAGCGGCGCCCAAGCACAATCCTTTGATGTTTCAGACATTCGAGTGGAGGGACTGCAGCGGGTATCCGCCGCCTCGGTCTTCAATGCATTTCCGGTGAGTGCCAACGAGCGCGTCAGCGAACAACAGTTGGCCGACGCTGCCCGTGAATTATTTGCCACAGGGCTATTTGACGATGTCTCGTTAGCGCGCGAAGGCGATGTGCTGGTTATTCAGGTCGTCGAACGGCCAACCATTGCGCGGCTACAGATCAGTGGCAACGATCAGATATCCGAAGAGGACCTGCGCAACGGCTTGCGTGAGTCGGGGCTCTCTGAAGGCCAGGTACTAGAGCTCTCCACGTTGGAAGAAATTCAGCGCGAGCTGGAAGGTGTTTATCAGTCGCAAGGCCGTTACAGCGCCAGCATCGATACCGAAGTTGAAGAGATTGATGAGGGCCGCGTTCAGGTCAATATCAATATCAACGAAGGTGAAGTGGCCAAGATTCGACAGATTAACATTGTCGGCAACGAAGCCTTTGATGATGAAACGCTCCGCGAAGTGTTCGAGCTAAATGACCGGCCAGGGCGTATTTTCGGCTGGTTCTCTAGCGACGAATACTCCCGTGAAGCGCTTTCAGGTGATATTGAGCGACTGCGCTCATTCTACTTGGATCGCGGCTACGTCAACTTTGATGTGACCTCGACTCAGGTATCGATCGGTCCGGAAAAATCCGAGATCTTTATTACCCTCAACATCGATGAAGGTACTCAGTATCGGGTTGGCAATATTCGGTTTGCGGGTGATTTACAGATCAGCGAAAACGAAGCGCGCCAACTGCTCACTGTCAAGGAAGGTGAGATTTTCTCCCGCGGCGATGTGAATGCCTCTACCGAAGCGCTGCGTCAGCGTTTAGGTGCCGAGGGCTTCGCCTTTGCTGACATTCAGGGCGTACCTGAAATGGCAGATGACGGTGAAACGGTCGATCTGGTGATTGCCGTCAATCCTGGTGAGCGCGCCTACGTGCGACGTATCGAGTTCTACGGTAATACGACAACTCAGGATGAAGTGCTGCGCCGTGAAATGATTCAGCTAGAGGGCGCACCCGCCTCAACTGAAGCCATTACGCAATCGCGCCAGCGTCTTGAACGCCTCGGCTTCTTTAGCCAAGTAGAGGTAGATACCCAACCGGTACCTGGCGAGCCGGATTTACTCGACGTTACTTATAACGTCGAAGAGCAGCCCTCCGGCTCGGTCTCTGCAAGCGTAGGTTTCTCCCAGAGTGCCGGGGTTATTTACGGTGTTGGGCTATCGCAGAATAACTTCCTGGGTACGGGTAACCGTGTCAATGTGGGCGCGCAGCGCAGCGATACGTTTACCAGCGTGAACTTTGGCTTTACCGACCCCTACTGGACGCTGGATGGCATTTCCCGCGGCTATAACCTGTTCTACCGCGAAACCGACTACGCCGATTCAGATATTTCGACGTTCTCAACCGATGCTTACGGCGCCGGTATTAATTTCGGCTACCCCATTAGCGAGCTGTCGCGGCTTAACTTTGGTGCCAGCGTTGAAGATCTAACGGTGAAAACCTACTTTGACACGGCCTCTGAAATTCGTCGTTATGTGCAAGATCAGGGGGAAGATGCGCAAAGCCTGAAGTTAACGGCCAGTTGGACGCGTAATAACCTTAATCGGGGTATTATGCCGACCGATGGCAGCTATCAGCGCCTGTCGCTGGAAACCGGCGCGCCGGGCAGTGATTCGGAGTACTACAAGCTGCGTGCGCGGGCTCAACAGCTATTCCCGATTAACGATGACGAGTCCTGGGCATTCAAGTTTACCGGCAACGTTGGCTATGCCGATACCCTGGGTGGCAACGATCCCTTCCCCTTCTATGAAAACTTCTACGCCGGTGGTCTTGGCTCGGTGCGTGGCTTTACGTCGAATACGCTGGGGCAGCGCACCACGCCAGCTACCGAAGGTGGCCGTGACCGCACCCTGGGCGGTAACGTGTCCATAGAAGGCAGTGCCGAGATCATTTTCCCGCTGCCGTTTGTTGAAGATCAGCGCGCGCTGCAGACATCGCTATTCTTGGATGGCGGTAATACTTTCTTGAGCTCTTGCTACGATGTGCTCGCGGAAGATGCTGGCCGCCAGCAGTGTAACTCTGGCGTTGATCTAGGCGATTTGCGCTACAGCGCCGGTATCGGCCTCTCGTGGCTGACGCCAGTGGGGCCGCTGACCTTTAGTATTGCTGAACCCTTGAATGATGAGAGCGGTGACGATACTCAGTTCTTCCAGTTCTCGTTAGGACAAACGTTCTAAGCGACCGTTGTTCTAAATCGCAACCGTGCTAATTTTGCTAGATCGCGTGCCATGGCGGTGTGCGCTAGCGTGACCTAAGGAGATAATATAATGCGTAGGCTAACAGCGATGGTATGCCTGTTGGGCGCGATGATTTTGCCCGCTCACGCTGCAGAAGTAGCGGTGTTGGACTGGCGAGCAGCACTGATGAACACCCAGTCCGCACAAGCGTCTATGAGCAGCCTGGAAGGGCAGATTGGCAATCAGCAGCGTGAAGCGCAGAACCTGGGTAATGAGCTCCAGCAGTTACAGCAGCGTTTGCAGAACGAAGGCGAAACCATGGCCCAGTCTCAGCGTGAGTCGCTAATTAGCGAGCTACAAGAGAAGGGCAGCCGTTTTGAGCAGCTCCGTCAGGAAGTGATGCAGGCGCAACAGCGCTCTGAGCAGCAGTTTTTACAAGGCGCTGAACCGAAGCTGCAGCAAGCCGTTGAACAGGTGTTAGAACGTCGCGGTATTGATGTGTTGGTTGAACCCCAGGGCGTACTGCACTCAGGGGTGGATCTGCCTAATGTGACCGACGAAGTCACGCAGATTTTTGATACCTTGAACTAAACTTAATTGAAGAATGGCGTGGCCTGGCCACACCAATGCTTCCCTGGGTTCCCATGACGCACGCTTCTCATCACCTTACCCTCGCAGACATTGCGCGCCAATTGGGTATTGCCGTTAGTGGCAATGCCCAACAGCCGATACGTGGCTTGGCAACGCTAAAAGAAGCGCAGCCGGATCAAGTGGCTTTTCTGGCCAACCGCGCCTATCTCAAAGATTTGGCGACGACCCAGGCAGCAGCGGTGTTGCTGCACCCTGAACATGGCAAACACTGCCCGGTAGCGCGTTTGGAAATCGAGAACCCTTACCTGGGCTATGCCAGGCTATCGCAGCTGTTTGACCCGCTGCCTGCCCGCGATGTCGTTGGTATTCATCCCACGGCGGTTGTGGCGGAAGGTGCTCAGCTAGGCGCCGATGTCTGTATTCAAGCGCACGCCGTGATTGAAGCGGGCGTAGTGCTGGGTGATCGGGTAGTGATTGGGGCAGGCAGCGTGGTGGGGGCCGACAGCATTATCGGTGAAGCAACGCGTCTGCATGCCAATGTCACTGTGTGTCACGGTGTGGTGGTAGGCAAACGAGTCATCCTGCAAAGCGGCTGTGTGATTGGCGGTGACGGCTTTGGTTTTGCTCACGACGGTGCCGGCTGGCATAAAATCGCCCAGTTGGGAGGCGTTGTCTTGGGCGATGATGTTGAGGTGGGCAGTTGCTCAAGCATTGATCGTGGTGCGCTGGGTGATACGGTGATTGGTGATGACGTCAAAATCGATAGTCAGGTACAAATTGCCCATAACGTCATCATTGGCGATCACAGCGCGATAGCAGGCTGTGTGGGGATTGCTGGCTCTACCAAGGTAGGCAAGCACTGTATGTTAGGTGGCGGCGTGGGTTTATCCGGCCACCTGACCATCTGCGATGGCGTTCAGGTGACGGGTATGAGTTTAGTCACTAACTCAATCCATGAGCCGGGGGTCTACTCATCAGGTACCGGTGCCATGGCTAACGCCCAGTGGCGGAAAAATGCGGTGCGTTTTAAACAGCTTGATGATATCGCTAAGCGCTTGGCGAGATTGGAAAAAAAGCAGCGCAATTAGTGAGTGCTGAATGAATTTTACCTGCTGCCGGTTTGAGGCTAGATAGTCGCGGGGTATAATCCACAGCCTTTTAGCCAGCGGAGTGCTGGTCTTTGCCTGACTCATTTCAAGAGTTCCAGGTGCTTTGTTATTTTAGAGGTCGCTACGATGGTTATGGATATCAATGAGATTCGTGAGTACTTGCCCCACCGCTACCCGTTTTTGCTGGTGGATCGAGTAACGCAATTAACCATCGGCGAATCTATCGTTGCATATAAGAATGTCAGCATTAATGAGCCGTTTTTTAACGGCCATTTCCCGCACCACCCGATTATGCCCGGCGTGCTGGTGATTGAAGCCCTGGCCCAGGTATGCGGCATTCTCGGTTTTAAAACGGTCAATAAGCTACCTGCCGATGGTTATGTTTACTATTTGGTAGGCACTGACAAAGTACGCTTTAAGCGCCCGGTAATGCCGGGTGACAAGCTCACTTTAGAGGCCGATGTGATTAAAGGTAAACGGGGTATCTGGAAATTTGCATGCCGCGCTTCGGTTGACGGCGAGCTGGCCTGCGAAGCGGAAATTATTTGTGCCGAGAGGAAGGTGGCTTGATACATCCTACTGCCCTGGTCGACCCAACGGCGCGCCTTGCCGACGACGTTGAGGTAGGCCCTTTTAGCATTATTGGCCCCGATGTCACGATCGGCGCGGGTTCAGTGATTGGCCCCCATGTGGTGGTTAAAGGCCCCACCACGCTGGGTGAGCGCACGCGTATCTTTCAGTTTGCCTCGGTAGGTGAAGACTGCCAGGACAAAAAATACGCAGGCGAGCCTACACGGCTAGTCATGGGCGACGATAACGTCATCCGCGAAGGCGCCACGATTCACCGTGGCACCGTCCAGGATCGTAGCGAAACCACCATTGGTTCGCGCAACCTTTTGATGGCCTACGTGCATGTCGGCCATGACTGTGTGATTGGTAACGACTGCATCTTGGCCAATCAGGTCACCCTGGCTGGCCACGTCACCGTCGGCGACCATGCTATTTTGGGTGGTTTGGCGGCGGTGCATCAGTTCTGCCATTTTGGTGATCACGCCATGGCCGGTGGGGGCTCGATTATTACCAAAGACACCCCCGCCTATATCATGATTAATGGCAACCCGGCGGAAGCGCGTGGCCTTAACCTGGTGGGTTTAAAGCGCCGAGGCTTTAGCCGCGATGCAATCAGTGCCTTAACCGCTGCCTATAAAATGGTCTACCGCCAAGGGCTAACCACCGAGCAGGCACTGGTCGAAATGCGTAGCCGTTTTGATCTGCCTGAAATCGAGCATTTTGCCGCCTCTATTGAGCGTTCGACCCGCGGCATTACCCGCTAACCCATGCTGATCTGTCTATGACCCTGCAACGCGTCTACCTCGTGGCCGGAGAGCTATCCGGCGATATTCTTGGCGCTGGGCTGATGCGCGAGCTTAAAGCACGCCATCCCGACGTCGAGTTCCGTGGCATCGGCGGCCCACGCATGCAGGCAGAGGGCATGGAGAGCCGCTTTCCTTTAGAGACACTCGCGGTGATGGGGTTGGTTGAGGTGCTTAAGCATCTCCCCGAATTGATCCGTGTACGGCGTACTTTGAAAGCCGAGGCGTTAGCCTGGCAGCCTGATATTATGCTGGGTATCGATGCACCAGACTTCAATCTAGGCCTGGAACGCCAGCTTCGCGAAGCGGGGATCATCACCGCCCACTACGTGAGTCCTTCCGTATGGGCGTGGCGCCAGGGGCGGGTAAAAGGCATCGCCAAGTCGGTAGACGGTATGCTGACGCTGCTGCCTTTTGAGGCTGCTTTCTATCGTGAGCATCGGGTGCCCGTCGCTTTTGTGGGCCACCCTCTGGCAGACGAAATGCCGCTGGAAAATGACCGTGTTGCCACCCGCCATACGCTGGGCCTGCCGCCCGATAGCCAGGTGTTGGCGCTGCTGCCTGGCTCCCGAGCCAACGAAATTCGTTTTCTGGGCGATACCTTTCTTGCCGCCGCCGCACAGCTTTGCCAGCGCCACCCTGCGCTGCAGGTGGTGATTCCCGCAGCTACCGCTGATCGCCGCCATGAAATTAGCGCGCTGCTGGCCAACTACCCGCAGCTGGCCGCGTGCACGACTCTGCTGGATGGTCATGCCCGCGAAGCGATGGTAGCCAGCGATATCGTGCTGCTGGCCTCGGGGACCGCCGCGCTGGAAGCCATGCTGTGTCACCGCAGCATGTTAGTGGCTTACAAGATGGCCCCGGCCACCCACTGGCTGGCCAAGCGAATGGTCAAAACCCAGTGGGTATCATTGCCGAACTTGATTGCCCAGGAAACGCTGGTGCCCGAACTGATCCAAGACGCCGCCTCGTCGGAGGCCATTGCTGACCAGCTCAGCGCCATGCTGGCGGACGCAGACAGTCGCCGTGCCTTGGAAGCGCGCTTTGCCGAGATGCACGCCACGCTTCAGCGCAACGCCAGCCGCCGGTCCGCCGAGGCGATTAGCCTGTTGGCCGCGGGCCAGCCGTTGGGAGATGTGTATGCCGATTGAGCGCTGGGCGAGTAAGCAATGGTCTCTTGAGCATAAGGATTTTCCAATCCTTGAGATTGCCTATAGCGGCGAGCGACTGGCAGGGATTGATGAGGTAGGGCGTGGGCCGTTGATCGGCAGCGTAGTGGCGGCTGCCGTGATTCTGGATCCCGCTCAGCCGATCGACGGTCTGACCGACTCTAAAAAATTGACGGCGCGAAAACGTGAGGCGCTGGATAGTCAGATTCGTGAGCGGGCGTTAGCCTTTGCCGTAGCAGAAGCCAGTGCTGCTGAAGTAGATACACTGAATATTTACCACGCCACCCACTTGGCCATGCGTCGCGCCATTGATGCGCTGGCGCCCGCGGCGGAATATCTACTCGTTGATGGTAATAAATTACCGGGGCATCCGTTGCCCGGCCAGGCCGTGGTGAAGGGCGATTCACGCCACTGTGCCATTGCTGCGGCGTCGATTTTAGCTAAGGTCGCTCGCGACGCGCAGATGGTCGCCTTGGATGAGTGCTATCCTGAGTATGGATTTGCGCGCCATAAAGGCTACCCGACCAAAGAGCATCTGGCGGCGCTTGCCGCTCACGGGCCACTGGCCGACCATCGTCGTAGCTTTGCGCCTGTGCAGCGTCAGTTGGCGCTGCTTTAACGTATTTTTTCTTCACCTAGCGTTTTGCTGAGAGTCCCATGACGGTTCCGTTCGTTCATTTACGTTTGCACAGTGAATACTCCCTGGTCGATGGCTTAGTGAAGCTAAAATCGCTGGTCAGCACCACGGCTGAACGGGCGATGCCAGCGCTGGCCTTGACCGACGAAGCCAACCTGTTCGGCCTGGTGAAGTTCTACAAAGCCGCCCAGGGTGCGGGGTTGAAGCCGATTATTGGCAGCGATTTATGGCTGCACAATCACCATGACGAGTCGCACCCCTATCGGCTAACGCTGCTGGCGATGAACGACGTGGGCTATCGCAACCTGACCGAGCTGATTTCCAAGGGCTGGACCCACGGTCAGCGCCAGGGGCGCGCGATTCTTGATAAACAGTGGGTGCTGGAACAGAGCGAGGGCTTGATTGCGCTTTCCGGCGCACGGGAGGGTGAGATTGGCCGCCACCTGTTGTCTGACCATGAAGAGGACGCACGGTTGCTGCTGCAAGAGTGGCAGGCGGCGTTTCCCGAGCGCTTTTATCTGGAGCTGATTCGCACCGGACGACCACTGGAAGAAGCCTGCGTTCACGCCAGCGTCAAGCTGGCCATTGAAACAGGCACCCCTGTGGTGGCGACCAATGACGTGCGCTTTCTTGAGCGGGACGATTACTGGGCCCACGAAACCCGCGTGGCTATCGGCGAAGGCAAAGCGCTGGACGACCCTCGCCGTGAGCGTCGCTACACCGAAGAGCAGTATCTAAAAAGCCCTGACGAGATGGCGGCGCTGTTCTCGGATATTCCCGAAGCGCTGGAAAACAGCGTGATGATCGCCGAACGCTGCAGCGTTAACGTTCGCTTGGGCGAGATTTTCCTGCCCGAGTTCGGCATTCCCGAAGGTATGACCCAGGACGAGTTCTTCCGTAAGGTTTCCCACGACGGTTTAACCGAGCGGTTGGATTTTCTGTTTCCCGCCGAGCGCTACCCCCGCGACAGCGAAGAGTATCAGGCAATCGATCAGCGTTACCGCGACCGGCTGGAGTTCGAGCTCAACGTTATTATCCAGATGGGCTTCCCTGGTTACTTTCTGATCGTGATGGACTTTATCCAGTGGGCCAAGGACAACCGCGTGC
Source organism: Halomonas sp. AOP13-D3-9 (assembly GCF_052379125.1). Classification (NCBI taxonomy): domain Bacteria; kingdom Pseudomonadati; phylum Pseudomonadota; class Gammaproteobacteria; order Oceanospirillales; family Halomonadaceae; genus Halomonas; species Halomonas sp. AOP13-D3-9. The sequence goes on along the minus strand of NZ_JBQSYH010000017.1, from coordinate 94,905 downwards.
CGGTAGGCCCAGGGCGGGGCTCCGGTGCCGGTTCGCTGGTAGCCTACGCGCAGAAGATCACTGACTTAGACCCGATTGGTTACGACCTGCTGTTCGAGCGCTTTTTGAACCCTGAACGTGTCTCAATGCCTGACTTTGACGTCGATTTCTGCATGGAGAAACGCGATAAAGTCATTGAGTACGTGGCCGAGCGCTACGGGCGTAACGCGGTTTCTCAGATTGTCACTTTTGGCACCATGGCGGCCAAGGCCGTGGTGCGTGACGTGGCTCGCGCCCAGGGGCGCCCTTACTCGTTGGGTGACAAGCTCTCCAAGCTGATTCCCTTTGAAGTGGGCATGACCCTGGCCAAGGCGATTGAGCAGGAGCCAGCGCTTAAAGAGTTTATCGGCAACGACGACGAAGCCGAAGAGATTTGGGAGATGGCGCTTAAGCTAGAGGGCACCACTCGCGGTACCGGTAAGCACGCCGGTGGCGTAGTGATTGCCCCCACCAAACTGACCGACTTTTCGCCACTGCTCTGCGATGAAGATGGCTCCGGTCTGGTGGTTCAGTTCGACAAAAACGATATTGAAGAGGCGGGGCTGGTCAAGTTTGACTTTTTGGGCCTGCGGACGCTGACGATTATCGACTGGGCTTTGGAGATGGTCGATAAAGTGCGCAGCGTCAATGGTCAGGGGCCGCTCAAAATCGAGAGTATCCCGCTGGACGACGCGCCCACCTTTGAGATGCTCAAGCGCGCCGAAACCACCGCGGTATTCCAGCTCGAATCCCGCGGCATGAAGGAGCTGATCAAGCGTCTGCTACCCGACTCCCTGGACGATATGATCGCCCTGGTGGCACTGTTCCGCCCCGGCCCGCTGCAGTCGGGCATGGTAGACGACTTTATCAACCGTAAGCACGGCCGGGCCGAAGTCTCTTATCCTCACCCGGATTACCAGCATGAGCTGTTGAAGCCGGTCTTGGCGCCCACCTACGGTATTATTCTCTACCAAGAGCAGGTCATGCAGATCGCTCAGGTCATGGCGGGCTACAGCCTTGGTCAGGCCGATATGCTACGCCGGGCCATGGGTAAGAAAAAGCCCGAAGAGATGGCCAAGCAGCGCGACGGCTTTATGGAGGGCTGTGCCGCCAACGGCATCGATAAAGACCTGGCCGGTAACATCTTCGACTTGGTGGAAAAATTCGCCGGTTATGGCTTTAACAAGTCGCACTCGGCCGCCTACGCACTGGTTTCTTACCAAACTGCGTGGCTAAAAGCCCACTATCCGGGGCCTTTTATGGCTGCCGTTATGTCCACGGAAATGGACAATCTGGATAAAGTGGTACCGCTGATTGAGGAGTGTCGCAACCTCAAACTCACCGTGACGCCGCCGGATGTCAACGTGGGTGGCTACAAGTTCACCGTGGATACCGATGCCCGTGTGGTCTACGGCCTGGGCGCAATTCGTGGCGTGGGTGAAGGGCCCATTGGCGCCATTGTGGAAGCCCGCGAGTCAGACGGCCCGTTTAAGGATATCTTCGACTTCTGCCGCCGTATGGATCCCAAACGGATGAATAAGCGCACCCTGGAAGCGCTGATTCGCTCCGGCGCGCTGGATACCATAGGCCCCAATCGGGCGGTGCTGTTTGCCGCCATGGAAGACGCGCTAAAAGCCGCCGCGCAGAACCACACCAATCAGAATCTCGGCATGCTGGATATGTTTGGGGATGCGTTCGCCGAGGCCGAAGAGGGCGACAGCGACGTTTACGCCGAGTATATCAACGCCCGTGAATGGACCGACCGCGAACGGCTCTCAGGAGAGAAAGATACCCTGGGACTCTATCTCACCGGTCATCCGATCGATGAGTACGAGCGTGAGTTAAAGCGCTTTGTGTCGACCCGAATCAGTGATTTAAAACCTTCTCGTGACCCTCAGCGGGTGGCGGGGTTGGTGGTTGGTGTGCGCACCATGAAGTCAAAGCGCGGCGATACCATGGCGTTTATCACCCTGGATGATCGCACCGGACGTATTGAAGCCTCACTGTTTGGGGAGCTATTTGAGCAACTGCGCGGTCAGATAGAGGCCGATCAGGTATTGATCGTTGAGGGCGAAGTCTCCAGCGATGAATTTTCCGGTGGCCTGCGCCTGCGCGGTAAAGACGTCACGCCGATGGTGACGGCGCGTATTCGCTATGGCCAGGCGGTGGAGCTGGCGCTGGATGCAGGGCAGATCAATGGTCGCTTAATTGAAACCCTGCGCGACAGCCTGACGCCCTATCGCGATCAAGAGGGCTTGCCCGTTCGCTTGCAGTACCGCCACCCAGCGGCGGTGGCGTGGCTGGAGCTGGATGATGAGTGGAAGGTCGCCCCCAGCGACGATTTACTGCTGGCGCTGCGGGATGTCCAGGGCCAGACAGGGGTGCAACTCCGTTATCGTTAAAAGACGCTAGGTTAGGTAGTCAACTTGCGTGGCTGGGTCAGGGTGCGATAATGCGCTTATTCTTTTATTACTTATCAATGCTTACTTTGATCAGGCTACTTTTTATAGGCAGCGCCGATGAATCCTAATTATCTCGATTTTGAACAGCCGATTGCCGAACTTCAGGCAAAAATTGAGGAGCTACGCTTAGTCAGCTCCGATAGCCAAGTTAACCTGTCCGACGAGATTGCTCGGCTGGAAGAGAAAAGTCGCAAGCTGACGGCATCGATCTTCAAAGATTTGACTCCTTGGCAGGTTTCGCAGATTTCACGGCATCCCCAGCGCCCCTACACGCTGGACTATCTCGAACACATCTTTACCGACTTTGACGAGCTGCACGGTGATCGCAACTTTGCCGATGATGCAGCGCTGGTAGGCGGAATCGCGCGGTTGAATGATGCCCCTGTGATGGTCATCGGCCATCAAAAAGGCCGCGATGTAAAAGAGAAAGTACGCCGCAACTTCGGCATGCCACGCCCAGAGGGCTACCGCAAAGCTTGCCGTCTGATGGAAATGGCCGAGCGCTTTAAAATGCCGGTGCTGACCTTTATCGATACCCCAGGCGCCTACCCTGGCATCGACGCCGAAGAGCGCGGCCAGTCAGAGGCCATCGCCTACAACCTGGCCGTTATGTCGCGACTGAAAACGCCGATTATCTCCACTGTGGTCGGTGAAGGTGGCTCCGGCGGCGCGCTGGCCATTGGCGTCTGCGACGAGCTGCAAATGCTGCAGTACTCCACCTACTCGGTTATTTCGCCGGAAGGCTGCGCCTCAATTTTGTGGAAGAGTGCCGATAAGGCTTCTGACGCCGCCCAAGCCATGGGCATTACTGCCGAGCGTCTGAAAGAGCTGGGCTTTGTCGACTCGCTCATTCAAGAGCCGCTCGGTGGATCCCACCGCCACCCGCTGACCACCGCTGAACGGGTCAAGGAGGCGCTAACCGCCAGTCTGGAACGTCTGCAGGCGATGGACACCGACGCGCTGCTAGAGCGTCGCTACAAGCGTTTAATGAGCTATGGCGCCCCAGCCGCGTAATTTACTGCAAAGCGTGCTTGAAAACGCCCTGGCGGAAACCCCGCCGGGGCGCTCTATTTGGGTGGCTCTCTCCGGTGGGCTCGATTCTAGCCTGTTGCTTACGTTAGCCGCGACGGTTTGCCAACAAGCAGACCGCCCCCTGCGCGCCATTCATATTAACCACGGCCTGCAGGCGGCGGCAGGGGCATTCGAAGAGCAGTGTAAAACCCTCTGCGCGCGATTGAACGTGCCGCTCACGGTGGTTAATGTGGCGGTGGATGCCCAAGGCGAAGGCGTTGAAGGCGCGGCCCGCAACGCCCGCTATGGCGCATTTCAGGCAACGCTTCCCGCTGGTGACACGCTGTGGCTGGCCCAGCACCAGGACGATCAAGCAGAAACCTTTCTGCTTGCTGCCCTGCGCGGCAGCGGACTGCGTGGCCTGGCGGGCATGCCATTTCTGCGCGAGACCCAAGGCATTACCGTGGTGCGCCCATGGCTCTCCGTGCGTCGAGCGGAACTTGAAGCTGCGGCGGGTCTGCTTGAGTTAAATTGGTGCGAAGATCCCACCAATCAGGATATTCGCTTTGATCGTAATCGCCTGCGTCACCGGATATTACCTGCACTGCGCGAGCGCTGGCCCGCCGCCGACGTTGCTTTAGCGAATAGCGCAGCCCACGCCAGTGAAGCAGATGCTGTGCTTAGCGAATATTTAGCAGCCGAGTTAGTAGCGCTTACCACCGGTGAAGGGCAGGTAGATGCGAGCGCGCTTAGGCAGCGCTCCCGTGCGCGCCAGCGGCTGCTGGTGCGCACTCTCTGTCAGCAGCAGGGCTTACCTACGCCGCCGCAGAAGCGCTTAGAGAGCCTGTTGGATCAACTGACGGCGAAGGCCGATGCTGAAGTATGCGTTGAGTGGCCGGGCGCCCAGGCGCGCCTGTGGCGCCAGCGGCTCTATCTGATCGCACCGCTTGAACCGCTGCCACCTTGGGAGGCTAGCTGGGATGGTCAAACGCCGCTGGAGACGCCCGCTGGGCCGTTAGGCTGGCTGCTGGCGTCGTCTCAACCGCACTCTCACGTGCTGAGGGTAACCTGGCGCCAGGGAGGCGAGGTTATTCAACTGCCTAAACGAGGGCGGCGTGATCTTAAGCGGCTGTTGCAAGAGGCTGATATGCCGCCCTGGGAACGCGAGCGGCTGGTGGTGGTTATGCAGGCAGATACATGTATTGGCGTCATTTGCCCCCCCGCCAAGCTGCTTTGGCAGGCCGAGGGGGCCACCTTTACCCGCCTGACTTCGCTTGTTTAATCACCAGCTTAAACCCTGCCGCTTCCATAAACGCTTGCTCCTGCTCCAAGTCGGTGCTTAGCAGAGTGGGTTCATCGCTGGCAGGCAGGGTAATTGTCAGGCTATTGCTGTCAGCGCTGATCTCGGGTAACAGCGGGGCGGTTTCTGGGCGCGAATGGTTGAGCAGTACGGCTAAACGCAGCAGCCGGGCGAGCTTCTGGGTAGACGCTTGCTGCGCCTCGGGCAGGGCCTGCCACTCCTTGAGCGGAAATTTGCGCCGGTGGGCACGCACTAAAAACGCCAGCTGGCGCTGTTCAGGGCGTGAAAAACCGGCCAGGTCAGAGTGCTCCAGCAGGTAGGCGCCGTGGCGATGGAACTGGCTGTGGGAGATCGCCAGGCCGATTTCATGCACCAGGCATGCCCACTGCAAGTAGCGGCCTTGCTCAGGGCTTAGCGACCACGCCTGGTGCACCTGGTCAAACAGGCGCTCGGCGGTGTCGGCAACGTTGAGCCCTTGGCGAGTATCCACATCGTAGGTGCGTTTGAGCGACTCCAGGCTCTTGGAGCGAGAATCTTCTGCTGTGTTACGCCCGGCCATGTCGTAGAGCACGCCTTCACGCAGGGCGCCATCCGCATAGCGCATTTGAGTCAAATCGAAGGCTTCAAAAATCGCCCCAAGGATGGCAATACCCGCTGGGAAAACTTTGGCCCGGTCGGCTTTGAGGCCATCCAGCGCGACTTTATCCAACTGTTTGCACTTCAGCAGCCGCTCGCGCAGCTTATTCAAGCCGCTACGGGTGATAACTCCTTCGTTAGGCGTATCGCCGTAAGCATTTAGCACGCTGGCAGCCGCTTTAATCGTACCGCTTGAACCCACCGGGTCATCCCAACCCAAGCGTTGATACGGGCGCTGAATATTGGCCAACTCCGAAAGGGCGGCTAATTCAGCGCGGCGCATACGTTTTTCGTTTAGTTCACCGTCGGGGAAGAAGCGTCGGGAAAAGGTCACGCAGCCCATGCGCAGGCTTTCCAGCGCTTTGGGCTCGAAGGCTTCGCCAATAATAAATTCGGTCGAACCGCCGCCAATATCGACGATTAAGCGACGGCCATTTTCGGCCAGGGCGTGGGCAGCACCTAAATAAATCAGCCGGGCTTCTTCGCGGCCGGCAATAATTTCGATGGCGTGACCTAGCTGCGCCTCGGCGCGCTCGATAAATGCCTGGCTATTATCGGCATCGCGCAGGGCGTTAGTGCCGACAATACGCAAATTGGCGTTGGTAATATCGCTTAAAAACGGCGCAAAGCGGCCCAGGCAGTCCAGCGCGCGCTGTATTGCCTCTTCGCTGAGCAGGCCGTCATCGTCTAAACCCGCGGCGAGCTGCACCTTTTCACCCAAGCGGGCCACCACCTGAAGACGTTCATGCTGGTAGTTGGCCACCAGTAGGTGAAAGCTGTTGGAGCCCAGGTCTATAGCGGCGAAGCGCTGCGGTGCACCGCTGTCTGCCTTAGTGGCAGAGGTGGCAATGGGGGGCGAAATATCCGTGGGCATGAGCATTCCTTGGTGTTGGCTGTGCCAAGGTTGCGGTGACCTTTATCTATTGTCAATTGCCAAAGGCTTGCGTTTATCGCGGCGCTTGACTACCATCGAGCTACTGGCCTGATCTGACCTGGTTAGTTAGTGTGTCCATAAGCGCTTCGCTGTTGAGATGACTGCCGTTTAGATAACTGCCGTTCAGATAAAAAATCTTGCATGCGTTGCTCAAGTACGGCACCTTGGTCGCCCCAGACGTTACTTATTTTTGTCCCGTTAGCGTCAGCCAGAATTCCAAGTCGTCAGATAGCCCACTGGTTCACCCACTCTCCTGTGGGAACCAGATTAAACAACTGTTAGCACCCTCGAGTTGAGTCTTAATGATGACAAGTACTCATGTTGTAAGTACTAAGGTTGTTAGTTAAGTCCAACACCGTTCCTTTCACCTTCGAGCGCGTGTCTTTACCGGGGTCTGAACGCATCACACGGCGTCACTTTCACGCCTCCTGTCTTACTCCCGGCGCCTGGCGCCCAGCTTCCATGAGCAACTTTCTAACACACCGATGAATCTCACTGAACTCAAGCAAAAAACCGTTCCCGAGCTCCTCGATATCGCCCGTGAAATGGGTATTGATAACTTGGCCCGTTCGCGCAAGCAGGACATCATTTTCGCCATCCTCAAGAAACACGCCAAAAGTGGCGAGGATATCTATGGCGACGGTGTGCTGGAAATTCTTCAGGATGGCTTCGGCTTCCTGCGCAGCGCTGACAGCTCGTATCTCGCCGGTCCCGACGATATCTATATATCGCCTTCGCAGATCCGTCGTTTCAATCTGCGCAAGGGTGACTCCATTTCCGGCAAAATCCGTCCGCCGAAGGAGGGTGAGCGCTACTTCGCCCTGCTGAAGGTCAGTCAAATCAACTTTGACCGCCCGGAAAATGCCAAGCACAAGATCCTGTTTGAGAACTTAACGCCGCTGTTCCCAGACGATCGTATGCGTATGGAGATCGGTAACGGCTCCACGGAAGACCTGACCGCCCGGATCATCGATCTGACCGCGCCGATTGGTAAAGGCCAACGTGGTCTGCTGGTATCGCCGCCCAAAGCGGGTAAAACGCTGATGTTGCAAAACATCGCGACTTCCATCACGCGTAACAACCCAGAGTGCCACCTGATCGTACTGCTGATCGATGAGCGCCCTGAGGAAGTGACGGAAATGTCGCGCACCGTGCGTGGCGAAGTCGTAGCGTCAACCTTCGATGAGCCGCCTGCGCGTCACGTGCAAGTGGCCGAAATGGTGATCGAGAAAGCCAAGCGTTTGGTTGAGCACAAGAAAGACGTGGTCATCCTACTCGACTCGATTACCCGCCTGGCGCGTGCCTACAACACCGTGGTACCTAGCTCCGGCAAAGTACTCACCGGTGGTGTCGATGCCCACGCTCTTGAGAAGCCGAAACGCTTCTTTGGTGCGGCGCGTAACATCGAAGAGGGGGGCAGCCTGACGATTATCGCCACGGCGCTGGTCGACACCGGTTCCAAGATGGACGAAGTGATCTTCGAAGAGTTCAAGGGTACCGGCAACATGGAAGCCCATCTGGACCGCAAGCTGGCTGAGCGGCGCGTGTTCCCGGCGATTAACATTCGCCGCAGTGGTACCCGGCGTGAAGACCTGCTGGCCTCCGAGGAGGAAATGCAGCGCATGTGGATTCTGCGTAAGCTGCTCAATCCGATGGAAGACACCGCTGCCACTGAATTCCTGATCGATCGCCTGAAAGATACCAAGACCAATCTTGAGTTCTTTGAAGCGATGAAGCGCCGCTAACGCGGCGCATTCGCCAGCCAGGGAGCGTGCCTTGAAGTATAAAGACTTGCGCGAGTTCATCGCAGCGCTTGAAGCGCAGGGTGAACTCAAGCGTATCCACGTCGAAGTCGATCCTTACCTGGAAATCACCGAGATTTGCGATCGCACTCTGCGTGCCGGTGGCCCGGCGTTGCTGTTTGAAAACGTCAAAGGCCACTCCATGCCGCTATTGGGCAATCTGTTTGGCACCCCCAAACGGGTGGCGCTCGGCATGGGTCAAGACTCGGTGGAAGCGCTACGAGAAGTGGGTAAGCTGTTGGCGTTTCTCAAAGAGCCTGACCCGCCCAAAGGCTTGAAAGACGCCTGGGACAAGCTACCGATCTTCAAGCAAGTGCTCAGCATGGGGCCGAAAAACGTCAAACATGCGCCTGTGCAAGAGGTGGTGTATGAGGACGATGAGGTCGACCTTGGCCTGCTGCCGATTCAGCACTGCTGGCCGGGCGATGCGGGGCCTCTGGTGACCTGGCCACTAGTGATTACCAAAGGGCCGAACAAGAAGCGCCAAAACTTGGGTATCTATCGCCAGCAGAAAATCGGCAAAAATCGCCTGATTATGCGCTGGCTCTCCCATCGTGGCGGAGCATTGGATTTTCTGGAGTTTCAAAAAGCCCACCCTGGCGAGCCTTTTCCCGTTGCGGTAGCGCTCGGCGCCGACCCGGCGACGATCTTAGGTGCCGTGACGCCCGTACCAGATTCGCTCTCCGAGTACGCCTTTGCAGGCTTGCTACGCGGCTCACGTACCGAGTTGGTCAAGTGCGGTCATGCGGATCTGGATGTACCCGCGTCCAGCGAGATTATCCTCGAAGGCTTTATCTACCCGGATGATATGGCGGCGGAAGGCCCCTTTGGCGATCACACCGGTTACTACAACGAGGTCGACCACTTTCCGGTATTTACCATCACGCGGATGACCATGCGCCGTGATGCGATTTATCACTCGACCTATACCGGGCGTCCGCCGGATGAACCGGCGATTTTGGGCGTGGCGCTCAACGAAGTATTTGTGCCTATTCTGTGCAAGCAGTTCCCCGAAATTGTCGACTTCTACCTGCCGCCGGAAGGCTGTTCTTACCGCATGGCGGTGGTCACCATGAAGAAGCAATACCCCGGACACGCCAAGCGCGTGATGATGGGGGTGTGGAGCTTCCTGCGCCAGTTTATGTACACCAAGTTTGTGATTGTGCTGGATGACGACGTGGACGCGCGCAATTGGGAAGACGTGATCTGGGCGATTACCACCCGGATGGATCCCGCGCGGGATACCGTGATGGTCGAAAATACCCCGATTGATTATCTCGATTTCGCTTCGCCGGTCTCAGGGCTAGGCTCGAAAATGGGCCTAGATGCCACCAATAAGTGGCCAGGCGAAACCGACCGCGAATGGGGCACCCCAATTGTGATGGACGATGCCGTTAAAGCGCGGGTGGATGAGCGTTGGGAAGCGCTGGGAATTGGCCTTGAGCTACCGCCTTCTCGCCTTTGATCCGGTTAATTCAGTAGTGGATCATGCAGCGTATCGCTGACCAAATTTGTTAAAAGAGGCTTTCATGAGTGCAAGGACGTTGACGTGCCAAGTCACCGAGGTTGAGAACTTAAACCCCGACGTGTTTGGTGTGACGCTAGCCGGGCGCCCCGAAGCCATGCAGCATGCGCCGGGGCAATATTTAGAGCTTAAGCTGGACGATACAACCTGGGTGCCGTTTTCGATCGCCAGTGTAGATCGCAGCAATGGCGTTATCGAGCTGCATATTCAGCACTGGCCGGAGCGTGATAACTCAGCGCGGCTGCGTGAACTGTTACAGGTCGCCAACCAGCTTACACTGCGTCTGCCCGGCGGTGAGTGTGTGCTTGATAGCGAGAGTGAAAGGCCGCTACTGCTGATTGCTGCAGGTACGGGGTTTTCGCAGATGAAAGCCATCATTGAAGCGGTGCTGCACGAACAGCCAGAGCGAGAGATTTCGCTCTGGTGGGCGGCCCGTGAGCACCGCGATCTCTATTTAGAGCAACTGGCCAGCCACTGGGCGCAAACCCATGCTAACGTCTGCTTTCATGCGGTGACCGAATCACCTTTAGAAGAGCCGTTGGCGGCCGGAGAGCGGATCACCCATCACCTGGGGCGTGTTGACCAAGTATTAAAAAGCGCCGATATCACGCCAGACACCCACGATGTGTATATCTCGGGGTCGCCCAACATGGTCTATGCCTGCCTGGATGCGCTGGATGCAAAAGGCACTAAACTAGAGCGAGTGTTTTCGGATGTGTTTGCCTACGCACCGCGATCTACTTAATATGGCCTCAGAGTTTGGCTACTTCCCCCTGATATAGTGTTGATAAAAAAGGAGGCTAACATGGCCCATCACGACGAAAACTTTAAAGACGATTCTGGTTTCCTGGCCATCTTTCTAGGCGTGGTTGTATTGGTTAGCATGAGTGCGCTGCCCGCGACCATTGGTTGGGTACAAGCTTTTAGTGGTTGAGTGTTGCCATTTGCAGCACTTGCAGGCAGGATAAAACACAACGCCATGGCGGCTGCCGTATCAGACGATTTACTTGGGCTAGCGATTGCCAGCGAAACTAACAGAATCTAACGGAATATGGGCATGCATCGACTAACCAACCTACATAAAGTGATCCCGCAGCCAGAATTGGCTGGCGGCTTTGCGTTTTATGGGTATTGGTTTAGCCACGGTGTGCCCCTGGCCGACGCCTAACGTCGCGCCAACAGGCACACCATCCGGTTGCCTGCCGTAAGCACAGAAGCCCCGGTCGGTAACCCCGCCGGGGCTTTTGGCGTTTTTGGGCCCCCGCGATTTATAGACTGAGTGATTTTCGACCGTTATTCATTATTATTTCATCAAGGAGCAGCATCATGATTTATCGCGCACTGACTAACGTTTTCGCTACCTATTTTGTGGGTTATGGCTATAGCTGGCGATTTAGCGACGCGCGGTCGGTGCTAGCTGCCACCTCCGACCGTGTGCAATTGGGTGGTCACCTAATTAAACGATGTCATACGCTTACGGAGAGTTAATCATGAATGCGCCTATCAGCCCTGTTGCAAGTAGCCCTGCTGTCAACACTGCCCACGTCAACTTGCCGCATACCACGGCAGCCGTCTCTACCTCACAGAAACTGCCTACGCCCGCTGAACTTCGTCAGCGTGTGTCGCTTAGCGACTCACTGAGCGCGCAAATTGCCCGCCAGCGCCACGCCGTACAGCAAATTTTGAGTGGTCAGGATGACCGTCTCCTTGTGGTGGTCGGCCCCTGTTCCGTGCATGACCCCGATGCAGCGCTGGAGTACGCCGACCGCCTGGCTGCGCTAAGTGAAGAGGTCAGTGAACGTATTTTACCGGTCATGCGCGTCTACGTTGAAAAGCCGCGCACCACAGTGGGCTGGAAAGGGCTGGCCTATGACCCAGGCTTGGATGGCAGTGGTGATATGCCCCGCGGTTTGGCGCTCTCTCGTGAACTCATGCATGCGGTAGCCGCCCGCGGCCTGCCGGTGGCCACCGAGCTTTTACAACCAATGTTAGCGTCCTATGTAGACGACTTACTAAGCTGGGTGGCGATTGGCGCACGTACCACCGAGTCGCAGTTGCACCGTGAGCTGGCCAGTGATTTGTCGGCGGCAGTAGGCTTCAAGAATGCCACCAGCGGCGATGTACAAGTGGCTATCGATGCCATGAGTGCGGCGGCCCATCCGCACCAGCGTTTTGCAGTGGATGCTCACGGTCATCCGGTCGTTCAGCAAACCGCGGGTAATCCGCACACCCACGTGGTGCTACGCGGTGGTCACGGCGAGCCTAACTATCAGGCCCAACACGTACGCGCGGCAACCACTGCGCTGCGTAATGCCGGGCAAAACCCACGGCTAATGGTGGATTGCAGCCATGCCAATGCGCGCAAAGATCACCGCCGCCAGAGTGAAGTGATGCTAGATGTGTTGGCGCAGCGTCAGGCGGGCGAAGCCAATCTGGTCGCGCTGATGCTGGAAAGCCATCTGTTTGAAGGCAAGCAGCCGCTCAAACCGAATGCCCTGCGCTATGGCGTATCGGTTACCGATGCCTGCGTCGGCTGGGAAACCACCGAACATCTGCTCAAAACAGCGGCAGAGCGCTTGGCTTAAGTGACTTACTAACGCTATTACTTGTTTGCTATGGACAGCCCCGTATCATAGGGCGTTTGCAGCGATAATGAGGCTGGCCATGGTATTTACCCTAGAACATCACGATCCCGAGACCTACCGCCGCAAAGCCCGAATGATCAGCTTTGCCATGGCGGGGCAACTGATTATTTTTGGCCTCCTCTTCTCAATGCTCCTTACCTCCACCTTTGGCAGTAGCCTATGGCTCAACGCCCTCGGCGTGCTGCTTGGGTTATTGGCCACCAGTGCGTTATTTGCCGTGCTGCGCGAGCGCCCATGGATGACGGAGGTTCGCTATGTCTGGCAGCTCAAACATCACCTGTCGCAGGTCAGCGGCTACCTTTCGCAACTGCGTAAAGCGGTGGAAGAGAACAACCGCACGGCGCTCGATCTACTCACTTTTTATCACCAGGGCATGGCACAGTTGGCGGAGCTTAACGGGCGCACCACCGACGACGACGCCGAACGGCTAGCGGAAAAAATGCAGGTTAAAATCAAACGCGAAGAGCTGGCGTTACCCCCGCAGGTCGAGAGTATTGATACGCATGACCTGCAGGCGTTCAAACGTGGGTAAGTTGCTCAGTAGGCAATAGCAGCATTTTTACAGGGAGCACGATGTATGAATACGTTAAAAATATGGGGTGGTGCCATCGCCGCTGCCGGTGTGATGGTGGTGCTCGGGGGCTGTGCCGCAACCCCCTCTGCAGAAACGATAGCCTCTAAAGAAACTGACGCCGCTAACCAAGCAGCGCTGGATAACCGGGCGCCTTTTCTGCCCTCAGCGCTATTTCCCGGCTCAGCCTCACAATTTACCGCTTGGCAATGTGAGCCTGCACAACAGAACTTAGTGACCGCGACCAATGCCAACGACCTACGCCTATGGTCGCTGCACGGCGCATGGCGGCTCCCTCAGGCGATCGTGGCCAGCGGCGCGCGCTATCAAGACGGTGAGATTAGCTTCTGGAACCGGGGTGACAAGGCGCTAGTGGAAACGCCGCGGGGGCAGCTGAAGTGTTTGCAGGCTGAGCAGCGTGATGCCTTAACTCGAACCGAGAAGCCCGGTGTGATGTTTTTTGGCCAGGGTAATGAGCCTGGCTGGACGGTTGCGTTAGCGAATGATACGCCCACGCTGACGATGGAGACGAACTATGGGGAAGAGCGTCTACAACTGCCCTATATGGTTAGCGTGATGGACAATGAGGCAGGTCGGGTTGTGATTGAAAACGCTGACGTGGAGCCTTTTTTCCGCGTGCGCATTGAAGCCGGTGCCTGCTTTGACAACATGAGCGGCAAGCCTTTCCCCGCCCGCGTTACGCTAACCTATGGCGGCGAGCAATATAGTGGCTGCGGCCAGGGTATTGCCCCCTAGCCGAATCTCATAAAGCGCTAGCTCAGCAACGATAGACAATACGCTCGGCCCGCCACTCTGGCGGCACAAAGTCGCTGGCGCAAAGGGCTGAGGTGTTGCCAGTGGCGCGAGCGGCAAGTCGTGATAGTGTTTCCAACTGAATACCGCGGGTACTCTCCACTTGTTCGCTCACCGCCAGCGGGTGCCAGCGATCACTTTCAAGCGTTGCCAGGGTAAAGCTAAACGGATGGAAACCAGGGAAGCCGAGCCGAATATCGGTGGCGATCAGCGTCTCTTTTCCGTCCAGAAGCCGTGTCTCATAGCGCAGGAAAGGCCCTGTGAACCACGCTAAACGCTGCCCTTGCTGGCTGGCCAGGGCATACTCCGCTAGTTCAGGGTTACTCACCAGCGGCTCAAGACGCGGTTGCTGGTCGCTGTCAAACACACTCACCAGACTTTCATAATAACGATCCTCACCCATGACCGTGGCACGCCATAGCACAATGTTAAACGGCGTTGGCTGTAGCAGCAGAGGAGCTTCCTCCAGCCCCTGCTCCGCCAGAGCCGGGACAAGACGCTGTTCCACCGTTAACTTAGCCCCAGCGGCCATCACGAGGTAAACACAAGTAACCGCTAATCCCCAAGCGCACGCCTTCATTACTCGCTGTGATACCAGTGCAACCCCAATCGCAATCAGTAACGGAAGGGTGTAGAGCGGGTCGATTATAAAAATAATCGGCCATGCCGCTGGGGACAGATCAAGCGGCCAAAGCAGTTGAGTGCCGTACGTGGTGAGCGCGTCGAGCAGTGGATGGGTGATCAGTATTAGCGTAAAGAAGCTCCACCAGCGGGGCAGGCTGATATCTTTTGCGGGAGCAAATCGCGTGCACAGCAGCGCCAATAGGGTAGCTAACCCGGTGAGTACAAAAAGCGAATGGCTAAAGCCGCGATGCTCGGTGACATTGGCTACAGCATCGCCATAGTCCAACGCTACATCAAGATCGGGCAGGGTGCCCAGTACGGCGCCGATTAGGATGGCCTTGCGCCCTAAGCGCTTGCCCAATACGGCACCGCCAATGGCTGCGCCAAGCGCGGCTTGAGTGACTGAATCCACAGGTTTCTCCGACGGGTAAACCCAGCTAAGATAAAGGGTATGATTTAATTATACAGCGTTGCAGCGATTTATTTCCGCTGTCACGTTTTTGTAAAGTATGACTAGGGTGTTTTTTTCTCAGGAGTCGATATGCAATATCTACATACCATGGTGCGTGTCAGTGACCTAGATGCTTCGCTGCGTTTTTACTGCGATTTGCTGGGGCTTAAAGAAGTGCGCCGTAAAGAGAATGAGAAAGGGCGCTTTACGCTGGTATTCCTGGCCGCGCCAGCAGATGAGCCGCGCTCGGAGCGGCTGACCGCACCAGAATTAGAACTGACCTATAACTGGGATCCTGAAGAGTACACTGGCGGGCGTAATTTTGGCCACCTAGCTTACCGGGTGGACGACATTTATGCGCTTTGCCAGCATCTTCAAGACAACGGCGTAACAATTAATCGCCCGCCCCGTGATGGCCATATGGCGTTTGTGAAATCGCCGGATGGCATCTCTGTTGAACTGCTGCAGAAGGGCGACGCCCTGGCATCGCAAGAGCCCTGGGCCTCAATGGAAAACAGCGGTAGCTGGTAAGCGCTTGTTGTTAAAACTTTTTTTAAAAACTATTGTTAAGAACCGTTGTTAAGAACTGTTGTGAAGAACTTTTTGCTAAGAACTAGCCGGTAATCGTTAAACAAGGGAAAGATCACCATGACCATGAAAGGTTGGCGTTTACTGCCACTGCTAGCCTCGGCTGCACTGCTGTTAAGTGCGTGTAGCAGTGCGCCTGGACCAAGTTCGGTACCGCAAGACGGCTCAAGTGGCTCCTCGCTTTCTGGGGCTATCGTCGATCAGCGTTGGAACCTGCTGTTGATGGGTACCGATGAGCGGCTCTCCATGCCGGAAACACCTTTTTTCCAGATTTCCAAGGACGGCAAGGTTAGCGGTCATGACGGCTGTAACCGCTTTACCGGGCAAGTCACTCTGGGCGAGAACCAGCGTATTGAGTTTGGCGAGCTGGCGACCACGCGGATGGCGTGCCCGCAATTGGCTGATGCCCAACGGGTTACGGATATGCTGGAGAGCGCCTATCGTTACTTGATTGACCATGACCGGTTGGTCTTTTTTGGCCCAGACAGTCGGGTATTAGGCGGTTGGCGCGAAGGAAACTAACGGTCAGTCAGTCCTCAAAAGGCGGATTGAAGCGGGCAATAAAGCGCGCATCAATGCGCTTTTTCCATTCCCATACCCACTTGCCTGAAAGGCCAAGGGCGCCGCGGCTGGCAATGGCGCGGCCGTCGCCGGTGCCAATCAGTGCCAATACGCGCTTGGGTGGCTGCCAGGGGGCTAGTGGCTCACCTAGGCAGGCGCGGCGTAGGTTGTTTGCCAAGTGTGGCCCCATACGGACCGCGTAAACCCCCGCGTTGGGCAGCGCAGGGGTAAACCCTGCACAGTCGCCAACGGCAAAAACACTCGGCTGGCCCGTGACTTCCAGCGTGTTTTCTACGCGGATAAAACCATGTTTATCCAACGGCAGCGCGGTGTCCTCAAGCCAAGAATGGCCAACCGCGCCGGTGGCCCACAGCACGATATCCGCATCAAGGCGTTTATCATCCTGGGTTGCGACGCCGCCTTCAATCAGTGTGTCTCCGCGTTGCTCAAAGTGAACAGAAATACCTGCTTTGGAAAGCGCACGCTTTATTAGCCAGCGGGGTAAGCGCCCGGCATCCGGCAGCAGTTCGTTAGCAGCGCTGAGCAAATGCCCCTGCCACTCAATATCCGGGCGCTGTTGGCGCAACTGGGCCAGTACGCTCATTAGCGTTTCACAGCCTGCGGCGCCTCCGCCAACGCCCATCACCCGTTGGGTGCCGCCGTCAGGTAAATGGCTAATCTCGTTTTGCAGTGCCTGCCAGCGCTGGTGCAAGCTGCTTAATGGGCGCATGGCGAGTAGCTTGGGGAGTTGTTCTCCGTGCTGCTGGGGGAGCGTCAGGGTCGAGCCGATATTGAAGGAGACCACATCAAAATCAACCTGCTCGCCATTCTCCAGCGCCACATGACGTAGTAGCGTGTTAATAGTTTTAGCTGGGGAAAGAATCAATCGAGCGTTGGCCCGTTGGCATAACGCAGCCACGTCGATTTGCGTCTCGCGCAGCGTGCACTCTCCCGCCAGCCATGCGGGCACGCTGCCTGAGTAAGCCGCTAACGGACTATCGCTCACCACGGTAATCGCGATGTTGGGTTCCGGCTGGAGGGCAAAGGCTTCGAGTACAAAGGCGTGGGCATGGCCCGCACCAATCAGTAATAATTGCTGCATGGGCATCGCCTCTAAAGAACTAAGGTGTTACTGGATTTTTAGCAGACAAAGACTTGGTTTTTACCCGCCATTTTGGCCAGATACATGCCTTGATCTGCCCGCTCAAATAGCTGACGAGGCTGGTCGCCGGGCTGTAAAAGGGTTAGACCGATACTCACCGTTAGCTGGTCGGCGATGGGGAAGGTGTGTTGCTCCACGCTGCGGCAGAGCCGGTTAGCCAGCTTCAAGCTGGCGTCTTGGTCCTGCTCCTTGGATATGATGACGAACTCTTCGCCTCCCCAGCGGCCAAGGAGGTCATCAGCTCTCAGCGTCTCCTGCACTAACTGCGCGATATCACACAAGATATCATCACCGATTGCATGGCCATAGGTATCGTTAATTTTTTTAAAATCATCGATATCAAACATCAACATGGCGAAACTGACAGACGAATGGATCAAATCCTCAATCACCAGCTCGGTGTAGTAGCGGTTCCAGCATTTTGTTAAGGGATCGGTGTGTGCCAGACCCTCAAGGCGTTGATTTGTCTTGGTTAACTGACGGTTGAGGTGAACGACCTCCTGGGCCGTTATAGCCACTGCTATATCGTCAGCCAGCTCGATGATCATGGAGGCTTCAAGAGGCATCCAATAGCTTAAGGCGTCTTGGAACGTTGTATCGGCCTCTAGCGCAGGGAGGGGCGGCTGCTGGCGAAACAGCAGCAACCAGCCAAGGGAAGCCTTCGCGACACTAAGAGGGGCAGCCAGGCCGCCTTGGCAACTGCCATTCAGCTCACGGATGTCGTCATGGGGGTTCTGCTGATTCAACTGCTGTAGCTGATGAAAGAGCTGGTGCTTGGAGGGGCATTCGCCAAAACAATGGAGATCACCCTGGTAAGCCAGTGCTATGCCTTCGGCCTGGAAAATATCGCACCAGCTGGCGCCATGATGCTGCAAAATATCATCAATCGATGCGATTCGTTTAATATCCCTGGAAAGCAGTCTGCGGCGAGACTTTAAACCTGATTGGCGAGCGGCCATACGCTCTGCTTTTAACAGGCGTAAGCGTTGGGATGCAATGTCGACGAGTAGCTGGATCCACTTGCCAGGTCCAGCGTGAACCGCAGGTGGGTGCCCAATATATCCCCACACCTCATGCTCGCCCTTTAGCTCATAAAGTTGCAGGTCTGAGGTCACCAGGTCGTCGTAACAACGAATAGCGAGCAGCGCGTGATGAGAGGCCAGAGTACTTTCCAACGGGTAGCAGTAGGCCAAACGAAGGTTGCCTTTGTTTAAGCGATGATACAGTGCCACTGGTTGACCCTGGGTAAGCGCGTTGAGCGTTTTAGTCAGCAGTTCAAAAAGCTCAAGGGGCGTTGCCGAGCTGCAGAGTAGCGTCAGCTTATGACACAGGTGATCAATATTTTGCACCGATGGAGATAGTGTGCCACTCATCCTGAATGACTCCTCAAGCGCCGCGCTTCAGCGTTTAGCATAGCCACTCACCCGCAACGGCTAAGCGAAAGCTCGAAATTGAATTAATGATTCAATCAAAAGGTGAACCGTTATTCAACTGTTATTGAACAATCGCTTCACATTGGCGGCATGAATGAAAAAATCATGTTCGCCGAGCGTCTGAAAGCGGCGCTAGAAGCAGCCGGTTACGAACCGCGACCGTCAGTGCTTGAGCGGGAATTTAACCTGCGTTACTGGGGAAAGCCAATCACGTTCCAGGCCGTTAGGCGCTGGCTGCGCGGTGACTCAATCCCCAATCAGGATAAGCTCCAGGTGTTGGCCCGCTGGCTGTTAGTCGATCCGCACCACTTGCGCTACGGCGACAGCAGTGCCTATACCGTCAGCGAGCCTCCCGCAAGCTGGGACATTTCTTCGACCAATGAAGAGCGCCAGCTGTTGTCACTCTATCGGGGGCTCCCTGCTGCCCAGCGTAAGGTGGTGCGCGACATCCTTGAAACGTTCGCCAAAGCACACCCGTCGGCGAATAACCGCAACGATTAGCCGCGCTCGCTGTTCCTAATAATAATTCAATATAGTTTGCTAAGTGTCAATTTTTAGCCGAGGTGTCCCCGCGCCGCCAATTGAAGTAGCGCTTCAATAGCTTGAGAACCCGTTCGGGTTTATGGGCGTTTTTCCATACGCCTGCAGTGGCTTTGGCGGCCTCACCCAGCGTGGGGTAGGGGTGAATGGTGCCGAGTAGCTTATTGAGCCCCAGGCCGTGTTTCATGGCGAGGGTAAACTCACCCAGCCACTCGCCCGCGTTTTCTGCCACGATCGTTGCGCCAAGGATTTTGTCTTTGCCCGGCACCGTGAGCACCTTGATAAACCCCTCAGTGGCGCCTTCGGCAATGGCGCGGTCGCTTTCTGCCATGGCGTAGCGGGTAACTTCATACTCAATGCCTTTTGCCTTGGCCTCCTTTTCATTCAGCCCGACTCTGGCGACTTCCGGTTGTACATAGGTGACTGCGGGCATATAGCGATAGTCCACCGCAAAGCTTTTCAGTTCACCAAACAGCGCATTGACCGCTGCGTGCCACGCTTGATGAGCCGCCGCGTGGGTAAGTTGGTACGGCCCGGCCAAATCGCCGCAGGCCCAGATGTTGGGTAGGCGGGTTTGCAGCCGCTCGTTCAGTTCTAAAGTGCCCGCTTGGGTGGTTGTAATACCCAGCACATCAAGCCCTAGGCCTTCCACATTGGCTTGGCGACCGGCGCTAACCAGCAGGTAGTCAAAGGGCAGTAGCTTGCGCTCACCGTGATGTTCCACGACCAGTTGGTAGCCTGCTTCGTCGTTGAGTACTTCCAGCGCCTTGGCGTCGGTCATCACCGTTACACCCTCGCTCGCCAGAGTGTTTTCGACGGCTTCGCCGACTTCTGGGTCTTCGCGGCCCAGCAACTGGGGCATGCCTTCCACCAGCGTGGCCTGACTACCCAGACGGGCAAAGCTCTGGCTTAGCTCGCAGCCAATCGCACCGCCGCCGAGCACTACCAGGCGTTTGGGCAGTTCTATCAGTGACCATAGGTTTTCAGAGGTGAGCACGGGAGCATGCTCAATACCCGGTAGCGACGGCACCTTGGGGCGGGCTCCGGTGGCCAGCACGATATGGCGGGCGGTGAGGGTTTTTTCGCCCACCTGGACGTGCCAAGGCGAGGTTAGCTTGGCGTGATCTTGGTACACCTCAACGCCTAAGCCGTTATAGCGTTCTATGCTGTCGTGGGGTTCGATAGCGCTAATCGCCTGTTTTACATGCGCCATCACCTTGGCAAAATCGACCTGAGGTTCGCTAGATGTCACGCCAAAGCGTGGCGCGGTACGAATCTCGTGGGCAGCGCGGGCGGCGCGTATCAGCGCTTTGGAAGGTACGCAGCCGGTATTCAGGCAGTCTCCGCCCATTTTATGTTTTTCCACCAGCGCGACTTTGGCCTTAACGGCGCTGGCGATATAGCTGGTTACCAGCCCCGCCGAGCCGCCGCCGATCACCACAATGTCGTAATCAAAGCGTTGTGGGCGGGTAAAACCCTGGTAGGCCTTGCGCTTCTGCACCAGCAGCACAATCCGCCGCGCGATCCAGGGGAAGATAGCGAGCAGTAAAAACGACGCGATAAGCGTTGGCGAAAGGATGCCACCCAGGCTCTCCAAATCACCTAGCTGGCCGCCCGCGTTCACATAAATAGCAGTGCCGGGCAGCATAGCGACCTGGCTCACCCAGTAAAACGTGAGGGTTTTGATCCGCGTTAGCCCCATGACCAGATTGATCATAAAGAACGGAAATACCGGCACTAAACGCAGCGTGAATAGGTACAGGGCACCGTCGCGCTCGACACCACGATTCACAGAAGAAAACTGGCGCGGAAAGCGTCTCTCAATCGGCTTTTGAAACAGAAAACGCGAGAGTAAAAACGCCAGTGTGGCGCCCATTGTGCTGGCGAAAGAGATAATCAGCAGCCCCCAACCTAAGCCAAATAGTGCACCGCCCAGTAGGGTTAGCAGCGTGGCACCGGGCAGCGAAAGCGCGGTCATTGAGACATATGCGGCGAAAAACAGGCCCGCCACCTGCCAAGGGTGTTGATTAAACGCCGCTTGAAAGTCGCTTTGGTATGCCTTGAGGGTCTCTAGCGTGAACCATTGATGGGCACCGCTAAGGAAAAACACGCCAATGGCTGTTATCAGTAGCGCGGCAATAATCAGACGTTGTCGGGTCACAATAAAAAACTCCAGCGCTAAGAAGGTAAGTATCTGCTGTTACTGAGTGAGAAGGGCGCCTGATTCCTTACACTGAAACGGCTAATCAGAGGTTGGCTAGCGCTTTCCAGCGCTGCCAGTCTTCGGGGCGGTCCACGTCCCAGATAGTCGCCGGGTAAGCGGCGCGCAGCCCCAGCTCTTTAATGCGCTGCTGAGTGGTGGTCAGCACGCTTTGGGTGCCCCATGGGATATCTGCAAACAACGTAGGGTAGTCTTGCCGGGTGCCTACAAAGCCATAGCCGCCATCTTCGGCGGGTAGAATCACCACATCGTAGCTGGCCAGCTGCTGCGCGCAGGTAGTCATCAGCGTGCTGGTGATGCTCGGGCAGTCGCTGCCCATCAGCATGGCAGGGCCAGACGTGCTGTTCAGGGCGTGGCGAACCCGTGTGCCTAAATCGCCGTCTGGTTGGGGGGTTAACGTTAAACCAAACTGCTCACGAAGCTCTATAAACAGCGGATGTGCGTGATCCAGCGCTGTCCATAGCGTGACTTTTTCTGCCGTCAATGCTTTGCAAGCATTGGCGACGCAGTGGCGTACCAGCTCCGCGTGGGCGTTGGCGGCGCCCTCTGCTCCCAGTAAAGGCGACAGGCGCGTTTTGGCTTGCCCCGCCAGCGGCGCTTTGGCCAGCAAGTGCAGATGGGGCGTTTCAGCGGGCATCGCGATACTCCTTGGCGAGTTGGGTTGCGCTAACGCCGCGCCAGTAGCGGTAGCGTAGCCGCCACATCAGACGGATCGTTTTCCAAGCGCCGTATTGATCCCAGCGCCTGCCCGAGCTTATCACTTTCGCCGTTAGGCAGGCGGGGCGCGATACCTGTTTAAGCCGTTTAGACAGTTCAATATCTTCCATCAGTGGCTGTTCGGGAAAACCACCGACGGCCCTGAAGGCGCTGGCGCGGACAAAGATTCCCTGGTCGCCGGTGGCCATCCCGGTCAGCCGCGAGCGCTGATTCATCATCCAGCTCACCACGGGCAGCCAGCGGCTGCGGCCTGAAAGCTGAATAGCAAAGCGCCCCCAGACGTGGCGGTTAAGCCCCCGCGTTATCTGTTCAACGGCACCGTCGGGCAGTTGCGTATCGGCATGCAGAAACAGCAGCGCGGGCGCACTGGCGTGCTGTGCACCCAGGTTCATTTGCAGTGCACGCCCCGGTGGGCTGCTGAGCACCCGGTCAGCCAGCGGTGTGGCGATGCGAACGCTGCTGTCGCTACTGCCGCCATCGACCACAATGACTTCGACCAGTATCGAAAGGCGCTGAGCGCGTAGTAACTGTAGCGGCACCAGCGTTGCCTCAATACCGGCAGCCTCGTTAAGTACCGGTATCACAATGCTGAGTTGAGGCGAGTTTTCAACCGAGTTCAAGCACAGGCCCTCCCGCTGCCTTGGCATCCGCGTGGTCGTGGGTGACCAGCAGTGCAGGTAAGCCTGCGTCGCGCAGTTGGTTAAACACGAGCGTGCGCATTTCCTGGCGCAGTGCCGTATCCAGCTTGGAAAACGGCTCGTCCAGTAGCACGGCGCGTGGCTTGGAGAGCAGCAGGCGCATCAATGCCACGCGAGCCTGCTGGCCGCCAGAAAGGGTGGCGGGGTCGCGCGCTTCAAAGCCTGCCAGCCCCACTTGTTTAAGCGCTTGGGTGACCTGTTGGTGTTTATCTTGAATATGGCGAGGTAGCCCAAAACGCAAATTGCCGCCCACGCTTAGGTGCGGAAACAGCAGCGGATCCTGAAACAAAAGCCCGATGCCGCGCTTTTCAGCGGGGAGGTTTAGCAGGTCTTGCTCGCCCAGCCATACGCCGCCGCTGGCACTAAAATCTCGAGTAATAAAGCCCGCAATATACGCCAGCAGGGTCGATTTTCCTGAGCCCGATGGACCCATTACGGTGAGCACCTCGCCTGGGGCTATGGTGGCATCCACTGCCAGTAACTCACGGCCCGCAAGGGCGATGCTAATCTGCTCAAGGCGCAGCGACGCGCTGAAATAAACTGTCACAATGTCCCTCTTAGGTAGCCAGTTCACGGCGGTGGGCGCCCAATAAACGGGGCAGCCCCAGAGCAAGCATAAAGCCGATCAGTGGCAGGCCCGCCTGCACTAATGCCCAAACGCCGATTAAGCGTCGGTTACTGCCTGCGGCAAGCGCCACCGCCTCGGTCGTTACCGTAGTGACCCGCCCGGCTCCCAGCAGTTGGGTGGGTAAGTATTGGCCAATACTCACCGCCAGGCCCACCGCAAAGGCTGTTAATAGCGGCGCTAATAGTAGCGGGAGGCGCACTTTCCAAAATGCAGCACTGCGTGACACACCCAAGGAGCGCGCTACCTGTAGCCAGCGTGGATCCAGGCGACGATACGCCTCGGCTAATGATAGATAGACATAAGGCAACACAAACAGCAGGTGACCTGCGATCACCAAGCCTAGTTGGGGGCGAACGCCCAAACTCTCCGCTGCCACAATCAGCCCAAACAGAAAGGCAATTTGCGGCACCAGTAGCGGTAGATAGAGCAGCCATAGTGCGCGCTTCGGTTGAATATGTTGGCGGTGCTCGTTTTCAAGCGTCGTTAATACCAGCGCCGTGGCCAGCGTCGTTGAAATCAGCCCAATCAGCGCAGTGTTGACGAGCGGTGTGACCAACATAGGGCCGCTGCGTAGCCAGTGATCCAGCGTTAGCATCTGCGGTAGCAGCTCAGGAAAGCGCCAAAAACCAGCCAGCGAAAACAGCCCCAACCCGACCAAGGCCGCCAGCGCCGTGATACTTGCAAACAGTAACGCCGAGCGGCCCACTACGCGCAGGGCGATTTCACCTCGCTGGCGGCTGCCATTGGTCAGCCAGTGTCGCGCCAGCAGGCGGGTCAGTTGTTCCAGCAGCCACCAGCAGAGCAGTGCGGCGATGGTGACCCCCAGTTGTAGCACTGCCGCCGCCGAGGCCATAAAGCGGTGGCTAATATCGGGGTCGTTGAACCAACGCAAGATAGACACGCTCAGCGTGGGAGGCAAGGTCGGGCCGAGAATCAGCGCCATATCGACTACCGAGGTGGCGTAGGCGATCACCGCATACGCGGGCAGGCGAATCAGTGGGTAGAGCGAAGGCAGCACGGTTTTTAACCACGCAATGGTAGGTGAATAGCCCAGTGATCGCGCCAGCATTAAGCGCTTTTCAGGCACTAGCTGCGGCAGCGCTGCCAGGCTCATTAGCAGTAGGAACGGCACTTCTTTTAGCACCAGCCCCGCGATCAGGGAAAGCCCCCAAGGATCGTTGATGATCAGCGCATCCGGCGGGCGCTCCCAGCCGGTTAGCGATGGCGATATGAGCCGCGCCAACAAGCCCGAAGGGGCAATCAAAAAGGCAAATCCAAACGCAATAGCGGCATGGGGGATGGCGAGTAGAGGCGAAACCAGCCGCCGAATGCTGCGGTCTAGCCATGTGCCCCGGCTGGCGGCCAAAAACAGCACCACAATAACCAGCGCTATGGCTGCGCTGACTAACCCGCTGGCAAAGCTCACCGCCACCGAACGCCACAGCCCCGGCTGGGCGAACAGCATCTGCCAGGGGGCTAAACTAATGCCATGTCCGCCTAGCGCGGGCAAGTAGCCAAAGGCTGGCAGCAGAACCATCAGTAGCCCTGCGGCTACCGGCAGTACTAGCAGGGCAATGATGAGCGCCGGGGCCAGTCGCAGCATGGTCTAGTTAACGCCGTAACGCTCAAGCCAGGCGTCTTGCAGGGCGGTCATCCAGCTGGGGTGCGGTTCGGGTAGGGTGTTAGACAGCGCGTCAGCCGGTAGCTCAGCAGGGTGGCGTTCTCCTTGCTCAAACAGCGCTTGGGCGTCAGCGTCTAATTGATCGATATCCAGCACGCTGCGGTCGCCCCACATCGCCAACGACTGCTTTTCGGCCTGGGCTTGTGGCGAAAGTAAAAAGTCGGCAAGCACCATGGCCCCGGCTTTATGGGGTGAGTTGTAGGGAATTGCCACAAAATGGACGTTACCCAGGGTGCCGCCCTCTAGCACATAGCTGCGCACGCTATCGGGCAGTTCATACTCCATGACCGCCACGGCAGCATCAGTGGGGTAGAAAGAAAACGCAAGACTTAACTCGCCGTCGCTCATCAAGGTGCGCAGGTTGGGGCCCGAGTCGGGAAAGGCGCGCCCGCTGCGCC
Organism: Halomonas sp. AOP13-D3-9; assembly: GCF_052379125.1. Lineage (NCBI taxonomy): Bacteria > Pseudomonadati > Pseudomonadota > Gammaproteobacteria > Oceanospirillales > Halomonadaceae > Halomonas > Halomonas sp. AOP13-D3-9. The sequence continues at coordinate 69,486 of NZ_JBQSYH010000017.1, read as the reverse complement.
ACAGGTGCGGGTGCAACGCATCCAAATAGGCCCACAGTGGCTCTGTCACAGCCTCGAAATCGCTCTCTGAAACCGGCTGGTAAAGCGCCTCATCCTGCTCGGTAAGCTCGATCAGCGCCTGTTTCAAAAAGGTGCTGCCGGTGAAGTCGGGAATACGTGGATAACTAAACTGGCCCGGGTTGGCTCGAGCCCAGGCGAGTAGCGACTGCATATCCTTGGGGGGAGTCTCGGTTTGGGCGCTGTCGTAATAGAAGGTGATTTGCGCTTTTCCCCAGGGCGACTCGTAGCCTTCGGTAGGCAGTGTGAAGTCGGTGACAACCTCGGGGTTTTCGTCGGCGTTGGTGAGCGCAAAATGGGGCAGCGCCTCGGCGAAGGGGCCGAACAGCAGGTCGCTTTCGCGCATCGCAGCGAAGTTCTCACCGTTGATCCAAATCAGATCAATACTGCCCTCGTCGTGGTTACCCGCCTGCTTTTCGGCTAGCACCCGTGCCACCGCGCTGCCGGTATCGTCCAGCTTAACGTGCTCCACATCGACGCCGTACTGGGCCTGCATTTGCTCCGCCACCCAGTCAATATAACGGTTGGTGCGCGTATCACCCCCCCAGGCATTCCAGTAAACGGTTTGGCCTTCGGCTTGTGCCACGACGCTTTGCCAGTCGTCCGGATCAGGGGTGGCCATGGCAGGAAGCGCAAGGCCTAACAGCGTGGTGGCGATCGTGAAGCGTATAGGGTGACGGTTAATCGGCATCGCATATCTCTTGGGTAGGAAGCACAAACGTTATAGGGAAGCTTGCAAGCACTGCAGCTCGCTATGAACGTGATCAATAATCGGCAGCGAGAGGTAGTGCTCAACGCGGTCACGTACGTGGTCAATCACGGCAGGGTCGGTGAGTTCTGCCGACCAGTCTTCTCCCCGTTGCTGGGCATCTTTAGCGTTTAGGTGCTGGGCGCGCCATTTCGCGCACCAGGTCAATGACCACAGCCAGGTAGCGCGGCGGCAGGCGACCAGGGTGTCGGTATCGGGTGATTCACTCATGGCTGCTTGCCAGCGGCGGTAAAAGTTAATCACGTCATTCAGCGATAGCACCGCTTGGCTGTTTACATCCCAGGTAGTGGAGGTGTAGAGGCTGGTGTGGGCGAGATCAATGCCCGGCAGGCCGTAGCGACACTTCTCTAAATCTACCAACACCGCGCGGCCATCGTCGCGGATTAAGAAGTTGCCAGGGTGGGTGTCAAAGCTAATCAGCGTCGCGGTTTCATCGTTTAGGCGGGGCGGAAGTAAGTCCAGCTCCTGCTTAATTCGCCGGGTCACTTTACTCGAAAGCTGTGCATCGCCTAGCCAGTTAGCCTGCTGGCGCACTTCATCCACCATCGCCTGCCAAGGGTCTTCAGGGGCCAGCAGCGGCGCCTGCGCCGAGGCATTAGGTAGCGTTTGACGATGTAGGCTGGCCAGGGCATCCGCGATGGCGGGGAGGTCGTCGGGTAGTTGCGCCAAACGCCCACGGATAGCCTCTACCAGCAACCCGCCTCTGGGCAATGCCTCGCTGAGCGGCAGGGTGTCATAAAGTGTCGGCGTGTGCCCGCCAGGGCTAGAGCGCTGGTAACAGGCTCTCTGATAGGCAAGATTCTCTTCAGGCGGCAGGTTCATCTGGCTCTGCTTCGGCAGCCGCGCTACCCAGTCATCGCCATCGCTGCGATGCAGCCAGACATGATCGTGGGCCAGCCCAGTATCCGCCATCGGCGTAAGCGTTTGGTAGGCAATTCCGGCCCGCTTTAATTCGCTAGCCAGCGCCTGTAAACGTGCTTCAGTTGGTATTGGCATAGAGTCGTCCGTGTCGTTGCTGAATCAGCGATGCCACTTAGTGGCTATTATTGTACCAACCTTACACCTTTGGTAAGAAAATGTGGTTAGGACGCGATGCAATAGGGCGGAAGTGCTTAGATGGGTAAAGGTATCGCCACTGAGTGTCTGTAGCGTCAACAGACCCTAGTTTTGCATGGGGATGTCATCTTTCCACCGAAAACCCACACCGCCTGCTTGCCATACGCCATCGCGATTAAAGGGGTGTGGCCCGGATAAATTGATGTACTGCGGCAAGCCAAAGTGAGGTGCCAGGTTCTGCCTGGACTTGATAGTCACGCGATCCATTATCCTCAACCCTTGCTCCTCGGCCGACATATGCGCTTCAGGCGCGGCCCTGTGAGCCATTGCCCAGTTATCAACGTAAAGTAAATCCCCCGTCTGGTAGTGATAACGGATCCCGTAGCCCTTCTCGAAAGACGCATCAAGAAGATCGTTATAGTCATTGAAAAGCTGTTTCATTTCATCTTTGTTGAGTAAACGAAGATGATCGACAGCGGCGGGGGCTTGTTGCAGCTCATCGATTGCAACGCCTTCTTCGGGTAACCGCTCTATAACGGCGCCGGTCATCCCCAAATGAAGCCATACGCTCTTTCGCCCCGAAATAGGATGGGTATGGACGACGGGGTGACTGACCCCTGAATCAGAATTCACAGAGACAAGCCGTTCCCAAAACGCCTGCTTTTCCTTTGGCAGCACGTCGAAGGCTGCCCCCTGATGAGCAAAGTGCGTTCCGCCGCCCTGCTCAGGGGCGCGCGCCATGTAGTAGGCGGAGTGAGAAAACGTTGCTGCTTCGAAGCTGCCATCGTTATGCCACTGGGGGCCAACGCCGAGGATGCCATAGCGCTTGTCATTGGAGCAGCGGAAGATGTCCCGGTTCATGTCAGGCGTGGCGGGGTGGACACCATGAGTGGAATGAATTTCCCCAGCGCCCCACCATTTACTCGCACTGACCAGTGCATCTGCTGAGAGCTCCGTTTGGTGCTTAAAGACGATAAAGCCCCGGTTCGCCATTTCCACTGCTAACGCTTCGATGACTGGCTCTGAAAGTCGGGAACGAACGTCGGCGCCGTAGATCTCCACGCCAAGCGGTTCCAACTGCTTGACCGTCAATCCCGCCTTCTCAAACAGCGTGATACGGCCAGGGTCTAGCGGCGGTATGGTGGGTGGGATGCTGCTGAATTTATCAGTGGTTGCCATATTCGAGCGATCTCAATGAGTGAATTCGAAATGGCTCAGCTCCGTGATTGCGGCGAAAAGCAGCTGAGATCCAGAACCAAGCGATCTTTTAGTCATTGGTCAGGTTGTCATGGGCTTTGTTCCGGATTCAAGCAGTGCTTGGGCAGTAGGGCGAAACTAAAAACGGCACCTTTTGGGTGCCGTTTTGGTTTCTTAGCGTGCGATTACAACGCCTCAATCTTCGCCTTCTGCTCTTCCAGCAGCTGCTTGGTGGCTTGGAATTCGGCCAGCTTGCCGCGCTCTTTATCCACCACGGCGACGGGGGCTTTGGCGATAAAGCCGTCGTTGCCGAGCTTCTTCTCAATGCCGCCGATCAGTTTTTCCTGCTTGTCGATCTCTTTGCTGAGGCGGGCGATTTCAGCGTCTTTATCGATCAGATCGGCCATCGGCACCAGCACTTCCATATCGCCTACCAACTGTGTGGCCGAAAGCGGGGCATCATCCGGGTTTTCAAGCCAGGTAACGCTTTCCAGCTTGGCGAGTTTAGACAGGAAGCGGCGATTACTCTCGAGGCGCTCGGCGTCTTCGGGCTTGCCTTTGGTCAGCAGCACGTCGAGCGGTTTGCCAGGGGCGATGTTCATCTCGGCGCGAATGTTTCGCACGGCGATAATCACGCCTTTCAGCCACTCGATATCCAGGCTGGCCTGGTCATCGATTTTGCTCTCGTCGGTTTCCGGCCAGGCTTGCAGCATGATCGACGCGCCGTCGCCCATAAATACACCGGCCAGCGGCGAGACGCGCTGCCAAATCTCTTCGGTGATATAGGGCATCATCGGGTGAGCAAGGCGCAGAATCGCTTCGAGCACGCGTACTAGCGTTCGGCGTGTTCCCCGCTTGGCTTCTGCCGTGGCATTCTCATCCCACAAAACAGGCTTAGAAAGCTCCAGATACCAGTCGCAATACTCGTTCCAAACGAATTCGTACAGCGCCTGGGAGGCGTGGTCGAAGCGGTACTCGTCCAGCGCTTTGGTGACCTGGGCTTCAGTTTTCTGCAGCTGCGAGATAATCCAACGGTCGGCCAGAGAGAGTTCAACGTCGCTACCGTCTGTACCGCAGTCTTCACCTTCGGCGTTCATCAGCACGTAGCGCGAGGCGTTCCATAGCTTGTTGCAGAAGTTGCGGTAGCCATCCAGACGGTTCATATCAAATTTGATATCGCGCCCGGTGGTGGCCTGGGAGAGGAAGGTAAAGCGCAGCGCATCGGTGCCGTGGGCTTCAATGCCGTCTTTAAACTCGTCCTTGGTGGCTTTGGCAATCGCCTTGGCCTGTTTTGGCTGCATCATATTGCCGGTGCGCTTTTCGAGTAGCTCATCCAGCGTGATGCCGTCAATCAGGTCGATGGGGTCAAGCACGTTGCCCTTGGACTTGGACATCTTCTGACCCTGACCGTCACGCACCAGGCCGTGCACATATACCGTTTTAAACGGTACCTGCTTGGTGAACTTCAGCGTCATCATGATCATCCGGGCGACCCAGAAGAAGATGATATCAAAGCCGGTGACCAGCACGCTGGTGGGGTGGAAGGTTTCCAACTCCGGCGTCTGTTCCGGCCAGCCGAGGGTGCCGAATGTCCATAGGCCTGAGCTAAACCAGGTATCCAGTACGTCTTCGTCTTGGGTGAGCGCAATATCATCGCCTAGTCCGTGTTTCTCGCGGGCTTCGGCTTCCGTGCGGGCAACGTAGACATTGCCTTCGGCGTCGTACCAGGCCGGAATGCGGTGGCCCCACCACAGCTGGCGGGAGATGCACCAGTCCTGGAGGTCGCGCATCCAGGCGAAGTACATATTTTCGTAGTTCTTGGGCACAAACTGGATATCGCCGTTCTCAACCGCCTCAATGGCGGGTTTGGCGAGAGACTCCACCGCCACAAACCACTGGTCGGTGAGCAGCGGCTCGATCACATCGCCGGAGCGGTCGCCATAGGGCAGAGTATTGTTAACGGCTTCGACCTGCTCCAGCAGGCCCAGGGCATCCATATCGGCAACGATCTGCTTGCGCGCTTCAAAGCGGTCGAGACCTGCGTACTTGGCGGGCAGTGTGGCGTCTTCGTCCGGCTGGGGCTGGCCTTTAAGATCAAAAATTTCAGCTTGTTCAAGAATTGCCGCGTTTTTGGTGAAGACATTGATCAGCAGATGGTTCTGACGCTTGCCGACTTCGTAGTCGTTGAAGTCATGGGCGGGGGTGATCTTGACGCAACCGGAGCCTTTTTCCATATCGGCATGCTCGTCGGCGACCACCGGGATACGGCGACCGACCAGCGGCAGTTCGATAAATTTGCCGACCAGGGAGGCATAGCGCTCATCGTCTGGATTCACCGCCACGCCGGTATCGCCCAGCAGGGTTTCCGGGCGGGTGGTGGCAACCACGAGGTAATCCTTGCCATCGTCGGTTTTGACGCCGTCCGCCAGCGGGTAGCGGAAGTGCCAAAAGCTGCCCTGCTGCTCTTTGTTTTCCACTTCCAGATCGGAAATAGCGGTATGCAGCGTGGGATCCCAGTTGACCAAACGCTTGCCACGATAGATCAGCTTCTCTTCGTGCAGACGCACAAACACTTCCTGCACTGCTTTATAGAAGCCGTCGTCCATGGTGAAGCGTTCGCGAGACCAGTCGACGCTGGCGCCCATACGGCGCAACTGACGGGTAATATGGCCGCCGGACTCGTGCTTCCACTCCCACACCTTGTCGATAAACGCATCGCGGCCCAGGTCGTGGCGGGTCTTGCCCTCTTCCGCTGCAACCTTACGCTCCACCAGCATTTGGGTGGCGATGCCGGCGTGGTCGGTGCCTACCTGCCACAGGGTGTTATTACCCTGCATCCGTTTCCAGCGCGTCAGGGTATCCATAATGGTGTCCTGGAACGCATGGCCCATGTGCAGGCTGCCGGTCACATTGGGCGGTGGAATCATGATCGAAAAAGGCGTGCCCTGACCGGTGGGGGCGAAACGGTTGTCGGCTTCCCAGCGCTCGTACCAGCGGGTTTCGATCTGTTCGGGTTGGTAGGTCTTTTCCATGGAGAGTTGGCTCACGGCTGGCGAGAAATGTGCAAAGTTTGAAAATATATAGTGCAAGAGTATACCGCGATAGCGCCTTGATCGTCAGGGGCTACTCACCCTCGATTATTGATCGGGCAGAGAACCCGCGCATGGCGAGTAGCCCAAGAATAGGCCCCGGCAGCAGCCACCAGATCACCGCCAATGACTGGCTGGACCACAGCGCGGTAACCAGGGCGATGGAGGGGATGGTCAGCCCAAAGCCAATCGCGTTCATCATCGCCAGCGCCGCCCCTAGCCGCTCTGGCGGGGCGGTGGCGCTGGCCAGCGCAGAAAACTGCGCGGAGTCGGCAATCACGCTGACTCCCCATAAGCCGAGAAGCGCCAACAGCAGCCAGGGCGAGGCGCTGCCCAACAGGGGATAAACCAAACACAGCGCACCAGAGGTTGCCAAGGCGACGCAAGCGACTCGGTCGCTGCCGATTTGGCGGCTCCATTTGCCTGCGAGTACGCAGCCAGGTAGCCCCAGCGCAATCACCAGAAAGCTGAGCCATGGCTGGGCGCCGTTGCTAGCACCCAGACGTTCCAGCTCGCGGGCAACCAGAAATGGCACCAGTGCCCACAGCGCGTACAGCTCCCAGCAGTGGCCGAAATAGCCCAGCGCGGCAGCGCGAAAGCGCGCCTGCCTAAACGCGGCCAATCCTGCCCAGGGGCGGCCGCTTTTGGCAGTGGCAGGCAGGTGCGGGCCAACGCCTAGCTTGAAAATCATTAGCGCCGCAACCAGCGCCAACAGCGAGGCAAGCAGCAGTGGCCACTGCCAGGGTAAATGTAGCGTTAAACCGCGTAGCAGGTGCGGTGAGGCAATGCCCAGGGTCAGCATGCCCACCAGCCAACCCAGCGCGGCGCCTGCGTGGCTGGGTGTCCAGCTCACCACCAGCTTCATGCCCAGCGGGTAGATGCCTGCCAGGCAGAGCCCTGTGGCAAAGCGCGCCACAGCGGCGAGCGTCACGCTCTCGGCCACGCCAATAAAAGCGGCATTGATCAGCGCACCGAGAACAGCCGATACCGCAAACAGGTGGCTGGCGCGTACGCGGTCGGCCAAACCCGTGGTGGCAATCGCCAGGGTGCCGGTAATAAACCCGGCCTGAACGGCGATGGTGAGCAGGCCCAAATCGCTTTCGCTGAGGCCCACGGCCTCCTGCAGCGCCAAGCCAACGCCATTTACGCTAAACCATAGCGAGGTGCCAAACAGTTGGGCGATGACGATAACGGCCAGCGGGGTGCGGGCTAAAAAAGCGTGGGACAGCATTGGCGCTCTCGTCCTTTGAGTTATTTTTTGTTAAAAGGCGATTGTTCAACCGCCTATTGGATCACTTCAGCGTTTGGCTAGGTTTCGGCAAAGGTGCTGATCAAGTCTTTGTTTTATTATTTTTTACCCACTGCTTACCGGCAGTCGTTAAGCGGTATTTCTGCAGGCGGCTATTGGGCTTATCCGGAATCGTCTGCTCAATCAGTCCAGCGTTCAGTGCCGGCCGCCAATAGGCGTTTCGGAAATGAGGCAGATGTTTGAGACCCAAAATATCCTGTAGCTCGGCCCGTGTCATTTCGCCTTCTAAAGAGTTGAGCAGGCGGGCTACTTCCGGGCTGACTTGGTCGGTGAGTTGGTCGGTGACTGGTGGGGTAGCGCCCAGCCATTCTGCCTCCGGCCTCCAGACGATGACGCTGAATTGATTGCCCGAAGGATCATCCACCAAGTCGATTCGGGGCCATGCCTCAAGCGCTCGTGGAATACCACTGCCCATGCCGCGATAAGGTAAAATATGGGAGGCATGTTCAGTGAGTGTGGGGTTGCGGCGGATAGTCTTGCCCTGGCTAATATCCTCAGGGCTCAGGCTGTCTGGTAGATGGCCAGGGCTGACGATCTCCACGCGGTCAGCAAATACCATAATCCGAACCGCCGCGCCATCCAGTCCCGCAATCGAGCCGTCATCATTCACGCCCAGAAACAGCCACCCGCCGCCACTGTTGGCAAAGGCGGCCATCTCAGCGGCAAGGCTATCCGCGTTGGTGGCATCGCGTTTGAACTGGTGGCGGCTGTCTTCGCCGCGGGTGATAATATCGAGCAATTCAATGTGATTCATGATTGCAAAGCGTTTAGTCCCGTTTCCGTTGATCGTTCGACAAGCGTGCTCTGGCGCTTTCAATTGACTGATGTAGTTTGGCCTGCAAAGTCTCTCTGGACGGTAGTACGGTCAGATATTCCGCCACGTGAATACCGCTGTTATCCAATTCCAGCAGTTCAATTTGCTCCTGCTGCTTACCGGCGCAGAGAATTATTCCTAAAGGCGGCTCTTCACCGGCTTCTTGCTCATGTTTGGCTAGCCAGCGCAGATAAAGCTCCATCTGGCCCTTATACTCGGCCTTGAAACGCCCCAGCTTAAGATCAATCACGACTAGCCGCTTGAGCTTGCGGTTGTAAAAAAGCAGATCGATATAGAAATCTTCGTCGTCGATCTGGATGCGTTTTTGTCGCGCCACAAAAGTAAACCCTGCTCCCAGTTCCAGAAGAAACTGCTCGATCTCACGCAGAATAGCGTCTTCCATATCCCTTTCTAGATAACGGTCATTCAGACCGAGAAAATCCAATACATAAGGGTCTTTCAGTAATAGCTGTGGCGAGGGCTGACCGACATCGCGCAGGTTTTGTAACTCATGTCGAATGGTCTCTTCCGGTTTGCGGGAGATGGCGGTTCGTTCAAATAGCATTGATTGGATGCGTTCATGAAGTCGGCGTACCGGCCATCGCTCCAAGCAGGCCAACTCAGCGTAAAAGTCGCGCTGTAGTGTGTCTTTCAGTCCTATGAGTAGCACAAAATGGCTCCAGCTCAATTGTGCAGACAGCGTCTGCACAATCTGCTGGTCAGGATAACATTGAGCAAATAGGCACATATTGGCCAGATTGCGTTGCGACCAGCCACGCCCATAAGTCAGCGAAAGCCCTTTGGCCAACCGGGTCATAACTTGTTCACCATAGTTGGCCCGCTGATCCTGGAGAACTTCCGCATTGATGCGTTTACCGACTTGCCAATACAGCAGCGTTAGCTCTGAATTAACAGCTGCAGCAGCTCTTTGCCTTGCCGAGTCGATCAGTTGGCGAAGCTCAAATAGAAGTACCGGATCGGAGTGTGATGGCTGGCTCATATCAAATGTGTCCTCAGGCTCGCCTACCCCAACTTATGTGGCACGACCTCATGCCCCAGTTCTTTATAACGCTGCCAGCAGGCGCGCTTGGCGACGAGTACTTGTTGGTGCTGGTTAATGATCTCGGCGATCCGCGCGTAATTTTCTACGCCGTCAGGAATATCGGGATGCAGATTAAGCAGCGCGGTCTCTTCCGTGGGCACCGGTAGCTGCTGCCAGCCTAGCGTGATCGGCACGCTAGCAGCCATTTCGCTATCTTCCAGGGCGTGGGGCAGGTAGGCGTCCGGGCGGAAATTCCATAGCGCGTCATCGGCCTGCTCGGCGAGGGCTTTATCTTCGCAGTGCAGATGCAGGCGGTAGCCTTTGCGCCAGATGGTCTCGGCCAGTTTGCAGGCGAACTGCAAGCGCGCTTCCAAGGTGGTATCGGGCAGAATGTAGAAATCAATGCGCGCCATAGCGGTTCCAGGTAAAACGATTGCAGATATGTCGATTACAAACAGCACCGCCGCATGAGTGCGGCGGTACTGAAAAGATAAGCGTTGGTTTTAAAACCGCTTAAACCAGCTGGGTTAGCCAGCCGTACTTATCTTCGCTGCGGCCGTACTGCAGGTCGAGCAGCTTGGTGCGGATGCGCATGGCGATCTCATTGTTGCCACCGGCGGCTAGCTTGATACGCTCGTTTTCGGAAACCAGTTCGCCCACCGGAGTGATAACCGCAGCGGTGCCGCAGGCAAAGACCTCGGTGATCTCGCCAGAGGCCGCGCCTTCACGCCACTCGTCGATGCTGATTGGGCGCTCTTCAGGCGTTAGGCCTTCATCCTTGGCCAGGGTGAGTACCGAGTTGCGCGTCACGCCTTCCAGAATAGTGTCGGTCAGGCGTGGGGTGACCAAGCGGCCATCTTTGAAGACGAAGAACAGGTTCATGCCACCGAGCTCTTCCACCCATTTGTTTTCAGCGGCATCCAGGAATGCGACCTGACCACACTGATGGGCTTCGGCCTCTTTCTGCGCGGCCAATGAGGCGGCGTAGTTACCGCCGCACTTGGCAAAGCCGGTGCCGCCGGGGGCAGCGCGCTTGTAGTTAGACGAGAGCCAGATCGACACCGGGGCAATGCCGCCTTTAAAGTACGCCGCCGCGGGGGAGGCGATCACGTAGTAGTCGACTTCATGGGCGGGACGAACGCCTAAGAAGGCTTCTGAAGCGATCATAAACGGGCGCAGATAGAGGCTGCACTCATCAGAAGCGCTGGCGGGTGTCGGCACCCAGGCTTGGTCTTGCGCTAATAGCGCTTTCAGCGAGCCGATAAAGTCTTCGTCGGACAGCTCTGGCAGTGCTAATCGGCGGGCACTGCGGCGGAAGCGCTCGGCGTTTTTCTCGGGGCGGAATGTCCAGATCGAGCCGTCGGCGTGGCGATAGGCTTTGATGCCCTCAAAAATCTCCTGGCCGTAATGCAGTACAGAAGCAGCCGGGTCGAGGGTTAGCGGGCCGTAAGGGCGCACTTGGTGGCCGTGCCAGTCGGCGTCAACGGTCCAGCGCACATGGGCCATATGATCGGTAAAGTGTTTGCCAAAGCCGGGGTTTTTGAGAATGCTGTCACGGATCTCATCGGCTATGGGCTGGTTGGATGGCAAAATCTCAAAGTTAGTGGGCACGGCATATTCTCTCTACTTGATCCAAGCCCTGAAGGGCAAATATAGGCGTCGTAATATAAGCGTTAGAGTGGGCGTAGCGTGTGCCTTGAGATAAGGCACACGCTAATGTGTTTAGGTGTAACGGTTGCATCAAATAAAGGCAACCGTTGATTGCCTGATTGTGTTGTTAGACGTCGCTATTTTCTACCTGGGCGTCTGCTTCACGGTCAAGCAGGTACTGGGTTAACAGCCCAACGGGGCGACCCGTGGCGCCTTTCTGCTTGCCGGAGTGCCAGGCGGTGCCGGCGATATCCAGGTGCGCCCAGGGGAAGTGGTCGGCAAAGCGGGATAAGAAGCAGGCGGCGGTAATGGTGCCTGCCGGGCGGCCGCCAATATTGGCCAGATCGGCAAAGTTGGACTCAAGCTGCTCTTGGTACTCATCCCAAAGCGGCAGGTGCCAAGCGCGATCCCAGGCGGCTTCCCCCGCGTCCAGCAGATCCAGCGCGAGATCGTCGTCGTTGGAGAGCAGACCGGTGGCGTGGTGGCCCAAACCAACAATCACCGCGCCGGTGAGGGTAGCAATATCGACCACGCTTGCGGGGGTAAAGCGCTCGGCGTAGGTCAGCGCATCGCACAGTACCAGGCGGCCCTCTGCGTCGGTATTGAGTACTTCGACGGTCAGGCCTTTCAGGGTTTTGATGATATCGCCGGGCTTGGTGGCGTGGCCGTCGGGCATGTTTTCCGCGGCGGCAACGATAAATACCAGGTTGAGTTTGGGCTTGATCGCCAGCACGGCTTTGACAGTGCCAAACACGCTGGCTGCGCCGCACATGTCGAACTTCATTTCGTCCATACCTTCGCCGGGCTTAAGCGAAATACCGCCGGTATCGAAGGTAATGCCTTTGCCGACCAAAACATGGGGAGCTTCGTCAGCATTCTCAGCGCCCTGGTACTTCATCACGATCAGGCGTGTCGGCTCTTTGCTGCCGCGGCCGACGGATAGTAGTGAGCCTGCACCCAGGGCTTCCAACGCCTCTTCATCAAGAATATCGACCTGGAGCGCGCCTGCTGAGTCGCGGCCCAACTGCTCTGCCTGCTCGGCTAAATAGCGGGGCGTACAGATATTGGCGGGCAGATTGCCCAGGGTGCGGGTGTAGTTGATGCCTTGGCCAATGGCGTTGCCCACTAACGCCCCCTGCTTCACCTGCGCAACAGCGTCGGCATCGCTAATGATTAACGTAAGCTTGGCAAGGCTGGGCGCTGGCGCAGGCGACGATTTGAACTGATCAAAGCGATAAATCGCCCGCTCAACGGCTTCCATGACCTTGCGCGCTTTCCAGGCCGCGTCGCGGTCGGCCAATGGGATATCACCAAACACTACGCTGGCTTCGTCGATGGGTAGTTTCACCAGCGCGGTCATGGCCGCATCCAGCGCCTTGATAAAGGCCGCTTCCTGACATTTTTCGCGCTCACCCAAGCCCACCAGTAAGATACGTTCGGCGCCCAGGCCCGGTGCAAAGGGTACCATTTGCACGTTGCCCAGCGCGGCGTCGAAGTCGCCGCGTTCCAACAACTGGCCGATTAGGCGTTCGCTGGCGTCGTCCAGTTTGGAGACGGTGGGCAGTAGGTCGCCCCCTTTAAAAACTGGCACCAACAGACAAGGTGTTTCAGCTTTGGCTGGGTTTGCGGTCTGAACGGAAAATTCCATGACGGCTCCAACAAGACAAGCATCGAGGGATTCGGGATAATGCCCCGTTGCTTTTGATTTTGAAAAGGGACTGTGAATAGTTTGATTAGTGTACCCAAGCCATACGCTTATTGCATGGCATCCTGCACGTCTAGCCGGAGAGCGCGTTGATTTTATTTCGGTATCTAACTCGCGAAGTGTTACTCACCATGTCAGCGGTTGCTGGCATTCTGCTGCTGGTGATCATGGGCAGCCGCTTTATCCGCTATTTTTCGGACGCAGCGGAAGGCGATATCCCCGTCACCATGTTAGGCAGCCTGATGATGTTTCACCTGCCTGGCTTTATGGAGCTCATTCTACCGCTGTCGTTTTTTCTAGGTATTCTCCTCGCCTATGGGCAACTCTATATGAACAGCGAAATCACTGTAATGGTCGCCTGTGGGATGAGCCCCACGCGGCTATTGAAAGTGACGTTGCTGCCTGCCAGCGTGGTAGCAGTGTTGGTAGGTGTCTGCAGCCTGTGGCTGACCCCTTTGGGGACGCTGCAAACCGAAACTGCGCTGGAAGAGCAACGTAGTCGCCTGGACGTTTCGGTACTGGCCCCAGGGCGCTTTCAAGAGTTTGGCGGTGGTCGTACCGCTTACATCGGCAGCTTCTCCAGCGATGGTACGGAAATGCAGGACGTGCTGGTGCACGAGCAGAACCAGCTCGGCGACGAAGGTACCCACGACTATGTGACCCGCGCGGCATCGGGTTACCAAGAAACCCGGCTCGAAACCGGTAGCCGTTTTCTGGTGTTAAATGACGGTGAGCGTTACGGAGTGACGCCAGGCGATAAAAGCGCCGAGCGACTCACCTTTGAGCGCTACACGTTACGACTGGGGTTGAATCGCGACCGACAGGAGTTGGATTCGTTGGAGTATGCCTCCACGCCTGCGCTCTGGCGTAATCCAGCCCCCCGGGCCCAGGCTCAATGGCAATGGCGTGCGGGCCTGCCATTAATGGTGTTTGTGCTGGCCTTGATGGCGCAGCCGCTCTCCCGGGTTAACCCCCGCCAGGGACGCTTTGGCAAATTGCTCCCCGCCGTTTTTTTATACGTTGCCTATCTCAGCTTACTGCTAGCAGTGGTCGATGCCATTGGCAGCGGTACCTGGCCGACTACATTGGGTGTGTGGCCGGTACACGGACTGTTCTTAGGACTGGGCCTGCTAATGCTGTGGCGCTCACAACGTAAGGGGATGCGCTGATGGTGCTTGATCGTCTTGATCGTTACATTGCCCGCAACGTGCTGGCGGCCATTGTCGTTGTTCAATGTGTGCTGCTGGGGCTGGATATTACCATCGCCTATATCGATGATTTAGGTGATGTTCAGGCGGGCTATACCGCCTTTGATGCGCTCCTTTACCTGCTAATGCGCACGCCTTGGCGTTTCTATCAGTACGCACCGGTGGCGGTGTTGATCGGCGCACTGATTGGCTTGGGCAGCATGGCCTCCAGCAATGAGCTCACTGTTATGCGCGCCGCGGGCCGCTCCCTGGCGCGCATTGTGTGGGGCGTGATGAAGCCAGTGCTGGTAGTCGTCGTTGTGGTACTGCTGGTCGCTGAGTATGTCAGCCCACGCACCGAGCAGTATGCCGAGGCGTGGCGGTTGGAAAAGCTTCAGGGCGAAGGCGCTATGCTGACCAGCCGCAGCGGCTGGCAGATCGAGGGCAACAGCGTCTACCGTTTCGGCGCGATTCGTGCCGATGATGTGGTGCTCGATTTAACCCGCTATCGCTTTGATGACCGCCAGCTTGTCGAAGCCACTTACGCCCAGCGAGCCCGTTGGGAGGGCGATGCCTGGCGGTTGGAAAACGTGGCGACTACACGTATTTATGCCGACCACACTGAGTCCGAACAGACGGCAAGCATGGGCTGGGAGACCTCCTTTACCCCCACCCAGTTAGAGCGGCTGCTGCGCGATATCGAGAGTCAGGCGCCCAGCGAACTGTGGGCCTATGCCCAGTTCCTGGAAGCGCAAAACCTGCAGAATGACCAGGCGCTGCTGTATTTTTGGCAGAAAATGCTGATGCCGCTGACCATGGGCTCGCTGGTGCTGATTGCCGCCTCCTTTGTGTTTGGCCCGCTGCGTACCGTGGCTGCCGGTACCCGGGTGTTTTACGGCGTGATCACCGGGCTGAGCTTTAAGTACGTTCAGGACTTGCTGGCGCCCGCCTCGACGATTTTTGGCTTCTCGCCCGTCTGGGCGGTACTCGTGCCGACACTGGCGTGCGCTGGGGTCGGGATTTACTTTTTACGTCGCAACGGTTAATGCCGGAACGGCATCGCGGCTTCTAATCGCCTAAAAACCGCCAATAAATAGCCAGGAGCTGAGCAAGAATGAGGGAAACACGACGCTTTACTCAGTTGGACAGCGTATGGCCAGCGGGCCTTGGCCGCCGTTTGGGCGCTATGTTGTACGACGGCTTTTTGGTCACCGCGATCTGGATCGCGGTGACGGTCATTCACATGCTGTTTTTCCGCTATGTGCTTGGCCAGCAGCCCGAAGAGATTGGCACCACGGCCAGCGATATTTGGAGCCTGCGCCTCATGCTGGTGTTTTTTGTCACGCTGTTTTTTGTTTTTTCCTGGTCGCGCGGGGGGATGACCTTGGGCATGCAAGCGTGGCGGCTGAGGGTGCAAACGGCAGATGGCCGTTCGCTGAATCTGAAGCAGTGCCTAATCCGCTGCGCGGTGGCGTGGCTCTCGCTACTGGCCTTGGGTTTAGGCTACTTATGGGTGCTGTTTGATCAACAGCGGCGTAGCTGGCCGGATATCGCATCCAACACACAAACGGTGGTTTTGCCGAAAAAATAATTTTACCGGGCATCGGCCATTTTTTTTGGAAAAAGTGTCGCTTCGACAATATCTTATCGCGCTCTCCATAATCACTAAGACGAATGGCTAGCAAAAAGCAGTAATTTCTACTTGATAAGATGTATGCGAATCATTTACATTCATCTCATGATTTCAATGAGGTGTCGCCATGTACGTTTGCGTGTGCAAGGGAGTAACCGACCATCAGATTCGCCAGCACGTTGACGACGGTGCGCGCAGCTGGCGAGAAGTACGCGAGGCAACCGGCTGCGCAACGCAGTGTGGTAAGTGTGCGTGTTACGCTAAATCCATTACCCGCGATGCCATTCAGGAAGCACGTCAAGAAGCCGATATGGGTCTTGCTTACGCCGTGTGACGCGAATCACTATTGTTAGGGTTATCTTTAGCAAATAACTGATTTGCTTGAACTTTTAATCATCTTATCTATACTCTCAGGAACGCTGGGGGTATAGCTATTTACGTCTATACTCTACTCCAAACGTAACTGCTTGATCGTATTGTCTAAACTAGATTAAACATCAGCATTACAGTAGAAAAGGTGACGTTATGAAAGGTGATACGAAAGTTATTGAGCATCTTAATAAGGCGCTCGGCAACGAACTGGTTGCAATCAATCAGTACTTTTTGCACGCCAAAATGTATAAAGATTGGGGCCTGAAAGCCCTCGCCAAATGGGAATACGATGAGTCCATCGAAGAGATGCAGCACGCTGATAAGATCATCGAGCGCATCCTGTTCCTTGAAGGTATTCCTAATCTTCAGGATCTGGGCAAGCTGCATATCGGCGAAAACGTCAAAGAGATGCTCGAAAGCGATCTAAAAATCGAGCACGATGGTCGCAACGACTATATTGAAGCGATTACCTATTGCGAGAGCGTTAAAGATTACGTCACCCGCGATATGCTGCGTGACCTGCTTGCTGATGAAGAAGACCACATCGATCACATTGAAACCGAGCTTGGTTTGATCGACAAGGTGGGCATTCAGAATTACATGCAGCGCCAAATGCAGATGGCAGGCGACGAGTAAAACGCTTCAGCCAATCTATAGCTGACTAGTTCAGTTATTAGTGCCATGCAAAACGGGCAGCCAAGTGGCTGCCCGTTTTATTCACTGCGGCGTTAGTCGTCTTCATTGGCAATAACAAAATGTCCCCCGCCCCCTGTCTGTCCCGAAAAAAAACGGTCACACGCGCAGCCGTGAGTAAAACCTCAACAGACCCTTTAAGTGCACAGTGTCGGCCAGAAAGCTAAGGTGATCACTATTTTATTAGCTTCCTTTATGGGTTGCCGTGACCGTTGGTTGCCCGCGTGCCACGAGCAAAACAAGTGATGGAAAGGGCGGAGATAATAACTGCCGTAATGCCGAGAAAGGGAATAGATGCTGTCTCCATTAGCACGCCGCCAATAATGGGACCTAGGGCTGAACCGGTCATAAGCATTGCTGGCGTTGCGGCTACAGCGCGCCCCGTAGGATCCATTTTTGCTAGCAGGCCAAAGGCGAACGTATGGGTAAAAATCTGCACTGCAACGAATACGGCGGCGACGGGCGCCCAAACGGTGAAGAGGGTCACGCTGGTCAGTATCAGCGCGAAGGCGGCTTGCACGGCGGGACCGATATTGAGTACGGTGCGAGCGGGCAGGCGTTTCTCCAGCAGTGCGGCGAGCGGGGCAGGACCGACAAAGTTGACAATACCGAGTGCGATCAGGGTGCCGATGATGGCCTGAGGCGCGAAACTGCGGGCATGGCCGATTACCTCGATAAAAGAGAAGATCATGGCTTGGTTGAAGGTGATTAGGCTGACACCCGCGATGACCGCCGTGACACCAGGCGCGAAAAGCGCGCCAGGCCTGGTAGCCTTAACCGTTTCAAGCCGTGGATAGGCGGAGAATACTGCCACGGCTGCGACAACAAAGATGGCGGCAAAGGCTAGAAACAGTATATTGCCTCCTTGAACAGACATCAGCTGCGGTACCACACCCATATAGACGATACCGAAGGCGCCGAGGCCAATGCCTGCGAAGGCGAACAGGCGGTGTGGATTGTCGGCACGCCCCATCGCGCCATGTACAAGGCTAAGCGCCATGCCGTTGGCAAGCCCACCAATCAAGTGCAGTACGGCTAATGGCATAAAGTCAGATTGCGTCGAGGCGACAAAAAAGGTTATGGCCGCCACTGAGTAGCCCAGCACCACCAGAGCGCGTCGGTTGACCCTATGGAAGTTGCGCGCAGTCATCAGGCTAGCGACGACCGCACCGATCAAAAACAGGGTCACCAGTCCCCCGGCGTGTGCTGGGTTGAAATTAAACCGGGTGATCAATGCGCCCACCCAAATAGGCAGGGCCACAAGGTCTATCAGGCCTGCACAGTGACCGATAACAAGGGCTGCCACATTCATTCTGGAAATGCTGTCGCGTTGTTTTAAGTGGTGCGTAGCGACATTGGATATTGTTTTAACCGCCATGATAAAGTCCTCTTCTTAGGATAACGTTCTCTCGAATTACGGCTTTGTGCTCTTTGGGCTGGCAACCACTTGCTGAGAGATAGCACCGAATAAAGGAGCGTTATCGCCAAGCCTGGCTTCCATCTGGACGGCATCACCGAAACGCAGGAAAGGGGTTTGGGCCTCGCCTGAATCCACTATTTCAATGGCGCGGCGCTCTGCGATACATGCGGATCCCACCTGACGGAAATTGGCGTTTGAGACTGTTCCAGAGCCAATAACCGTGCCCGCAGGAAGGTCTCGTGAGTAGGCAGCATGGGCAACTAATTCATGAAAGCCTACCGACATGGCATAGCCATTGGGGCGCCCGAAGGGAGTCGCGTTGAGGGATACCTCAAGATCTAAATCTACCCGTCCATCACGCCAGTTTTCACCCAGCTCGTCGGGGGTTATCGCGACGGGCGCCATGGCGCAGCGTGGTTTGCACTGCAGCATGCCAAATCCCGTTTTCATCTCGATAGGGCCAAGGTACCGTAGGCTCCAGTCGTTTACCTGGACAATAAGGCGTATCGCATCCAGACAAGACTGTGCACGGGTGGACATGCCTACAGGCCCCGTAATGACAGCAAACTCGCCCTCAAAATCGATATTGTCATCCTCGCTAGGAAAAGGAGACGGCTCATTAGGTGATTGAAAACGATCAGAGATGCCTTGATACATCAGTGGCCTGCCGAGTGCATGGCGCGCTTCAAGTTTGAAGACCTGTTCCATTAGCTGACCATGACTGTCAAACGCGGATCCATCTAGCCACTGCCAGGCACGCGGTAGCGGAGCCATTGCCTGAGAGGGGTCAAAATCAAAGCTGCCTGGTGCTTGGCCGTCATTTAACTGCCGATACTGCACTTCAAGCGGCGCGGAGACGTCTGACCACCGCTCCAATGCTTCCTGAAGAGTGGTAACGGACTGCGTGGGAACGGTCGTCGCATTACGGCGACAGACTAGGTGAAGACGTCCATCTGGATGGCCATTGGGAAAAGTGGCAAAACGCATCGTTAATTCCTTCCGTTGTTTGGAACTAATGCAATCGGTCGGCACCAGCCGGCGGAGGCATGGGCTATCTTGGTGGGTAAACAGATGACGTCGAAGCCTGTCGCAGGTAAGGTGTCGAGATTGGCAAGTTTCTCCATATGGCAAAACACGGCCTCCGCGCCAGCTTTATGCCCTTCCCAGAACAGTGCGGGATTACCGGTTTCGCGTACTTTCGCTACCTGCGTGACGAGAGGTGGATCCCAGCTCCAGGCATCAGTACCCGCGACTTTTATGCCGTGGTTTGTCAGGTAAAGGGTGGCTTCACGACCCAATCCGCACCCCGAAGCAACATAGTCGCTTTCGCCATAGCGTTCACCCGCACGCGTGTTGACCAGTACGATATCCCCGGTTGAAAGGGAGTGACCGATGCGTGTTAGCTCAGCCTCAACGTCCTCAGCTGTCACCAAGTGGCCATCAGCAAAGTGTCTAAAGTCGAGTTTGACCCCATGCCCGATACACCATTCTAGTGGCACTTGATCAATCGTTAGTGCAGGTTTGCCACCGTCCATCGTGGGGTGGTAATGCCATGGCGCATCCATATGAGTGCCTGTATGGGTACTCATGGTGCAGCGCTCAACCGCTGCGCCTTTGCCATCCAGTTGCTGGTCAACCGGAATGCCGAACATCTCCTCAAATTCTTTGGCACCTTGATCGTGGTCAATGTAATCAATTCGCGGGCCAAGGCCGGGTGGGTCTGAAGCAATGCCCGCGGTTAAACTGACGGCCAGGTCAATGATGGTTTTACCTTCAGTTAACATGCAGTGACTCCTTAAAGCAGTGGTTTAATATAGTTTGAATAACCCACGTCCACTCTGACGTTTTTTTATCTTCATGCGGAAGCGAGCGCTTGTTTAACGGCGTTTTGAAGATGACATAAAATATTAAATAATAGCTTTCGGTGCTTTTTTTTATTTTAGATGCTTGTATGTTAAGTAAGTGGTTTATGGATTGATGTCGTATTGGAGTTTTGTCTAAAAAGAAACATTAACCCCCGTTACAAACACATTACCTACCCGTTCTTCTTCAAGTCCCTGATAGCGTTTATAATTAATAAAAAAACCATGGCCGCGGATGGTCGCTGTTAATTCGGCCCCGAACACTGCGTAAGTGTCTTCATCATTGAATCGATTAAGAGAATTTTCATATTCATACTCAACACCGACCATTGCACTAGGTATCCATTGGAGCTGAGTAGTATGACGGGGTGCTTTTTGTAGCTGGAAGTGAGCCCAGGTAAGGCCAAAGTCTTCGTTGGGGCCATCGACCCCGGTGACCTCGGGTAGCTCGATAGTGCCAAGCCGCGGTGTTGTGGTACCCAGGTCACTATGATGATAAAGAGCGCCTATGCGTGGGTGTGCAAGGCTCCCGTCGGGAAGCCAATGAGTCGTATCACCCAAGTATGAGCCGACTAGATCGGCTTGCAGGTAGTAGCGGTCATCGTCCTGCTTTTGGCGTAGATTGGCAGGTCCATGGCCGGTGGGAACATTGTAGACGCGGTTCTCTGTATCACCCCAAAGATACAGACCTCGAGTCGCTATGCCCCAGTTATCACTAAACTTTTTCAGATAATCCAGACGTAGCCCAAGGCTGTCGCGAATGACCTCTGTGCCGCTAATGGTATCTTCACTTTTGAAGTCATTGGCAACTAGGCCTACACCCCACATCGTGTCAGGGTCAGGCAAGTGCAAAAACGCTACTGCGCCGTGATAGAGGGTGGTCTCAAGGTCAAGGGCGTGAGGAACGGATTCACTTTGTGTATAAGTCCCTGTGAAGCGAAGATAGCTGGCGCCTACTTTAGCGGGTAGCTCCATCATAATATTGATGGGGGCTATTAGCGTATTGCCATCTTCACGGAAGTCGGTTAGCTGGGGATTGGCGCCGCCTTCGCCATAGGCATAACGGCTTGCGCCCATTCTGGACTGAGCGAAG
The DNA here is from genome assembly GCF_052379125.1 of Halomonas sp. AOP13-D3-9. Taxonomy (NCBI): domain Bacteria; kingdom Pseudomonadati; phylum Pseudomonadota; class Gammaproteobacteria; order Oceanospirillales; family Halomonadaceae; genus Halomonas; species Halomonas sp. AOP13-D3-9. The sequence continues at coordinate 48,538 of NZ_JBQSYH010000017.1, read as the reverse complement.
CCAAATTGCTCATCAGAAAAGAAAGGCTGCAATAGTCCAGCCTGTCCAAGGTTGATTAAAGATCGGGTGCCAGGCGATAGCGCTGGTCGGGGAGTGTCGGGTGCATTGGTGGGTGCCTGTGCCATGGCCGATTGGGAAAGCAAGGCGAGCAAAACCGATGCACTAATAGTGCGTGCTTGATGGTTCATTTTGAGCTCTCTTTATTTATTATGTGAGATGAGCATATTGCTATTTAATATGTTTGGTCTTTTTTATATTTAAGACGACCTAGTAAATATTAAATCTAAGGGCAAGATGGCTAAAGTGATTCTTGTCTATACCAGTTATTGATACGGTAAATGGTAAAAGACAATGTCGTCCGAAGTTTTAATCGGAAGAGGGTCGTGCTTAAGAGGTCTTACCACCTAACGTATTTGCAAACCAGTCGGCAATGTAATGCCTCCCGAAGCTCATGTTGTCTGCGCCTACATGTTCAACTCCCCCTTCCCGATCAGTAAATATCTTGAGCTCTCTGCGTGGTGAGTTAGTAAGCTGGTTATAGGATTGGTGGGCATAATCAAGGCTAATTTGTCGATCCTTTTCGCCATGAGTCACCAAGAAGGGCACCCGGATTTTCTCCATTACGCCATTGAGATTCATCCCTTCAGCACGTTGGAAGAAATCGTCTTTATCCTTGGCGCCAAAGACCCACTCCACGTGGTGCCAGTAATGAGGAACGGGATTTTCGCCTTCCCGTTTTAGTCGCTTCTGTTGTACCTCGGCCCAGTTATGATTTGCCCCCCAAACAGCGCCTGATGCGTAGCGGGGTTCCAGGGCACATACCCGGGGGGCGTAGTAACCCCCAAGTGAGATACCTGTGATACCTATTCGGGATGCATCGACATCGTCACGCTGGGCCAACCATTCGTATACGGGCGTGCCCCATTGCTCTGCCTGCCAGGTCGCGGGTAGATCCTGAAGCCGAAGGCTCTCACCAGTGCCGGGCTGGTCGACACACAAACAGCTGATTCCGCGGCGGGCCAGTTCCTCGGGCAGGCGCGACCACCAAAGCAGTTCCTTACAGCTGTCCAGGCCATTTAGAAACACTACCGTCGGTGCTGGCCCCTCTACTCCTAAAGCGCGGGTGTAGAGCACGGCTATATGTTTATCGCCGTAAGGTATTTCGTGGCGGCTAACATTAAACCTTCCAAGTGTTGCTCCCTCATCAAAACTTTGGCGCCCTTTTAGGAACGTCTCCATACGCCCCTGAGAGCCTTGGGCTTGCATGCGTTCGGCCATTAAGTAGTACAGGGAAGCACGGTGCAGTTTGTCGCTTGCTGAGAAACCACGATCCTTAGCTTTATCTTCTTCGGCGAGCGCAACTAATTGATCGGCTACCCTCACCCACTCAAGCATAAAAGCATCAGTGCCTACATCTTCTCCATCGTTGGCAGCTTCGAGTAACGGCTGGCACATGTCCATGATCTCGCCAAGCTTGGCACCGCTTTCCATCGCAATGGAAATGGAAAGATTCCAGACATAATTGGGGAAATAGTTAAATAAAGCCACGTTGGGTATTCTCCGGTCAGCATTATGATAAAGAAGTGCTGATTCACTTCGTCATTTGAGTCGATTCAGTTGATCAAATCGGGGTGGCCATTAGGGCCATGCAGCGACGGTTGATATCACCTGGGTCAACGTCTTGGCGTAAGCCCATTTGCATGTCTCCAATAGCTAACGAGTTAAGATTCACGAAATGACAACGTTCGTAGCGTCGTTTCCGGTAGCGTGTAAAAGCACCTTCTAGATCGCTTGTGGCGGCTAGCTCTTCAGCGAGCACCACGGCGTCTTCAATGGCCATGCCGGCACCCTGCGCCAAATGCGGAGTAGAGGCGTGCACGGCGTCGCCAAGCAATACCGTGCGGCCCCGGTGCCAATCCCCCGTTAAAAAAATGACTTCTAAAGGCTTGGCGACTATCTCCGTATTATGTCGAACGTGTTCCATAAGGGCTTGGATTTGTGGCGCGGCATGGGCTGCACGGTGGTGCATCAGTTGGCATGCTTTATCGCTATCAAGCCGAAACCCCTCGGCCTCTTCGCTCAACATGAAGAGGTACATCAACTCCTCTGTCAGGGGCGTTAGGCCTGCATTGACGCGTCCGTAAAAGAGATGAATACCCTCCACTTCTGCCGAGCGGGGCATGTTGTAACGCCATACCCATTGCCCGGTATAGCGAGGTTTGGGAGCGTCTGGAAAGAGTGTTTGGCGAGTTTGGGAAAAGATGCCATCGGCGCCTATCATTAAGTCAAAGTCTTGGTGAGTACCGTCACTAAAGATGACGTGAATGCCGTCGGCGCTTTCCTCCCAATGCGCTACAACGGTACCCAGCCGTGTATCGGCACCTAGTGCCTGCGCTTTGCTGGCAAGAATATTCTGTAGCGCCGCTCTGCGAATGCCAACATTAGACGGCAAGTGATCACCGGCCAAGCGCGGCGCAGAGAAAGAGAACAGGGGCTCACCCTGGGCGTCAAAACAGCGGGTACTATCAAAGCCATAAGACTGTTCAAGGTAGTCTTCGAGAATATCCAGTTCTGCCATGGCGCGCAGCACATTGAACTGTTGGATGATCCCAACGCCACTGGCAGGCCACTGGGCCTCTTTTTCGATTAGCGTGACGGGAAAGCCTTTGCGCCTGAGTGCAATAGCCGCGGTGAGTCCGCCGATACCACCGCCTACCACAAGAATATTATTGTTGGTCATGTTTGTTACCTCCGGGAGAGAGCCTAACCAATAGCCGGTATCACGAAAAATTGAGGTGTTGAATCATATGCATTGATTTGCGTGATGGGTAATAGGGGCTTTATGCAATGCTGGAGGAACTGACGGTATGCATTTAAAACAGCTCCCTGGCTGCTCGCTTCATAATCTCTGTCAGCCAGCGGATACCGGGATCCTGATCGCGGTAGGCGTGCCACTGAATGCGTTCTTCCAATACCGGGATGTCAAAGGGCAGTGGATGGATATCGATAGGCAATGAGGTGTAACAAGCTTCTGCAAGGTGCTTGTGTACGGTGGCAATCCGGTCACTGCCGACAATTAAGTGGGGAAGAGAAGCAAAGGTATAGCTGGTCAAGGCGATGTCGCGTTCGATGCCCAATTTTTCAACCCACTGTTGCTCAAATGTATCCGCCCCAGTGGGGGGTGACATTTTGACATGACGAGCGCTGGAATAGCGCTCAAGGGTCATTGCTTGACCATGATGTCGGCTTTTAGCACAGGTGATGCAGACATATTTTTCGCTGAACAGATGCTCACTGGGATGTTCGTGAGAGGTAAACAGCGCGGGAGCCACGAGTAAATCGGCATCGCCTTTTTCGATAGCCAGGTAAGGTGACTCAATCTGAGGCAAGAACTTAAACGAAACGCCTGAGGACTCTAAGTCGGTGAGTTCTAGCACCCTGGGTATCAGCGTGGACATGATGAAGTCAGACAAAATGATACGAAATGTGCGGGTAGAGCGCCTCGGGTCAAAGAGGATGTCAGTCGAGACGGTTGCTTCTATACGTACCAGAATATCGCGAACGGAGTGTTGCATTGCCTGCGCGCGAGGTGTGAGCTCCATTCGCCGTCCTACCTGAACAAGCAGAGGATCGTCGAAATAGCTCCTTAACCGTGTTAAGGCATTTGACATGGCAGACTGAGTGAGATTCATACGTTCTGCTGCTTGGCTGACTGACTTAAGGGTCAGCATTTGGTCTAGAGCGACCAGTAGGTTAAGGTCTAATTTATTGAAATGCATGGCTAAACTCATTTTTTATCGTAGTTGTAGAGTATTTATGCCTTGTATAGACGGCGTGTTTGAAATTGATAATATCAATGCAGTAATTGATTTTATAAATATATGAATAATTAACCATTTATATCGTTAATTCGTCGAATCACGAGGAATCATTTTTCAGTCGTTAGCGAACTTTGTAGTGTAGGCAAACCGGGAAGTTGGATACCCCGACGACGCTCATAACATTACAATTTTTAGGCGAGACGACGATGAGAATTATTGGCCCTGATGAGGTGATTTTTGGCGTTCATGATATTGAAGCGTCCAAAACATTTTTGCTGGATTTTGGTTTGAAACAAACAGCCACAGCCGAAGACGTTGGATTACTGCGCTTTGAAGCGCTAGACGGTACGGCTATCTGCCTTCGGCATCACGATGATCCGGCATTGCCGCCGGCACTGCCGACCACCAATACACTCCGTCAAACGGTGTGGGGGGTAGAGAGTGAAGAAGCCCTGTTAGACATCTACACCGAACTGTCACGTGATCGCGCAGTAGAGCAAACAGCGGATGGCCGCTTAACATGTCAGGACGACGTGGGTTTTGAGATTGCCTTTCAGGTAACCACGCGAAAAGCCTTGGATATGCCGGCCGAACGAATCAATTCCCCAGGTGCCCAGCCAGGCCGTGAAACTAACGAAATAGGGGCGAGAGAGGATGCGCCTGCGCTTCCCCGTACACTTTCCCACGTGGTGTATTTCACTCCCGATATGGAGCGTATGCAGCGTTTCTACATTGAGCGGCTGGGGTTTATCACCACGGATCGTTTTACCAACACAGGCCCTTTCCTCCGTCCTCAGGCGAATCTAGACCATCATGTGCTGTTTCTCATTCAAACCCCAGAGTATATGCAGGGACTAGAGCACGTTGCGTTCCATATGCAAGGCCCTTCTGAGCTGATGCTAGCGGGGACACGTATGATAAATAAAGGTTATGAGAGCTTCTGGGGCCCTGGGAAACATAAATTCGGCTCCAACTGGTTCTGGTATTTTAACTCTCCAATGGGCGTCCACGTTGAGTACGACGCTGATATGGATCAGCACGATGACAGCTGGGAGGCCAGAGAGGCTATTTCCAACGCCGCTAACTCTCAGATCTTCCTGTTCCAAAGCACACCAAAATGGGCGCCGATGGGTGGGCCTCCTTCGGGTGCTAAGTGAAGAAACCAGATGAAGTGGATACACCTCTGTGCGCTAGATGATATTGCACCAGGCGAGTCACCCGGGTTTGACCCTTTAAATACGGGGCGAGACACTGTTTTTGTGCTTCGGTTGGATGATGATTTAGTCGTCGCGTATCAAAATGCTTGCCCACATGTTTCGGGGGCACGCATGGGCTGGAAAAAAGACAAATTTCTCAGTAGCAGCGGTGAGTATATTACTTGCTTCGCCCATAACGCTTTGTTTCGAAAAGAAGATGGTGAATGTGTCGCAGGGCCATGTCTTGGGCAGCGGCTAAGCAGCGTGGAGGTTGATGTACGGGGGCAGCAGGTTTATATACTGGACGCCTAGTAAGTGACGACAGTGACGTTCTTCGTAAATAGCCCGGTGCGGCGTAGCCGCTTACGTTGCAAAAAGTACACAGGAAAGGTTTGATCGCCATAGAACAGGCCTATCACCGCGGCCACCCAGATCATTGCGATAATGCCTTAGATGATTATTATGGCGTAGAAGATTTTCGCCCATGGGTTTCGTTTTGTGTGGTTCGCGATCAAGCGTCAACAGGCCCTTGTTAGAAAGCAGCCAGTCAGTACTCACTGACTGGCTTTGTTTATTCTACGACATCTCAAGCCTGATGGCGCTTTCGGCTCCCCCGCTCTTCGAATGTCATAAGCCTGACACGGTCATGCTGTTTGATAGTCCAGTTGATGCTGCACGTTTAATGACTTAATCAGATGTTTCTTCGGCTCAGGCAAGGAATCAACCTTCATTATGACATTCACACGCACACCCTCACTATTGGCGCTCGCTATTACCCTGGCCGCTTCACATTCGGTCAGCGCTGCGGATAAGCACTTTAATCGCATTGCCAGCTTCGCTATCCCCAGTAACATGGCGGAGGGCGAAGACCGTAGTCGCGAAACCTCGGCGGAAATTATCGCTGCCTCAGGCGATGGTATGACGCTGGTTTACTCGGACAGCCCGCTGGGCGTGATTGGGCGCATTGACATTAGCGACCCCGCTAATCCGCAGCCGCTGGGCAGTATTGATGTCGGTGGCGAGCCCACCGCGGTGACAGTGCTCGGCAATATCGCCTATGCCGGGGTGAATACCTCGGTCTCTTACAGCGAGCCTTCCGGGCAATTGCTCACCATCGATATCGAGAGCGGTGAAATACTGGCCTCCTGCCCCTTGAAAGGCCAGCCCGACAGTGTGGCGGCCTCAGCGGCGCCCGAGGGGCGTTTCGTCGCCGTCGCTATTGAGAACGAGCGCGATGAAGACGCCGGCGACGGCCGTGTGCCGCAGATGCCCGGCGGCTCTGTCGCCTTGGTGGAGATCAACGGTGCGGGAGAAGTTAACTGTAACAGTCTGCTCTACGCCGACGTGACCGGGCTTGCCGAGATCGCTCCTGAGGATCCCGAACCGGAGTTTACGGATATCAATGCCTTGGGTGAGATTGCAGTCACCCTGCAAGAGAATAACCACTTGGCGGTGATCGACGACAGCGGCAAAGTGGTGTCGCACTTCAGCGCCGGGTCGGTGGATCTGGACGGGATTGATGCCAGCGACGACGGTGCACTGATCTTTAACGAGCAGCAGACTCAGCGCCTGCGCGAGCCGGATGCGCTGCAGTGGATTGACAGCGATCACTTTGCCATTGCCAACGAGGGCGATATGGATGGTGGCTCCCGGGGCTGGAGTATCTTCCATAAAAGCGGCCGCTTAGTGTATGAGTCTGGGGCGGATTTCGAGCATGCCGTGATTGAGGTTGGCCACTACCCCGATAAGCGCTCGGATGCCAAGGGCAGTGAGCCGGAGGGGATGGAGTTTGCTGTTTTTGATGGCACGCCCTATGTATTCCTGCTCTCCGAGCGGGGTTCGCTGGTGGGTGTTTACGACGTCAGCAACCCTGCCGAACCGCAGCTCACCCAGTTACTTCCTTCAGGGCTTTCCCCGGAAGGCGCGGTGGCGATTCCCAGCCGCGGCCTGCTCGCTACCGCCAATGAGACGGATCTGGGCGAAGAGGGCGGCCCGCGCTCCCATGTCATGATCTACCAGTACCAGGATGCGCCAGCGGTCTACCCCACGCTGACCTCCGCGGGCGCCGATGAACTGATCGGCTGGGGGGCGCTGTCTGGCATGGTCGCCGCTGATGACGTGCTCTATGCAGTCAACGACAGCTTCTACAGCGCCCAGCCGCGCATTTTTACCATTGATCCCTCCACGTCACCCGCGCGGATTACCGCTGCGCTGGAGGTCACCCGTGAGGGTGAGCCTGCGCTGGGGCTTGATATGGAAGGCATCACTACCGATGGCGAAGGTGGTTTCTGGGTCGCTTCCGAGGGGAACGACAAAGGGCTTGCCAACACCCTCTATCATGTTGGCGCTGACGGCGAGATTGACCAGGGCATTGCGCTACCCGAGGTGCTCGCCCAGCAGGCACTCAAGTGGGGATTGGAGGGCGTTACCCGGATCGATCATCAGCTTTGGCTGGCGGTGCAGCGTCCCTGGAAGGATGACCCCGAAGGCATGGCTAAACTGCTGCGCTACGATCTCGACAGTGGCGAGTGGGACGCTGTTCACTACCCGCTGGAGCGTGTTGATGGGGGCTGGGTAGGCCTTTCTGAGATTACCGCCTACCAAGGCAACCTCTATCTGATTGAGCGCGACAACCGTATCGGCGCAGATGTCCAGGTCAAGCAAGTGACCCGGGTCGCTTTGGAAGGCCTGACGCCAGCGCCACTAGGCGGTGAGCTACCGGTGGTTGAGAAACACCTCGTGCGCGACCTGATTCCCGACTTGGCCAGCTATAACGGCTTTGTGGTGGACAAGATTGAAGGGATGGCCATCAATGAGCAGGGCCATGCCTGGCTGGTCAGCGACAACGACGGTGTTGACGATAGCAGTGGCGAGACCTACTTCTGGTCGATACCGCTGGAGTAGCCCCCTCCCTGTATTACTTACTCTATATTTCAGCAGCACGGAAGCCATAAACACGGTGAGTGGGAGAGAGGAGGCAGGATAAAAGAGTTGAGAGAAAAGCGTGGGCACGCATCAAACACAATTATGTGGTTGGTGCGTGCCCTTTTTGATGGCGTATGCAGCGTCTCGCTATTTAACTGCAAGCGCCTCACTGCTGCCTGTGAACTGGCTTGGAACCGGCTCATCCACCGCAAAAGTGGCGCGGCTGAGGCGGCGGACACGTTTCATAAATAGTGCAATGCAGATCAGTGTGCCCAGTGCCGCCACCACATAGCTTAGCTGCAGCGGCAGACCAAAACCGATCGGCGCGTAGGCTAAGTAGGTGAACGTTGCCATGGTCATAAAGGTGGCTGGGATCGAGGTAATCCAGTGAGGCTTACGCGACAGCACCAGGTACATGGTGCCTACCCACAGCGCGATCACGGCGGTGGTTTGGTTGGCCCAGGAGAAGTAGCGCCACAGCAGTGTGAAGTCCATATGCGTTAAGGCGTAGGAGACCACAAACAGTGGCAGGGCAACCATGACACGCTTCACAATCGGCTTCTGATCGATCTTGATGTAGTCGGCAATAATCATTCGCGCGCTGCGGAAAGCGGTATCGCCCGAGGTGATCGGCAGCACAATAACGCCGAGTACCGCCAGGGTGCCGCCGATCGCGCCCAGCATGGTGGTAGATACTTCGCTGACCACCGCGGCAGGGCCACCAGCAGCGAGTACATCAGAGAGTGACTGGTCGCCGTAGAACAGGCTCATGGCGGCGGCCGCCCAGATCATCGCGATAATGCCTTCGGTGATCATCATGCCGTAGAAGATTTTGCGCCCGTTGGTTTCGTTTTGCGTGGTGCGCGAAATAATCGGCGTTTGAGTGGCGTGAAAACCGGAAAGTGCGCCACAGGAGATGGTTAAAAACAGCAGCGGGAAGATTGGCGCGGCATCAGGGTGCATGTTCTGGAACGAGAGCTCGGGGATCGGAGCGCCGGTGACAACCAGGCCAATACCGATACCTGCAGCGCTGAACAGCAGCAGGGCGCCAAAGTAGGGGTAGATACGGCCAATGACCTTATCAATCGGCAGCAGCGTGGCGATCAGGTAGTAAATAAAAATGGCAACAATGATCAGCGTCAGCGACAGTGAGGTCATATTGGCCAGCAGCGCCGCGGGGGAGGTCACAAATACCGTGCCGACTAACAACAGCAGCAAGATCGCGAAGCCATTGACGACGTGCTTCATCGCTTTACCCAGAAACTTGCCGGCCAGCTGAGGTAAGTGTGCGCCGTGGTTGCGAATCGAGATCATACCGGTCAGGTAGTCGTGCACTGCACCGGCAAAGATGCAGCCAATCACAATCCACACAAACGCCACTGGCCCATACAGAGCGCCGAGAATCGGGCCAAAAATAGGGCCGACACCGGCAATGTTTAATAACTGAATGAGTGAATTGCGCGTAGTGTTCATCGGCACATAGTCGATGTTGTCGCGCATGCTGAAAGCGGGCGTCTGACGCTTGCGGTCAGTGACAAACACACGCTCAACGAATTTCCCATAGGTAAAGTAGCCCGCTATCAGCAGCAGGATCGATACGATAAAGGTGATCATCTAAGGTACCTAGCGCAGTGAGGGGATGGGCGAGCATGCCGTTGAGCATGCAAGCAGGCACTTCTTTAGCAGGGCTGAATGTACAGATAAGCGTTGTAAAATCACAGTTAGACTTTAGTGGGCGGTAAGCAAAAAAACGGGCAGCCTAGAGGCTGCCCGTTTCATCTGATCAAGGTGATCGCTGACGTTTAGGACTCCACGACTCCACAGGCCATGCGGGTACCACCACCGCCCAGGTGTGGCTCATCTGTGTAGGTGTCGCCGCCTTCGTGAATCATCAAGCTGCGGCCAGGCATATCTTCCATGCTCAAGCGCGGCGCCAAGACGGGGAGATTGGCTTCGCCATCTTCATTAACCGTTAGCACCGGTAGGTCGCCTAAATGACCTTCTCCATAGGGGCCTTGGTGAGTGCCGGTTTCCTCAGGGTCATAGTGTCCGCCAGCCGACAGGGCCGCGGTCATCTCGCCACTGTCATTCTCGGCGGGATCACAGCTGGCATTCTGGTGAACGTGAAAACCGTAGACCCCAGGCTCAAGGCCCGTCAACGAAGGTGTCAGCAGTAAGCCGTGATCCGTATGCTCAAGGGATACGGTACCGATTGATTCTTCATTACCCTCGGTGCTGACTTTATGCATCTCGACATCAAGCGTTTCATTGGCTTGTGCCGCTGAGGTGGCGAGCAGCAGCGAGGCGGCAATAGCGGTAAGCGGTGTTGAGAAACGTATAGTTGAATAGCGCATGTTGATCTCCTTCCGAATCCATGGAAACGCTGTAGCAGCGTTGCTTACTCAAGGTAGTTGGCTAGCAGTTACATTGCCAATTTAACGTGCCGAAGCAAAGGATACATCGTGCAAATTCAATAACGTAGCAGCGAGTGCCTGAGTGCGCGGCACCAGTGTGTCCAGCAAACAGTACTCTTCGTCAGTGTGCATTTTTGCGCCGACAGGGCCAAGACCGCACAGAGTGGGAATGCCCAGGCTGGCCGTCCAGCCCGCATCAGAACAACCGCCAGTGAATTCGCCGTCAACAGCAAACCCGATCGCCTTAGCCTGAACCTGATAAAGCTCAAACAGCGCGCTGCTCATACGCGCTTCGAGAGGATAAAATTCAGAGGTTTGTTCTATGGTCGCCAGAGTGCCGGGAACGTCGGGTTCCGCGATAATCGCCTCAATGGCTTTATACAGATGATCACGCTGGGCGGTGGTAACAAAACGAGTGTCCAACTGTGCCGACGCGAAAGGCGCGACGGTATTGCGTGACACGCCTCCGGTGATGGTGCCCACATTGGTGGTGATGCCTGCCTCATAGTCGGTTAACGCATGCAGCTTGATGATTTTTCGAGCGAGTGTTTCTATCGCGCTGGCGCCATCGGCATGGCTAACGCCCGAGTGGGCGGCCTTGCCAGTGACTTCGATTAAGAAACCTGCGCCCCCTTTGCGGCCCGTCACCACATTGCCGCTGACCCGCCCTGGCTCGACATTTAAGGCGACGCGTGCCCCCTGGGCAGCCGCTTCGATAAACGCCCGCCCATCCGGCGAGCCAATTTCCTCATCGGCGGTAAACAGGGCGCGAACGGGTAGGGGGCAGGTGGGCAGGCGGCTTAGCGCACGCATAACAAAGCAGTTCATCACCAGGCCGCTTTTCATATCGGCGACGCCAGGACCAAAGCCGATATTGTCTTGCTGGGTATAGCCTCGGCCCGCCACCGTGCCGGTGGGGAAAACCGTATCCCGGTGGCCCATGAGTAAGACATGGCCTTGACCCGTTTCCCCCAGATGAGCTTCCAAAATATCGCCTGAGTCAGGGCGCTGGTGGCGTATAACCATGATGCCATCCTGCTCAAGCCACTGAGTGATCAGGTCGGCAACCGCATCGGTACCCGCTTTGTCATAGCTGTTGGAGTCGATATTGACCAACGCCTCAAGGCAATCTTGCATCGCCTGCTGCTGGCCTTCCAGCCACGCGCAAACCTGTCGGGTTAGTTCGTCTTGCATAAGGTTTTCTCTCTCATGATGTCTGATCCTTGGTCACTCAAATCCCAGAATAGCCCCGCCATTAAGATCAGTGCCTCTGAAGCGATGCTCCCCAATAGGTGTTCGTCAGGCGCGTGCTGGGAGCAGGAGGGGTAGGAGTGTGGAACCCATAGCGTGGGTAAGCCCAGGGTTTCGGCAAACACATCGTTGGGTAACGAGCCGCCTAAGTTGGGTAGCAGCGTCGGCGTTTTATGGGTGGAGCGTTGCATAGAGGCCAACGCCCAGCCCACCCAGGGGTCTTCAGGATCGAGTCGTGTCGCCGCCATTTGCGACATGCGCGCAGCGCTTACCTCAATATCGTGATAGCCGTGTTGATCCAGGTGATGGCGTAAATGGACGAGAAAATTGTCCTGGTCGCTGCCCACCACATAACGCAGTTGGCAGTGGGCATAGGCCGTTGGCGGAATAGCATTGGCCGGGGCATCCGGGTTGCCCGCCTTCATGGCGAGCACTTCTAAGGTGTTCCAGCCAAACAGTCGTTCAGCGGGCGATAGTCCTGGCTCACCCCAGTCAGTGTCGATAGTGGGGGCATTGTCGCCGACGCCGACTTCCAATGCGGCGAGCGCTTTACGCACGGCTTCGGGTATTGGGTCAGGCCGTAGGCCTTGGATTTGAATAACGCCGTTGGCATCCACCAGTGTGGCAAGTGCATTGGCCAGACGCACCGCCGGGTTTTTTAATACGCCACCCCAGTTGCCCGAGTGGTGAGCGCCTTCACGGGCCTGGAGTTTAAGGTCGAAATTGAAGGAACCCCGTGAACCTAAAAACAGCGTGGGAGCGTCGGCATTCAAACGCGGCCCATCTGAGCCAATAAACACATCGGCGGCGAGGCGGTCACGGTAGCGGTGGCAGATCTCTTTTAAGCCAGGGGAGCCCGTCTCCTCGCCCATTTCCAGCACCAGCTTAACGTTATAGCCCAGGCGCCCATTGTTTGCTTTCAGCACGCAGCCCAGTGCGGCTAAATTGATGGTGTGCTGGCCTTTGTTATCCGCCGTGCCACGTCCGTACCAGCGATCCCCTTGCTGGGTGATTTTCCAGGGCGAAAGACCTTCAGCCCATTGGTCGTCATAGCCGCGGATGACATCGCCATGGCCGTAAGTTAATACGCTGAACGAGGCTTCTGGCTCAAGGCGTTCAGCAAGCAGAAACGGCCCAAACCCTTCAGCCGGGTTATCAACAATGTCCCAGCTAAAACCGAGCTGCTCAATATCCGGAATGATCTGTTCAGTAAGGTAGCGGTGAAGCTCTTCCTGTCTATTCGATTCCTGGCTTTCGCTGCGGATGGCAATGCGCGGGGCAAGCTGGTCATAAAAATCGCCGCTGTCAAAGTAAGCTTTGGCATGATCTAAGGCGTGTTGGCGCGTCATAGGCACTCCTTTTAACGTTAAATATTGATTAAATATGTTTAGGCAAGGTGGCAGGCGACACGCGCCTGGCTGCCCTTGCCAAAAGCTTGACCGGAAGGATGCTTCATAGCGCTCAACTTGGGTGTCTGCTCTGAGCATTGCGGTTGAGCGATTGGGCAGCGGGGGTGAAAAGCGCAGCCTGAGGGCGGCTGGGTGGGGTCGGGCTGACCTGCCCCCAGGCCTATGTCGGGCACGCCTAAACCTGGCTCCGGGGTCAACGCGGAAGCGAGTAGCGCTTGGGTATAGGGGTGGCGTGGTGAGGTGAAGATTTGCTCACGGGTACCCTCTTCGACAATCTGGCCTAGATACATGACCGCGAGCCGGTCCGCGAGATGTTCGACCACGGCGAGGTCGTGGCTAATAAACAGGTAGGTAAGGCCAAACTCATCTTTAAGGTCGAGCAGTAGATTGAGGATCTGCGCCTGGATCGATACATCCAGCGCGGAAGTGGGTTCGTCACAAATCACCAGATCAGGGCGCATAATCAGCGCTCTGGCAATCGCCACTCGCTGGCGCTGACCCCCTGACATTTGCCCGGGGTATTGCTGGGCGGCGCGTTTGGGTAGGCCGACCAGGTCAAGCATCTGATCGACCTTCGCTGCCTGTTCACGGGGCGTGCCTAGCGCATGAATACGTAGCGGTAGACCAACGATCTGAGCAATCCGCTGGCGTGGGTTAAGCGACGAGTAAGGGTCTTGGAAGATCGGCTGTATATGCCGGGCCAGTGCCTTTTGGTTAGCGTTAACAATCGCTTTGCCATTGATCAGCACATCGCCCGAACTAGGGGGTGTCAGCCCCAGCAGCATCTTGGCCAAGGTGCTCTTGCCACAGCCCGATTCGCCCACCAGCCCCATCACCTGGCCGCGGGGAACGCGTAGCGATACCTCATTAACGGCTTTTAAGGTTTGCGGCTTATGTAGCATGCCACCGCCCAGTTTGAACGTTTTAGACAGCGCGCAGAGTTCCAGGGCAAGAGGATCCATACCGTTTGCAGGAGAGGGGGTGCTTGTCATGACGTTACCTCCTGATCGTTTAGTGGCGCTGGGCTGGCTAGCTGATGGGCAAAGTGGCAGCGTGAAAAGTGCTCGCCTGCCACTGCCTGTAAGGGGGGCGTGGTCTGGCACCGCTCATCCGCTTGATCGCAGCGATTGCAAAAGGCGCAGCCCTCGATCTTGCCTACCAAGCTGGGCACTACGCCTGGGATCGCCTGCAAACGACTGCCTGGCAGTGTCTTGCCGGGCGTCGGTATGCAGCGCAACAAACCTTGGGTATAGGGATGGCTGGGGGCTTTAAAGAGCGCCTGTGCAGAGGCGGTTTCAATCACTTCGCCGGCATACATCACGGCGACCCGGTCGGCAATACGCGCAACGACACCCAAGTCGTGGGTGATGAAAATGATCGCCGTGCCAAACTCCTGCTGTAAGTCGCGTAGCAGGTGCAGAATTTGCGCCTGAATCGTCACATCTAATGCCGTGGTGGGTTCATCGGCGATGATCAAATCGGGCTCACACATGAGTGCCATGGCGATCATCACCCGCTGGCGCAACCCGCCCGAAAGCTGGTGGGGATATTGGCGCATGCGCTCTTCTGCAGCGCTAATGCCGACTCGTTCAAGCAAATAGAGGGCGCGGTCATGGGCCGCTTTACGTGACACCCGCTGATGACGGAGCAGGGCTTCGCAGAGCTGATTGCCCAAGGTGTAGGCGGGGTTGAGTGCGGTCATGGGTTCCTGAAAAATCATCGCCATGCGTGCACCGCGTAAATTGCTGCGTTCGCGCTCAGAAACCGTGAGCAGATTGACACCGTCAAAGTTGAGGCAATCGGCGTTTATCTGCGCCTTGCCCGGTAGCAGGCCCATTAATGCCAGTGAGGTCATGGATTTACCACAGCCTGACTCACCTACAAGACAGAGCATTTCTCCACGCTCAACGTGAAAGTCGATACCCCGTACCGCGTGAAGGGTGCCCTTTGCCACGGGCAAGTCGACGCGCAGCTGTTTAACCGTCAGTAGAGGCGAGGTGGGCTCAGTAGAACGCTCAGCGGTTGATAGATTACTCATTGCGGCCTCCCGGTGCGCTGAGATCGCGCAGTCCATCACCCAGCAAGTTAATCGCCAGCACTAACATAAACAGCGCGCCGCCGGGGATCGTAATCACCCAGGGCTGAAAGAACATATAGGTTTTGCCTTCGGCGATCATTAGCCCCCAGGAGGGCGAGGGTGGCTGCACACCCATACCTAGAAATGACAGCGTTGCTTCGAGCAAAATGGCGTTGGCGACCTCAAGGGTGGCGACGACAATCAAGGCGCCTGCAATGTTAGGAAGCACTTCGCGTAACAGAATGTAGGGCAGAGGGCATCCCAACGCCTGGGCGGCTTGCACATACTCGGCATCGCGCAACTGCTGGGTGGCCGAGCGGGCGACGACTGCGAAACGATCCCATAGCAGCAGCCCTAGCAGTAGCGTAACGGTTAGCATTGATCCGCCGATCAGCGAGGCCATGGCCAGCGCCACTAATACCACGGGCATGGCCAGGCGGGTGGTCAGCAGGTAACTCACCACCGCATCAACGCGACCACCAAAGTAGCCCGCCAAGACCCCCAGAGTGGTACCAATCAGGCCGGAAATCAGCGCGACCACCAACCCAATAAACAGCGAAATTCGCGCGCCAAAGATAAGGCGGCTCAGGTAGTCGCGGCCAAGGCGGTCGGTACCTAAGGGGTGCGTCCAGCTACCGGTGTCGTGCCAAAAAGGCGGCACCATGCGATTAGCGGTGTCCTGTAAGTAGGGATCATGGGGAGCCAGCCACGGTGCTAGAAGCGCCACAATCCCCAACGAGGCAATGATTAAGAGGCCGATGGCCAGGCTGCGATTATTGAGCGTGCTGCGCCATAGACGCGTCTGCCAAGCAGGAGGTAATTGGCTTTGTAGCGCGGTAGCCGATGGGGTAAGAGAGTCTGTCATGGTGTTCTCCGTTAGCGCGCGCGCAGGCGTGGGTCGAGGGCTGCGTTGAGAATGTCGGCCAGCAGCGTCAACACGATATAGAACAGCGCAATGATCAGTACGATGGCCTGAACGACCGGATAGTCATTGCGTGAAATAGCGTTCCACGCCAACTGCCCCAGCCCGCGTAGTGAAAACACGGTTTCGATAACCACTGACCCGCCGAGCATAAACCCGAGCTCCACGGCGGCCAGCGCGACCACCGGAATCACCGCATTGCGCAAGGCGTGTTTGAAGATAACCGTGCCGGTGCGCAGCCCTTTGGCCCGTGCGGTGCGAATGTAATCGGCCTCTAGCACCTCCAGCATGCCGCTGCGGGTCAGGCGCATCATGGCGGGGGTGGCGTAATAGCCCAGTGCAACGGCCGGTAGCACAAAGCCTTGCCAGCTATCGCTACCTGCGGCTGGAAACCACTGCAGCTTGACAGCAAACACGATGATCAGCGTTAAGCCAAACCAGAAGTTGGGCATTGCCTGGCCGGTGACCGCAATCGCCATGGCCATACGGTCTATCCAGCTGCCACGTTTGAGCGCGGCGACCACACCGAGGGGAATAGACACGCCCAGCGCAATCGCCAAGGCCAATATTCCTAGGGTCATCGTCACCGGTAGTCGCTCAACGACTAGATCCATTACCTCGCTTTGGTAGTAATATGAACGCCCAAAGTCGAGCTGCACGGCTCCCCACAGCCAAGTGGTAAATTGCTGAATCACCGGGCGGTCCAGGCCGTAATCAACGCGGATTTGTTCTACCTGTTCGGCGGTGGCCTCGGGGCCGCCAATGGAGAGCGCCAAGTCACCCGAGAGCTGCAGCAGACTAAAGCAGAGAACCGAAATAGTCAGAGCGACGCTAAGCGCTATTAGCGTGCGCTTGAAAACAAATGCCCACATAAAGCATCACCCCTTCGCCGTAGAAGGCTAGCCGTGGGAAGCGCCACGGCTGCCGATAGTTCAAACATCACGCCGTTACTTCCAGCTTGCCTCGTAAAAGCGCGGTAGTTCGTCAGGGTAAGCAGTGAACTCAAGATCAGCGGTGTGGGCGTAATAGGTGGAGTAGGAGAATAGCGGCGCCCAGTACGCTTGCTCGGAGATGCGGGCGAACGCTTTTTGGTAGTGCTCTAAGCGCACATCAGGATCTACCGAGGTGTCGGCGACCTGCAGCCACTCCTGCACCTGGGTGTCCTGCCAGAGATCGTCAATGCCGCCTGTGAAGTAGACGCTGACGAACGCCGAGACATCGTTAATCGAGAAGGAGCCCCAGGCTTTGAACGACATATCGGTTTGACCGTTGCGCTGGAGCTCCAACAGCGCGGGGGAGGTCATAAAACGCAGGTTGGCATTGATACCTACGGCGCGTAGATCGCCAATCATTGCTTCGGCGTAATCCCGTTCACGGTAGGCATGCAGGTCAACGTCAAAGCCGTCGGGGTAACCCGCCTCAGCGAGTAGTTCACGGGCTTTTTCAGGGTCGTACTCATACTCAATAACGTCTTGCGTTTCACAGCCAAACTGCGTCGGGAAGCAGGGGGCGTAGAGGGGCTGGCTGCCGCCGCGCACTAGGTCGTTAGCGAGCCCTTCCCGGTTCATCGCATGATTGATGGCTTGGCGCACGCGAAGGTCATTTAGCGGTGAATCTTCCCGTGTTGCGGCATCCAGCCCGATATAACCCACCCGCATGGTTTCGCCACCAAGCACGCTAAGCTGCGGCATACCGCTTAACGACTCGGCTTGATCAGCCGGTACACGCCAAATCCAATCGACTTGCCCTGACATTAATTGCGCCATACGTGAGTCCGCATCGGCAATGGCCTTGAACTCGATATTACCGATCTCGGGTTGTCCAATGGGGCTGTCGGCAAAGTAATTGTCAAAGCGCGTCAGGCTGACGCCATCCCCAGGGCGGACGTTGGTAATTCGGTAAGGGCCGGTGCCTACGGGCTCGCGGCTAAAGCCCTCAATACCGACTTCCTGGAAATACTCATCGGGGTAAATTGGCATTGGGCCGGAAAGGTACTCAAGGGCTGCGGGGAAAGGCTCTTTGAGGTGGATGCGCACCTGATAGTCATCCAGTTTCTCGACGCTTTCTATCCAGTCAACATTCTGGCGTGTCACCACCCGTGACTCGGGTGATACCGCATAGTTGAAGGTGAAGACCACATCGTCGGCGTCGAAGGCCTCGCCGTTGTGAAAGGTCACGCCCTCGCGAAGTACAAGATCCAAGGTCGAGTCATCGACCCACTCCCACTCGGTCGCCAAGCGCGGCTCATACTCGTTGGTTTCAGGGTTGCGATAGATCAGCGTGTCCCAAGCCAAATGAGCAAGAATCACCCCTTCGCGCAGGTTGTTGTGGTAGGGGCTAACATTCTCGGGTTCGCTGTCAGAGGCATAGACCAGGGTGTCGTTGGCCTTGCCCGCCATGGCCGACGTCGCACAGCCGAGTAAGGTGATGGAAGTTGCCCAAGCGGAAACAGCCCGAGCGAGTTTGCGTTGTGGATGCATGTCATACCTCGTTATTTTTTACTGAGAAAGGTTATGAGCGTTTGGCGTACCAGCGGGCTTTAATGTTGTTAAATGGTTTGCCCACTGAGTTAAAACTAAGCTATTGATTAGTCATGCCGCCAGTGCAATGTTTAGAATTTATCATTGCCGTTTCGGCAATGTTTGTGACGAAGGGAGTCTTTATGAATCCACGCGTGCTACAAGAAACGGCGTTACGCTATTTTTTAGAAGTGGTTCGCTGCGGCTCCATCAGTGAGGCCTCGGGGAAGCTAAATGTGGCGCCTTCGGCGATCAGTCGGCAGATTGCCCGGCTGGAGAGCGAGTTAGATACGCTGCTGTTTGAACGCCGTGCGCGCGGCATGGTGCCGAGTGCCGCAGGCGAACTGCTGGCGGTACATGCTCGGCATATGCAGCTTGAAGCTGACCGGGTAGGCAGTGAAATGCTGGCACTGCGTGGGTTGCAGCGAGGAAAAGTTCGTCTAGCGAGTTCAGAAGGCTTTGCGGTGGATTTTTTGCCTGCCGCCATTGCCGCCTTTCGCAAGCGTTACAGCGGTATTAACTTCCACTTAATGGTGGGCTCGCCTTCGGAAGCTACCCGCCATGTCAGAGAGGGCGAGGCCGATATAGGCATTACCTTTAGCCTCAAGCCTGAGGCGGATATAAATGTCGCCCTGAGGCAGCCCGCGCCGATTATGGCGCTGGTCTCCCCAGACCATGAGTTGGCCGCCAAAAAGCAGATATCGCTGGCGCAACTTCAGCGCTACCCGTTGGCGCTACCTTCACCTGAAACGACGTTGCGTCAGCTGTTTGATATTTGTTGTAGCCGTCAAAACCTAGCGTTTGAATCCATTTTTAGCAGCGACTATACCGAAGCGCTGATTAATTTCGCCATGCTGGGGGGTGGAGTGGCGCTTGCCGGTGAGATTTCCGTTCGTTACCGCATTCAGCAACAGCGTGTGGTCGCGATTCCTATCCGCGATCAGGGCATGGACTCGCGCTTTATCGAAGTCCAGACCCTGGCTAAACGCACCTTGCCGAGCGCAACCCAGGCGTTTTTAGCGTTTATCAAAGAGCATATTCCAACGGGGCAATTGC
The DNA here is from genome assembly GCF_052379125.1 of Halomonas sp. AOP13-D3-9. NCBI lineage: Bacteria > Pseudomonadati > Pseudomonadota > Gammaproteobacteria > Oceanospirillales > Halomonadaceae > Halomonas > Halomonas sp. AOP13-D3-9. Next base: position 28,948 of record NZ_JBQSYH010000017.1, on the reverse strand, counting down.
CGCTTTCGCCTAAACCGCCAATGCCCACTGCCGATCACCTACCTTCGCAATCAGCGCCGGGTCGTGGCTGACCAGCATCACCGGGCAGGCTTGTTTTCGGGCCTATTCGATCAGCCGGCTCATTCCGCCCACTCCATCTGATCAATGCGGTAACTGCGCTCTAGCGGATCGATGCTAAAGCCTTCAACCTTATCGCTAACGGCGGCCGTTTGCTGATACCAAGCCACCGGGATCAGCGGCATCTGTTGATGTAACCGCTCCGCCACTAACGGTGCCAAGTCGTTGAATTCCTGCTGATCGGTGGATTGACGCAGGGTGTCCAGCCACTTAGCCACCTCGTCATCGTTCCAATTCATGGTACCCCAGTCACCGCCCATGTTGTCTGGGTCGCTACCCATATCATCGAGTAATGTAACGAGTGGATTGGGCACCAAACCGTAATTTCGGCCCATTAGCCCCACCTCTAAACTGCCATCACGGTGGCTTGAAGCGATCGCGTTGGCATGGCCTACGGTAATTCCAAGCTCAACCCCCAGTTCATGCCACTGGCGCTGTAGGGCATTCGCCACCAGCGGTAGCTCGGGGCGGTCAGCTAAGGTGAGCAGGGTCAGCTTAAACGGCTGACCATTGCGTGCCAGCAGGCCATCTGCCCCCTTCTCCCAGCCCAGTTCGACCAGTAGCGCTCGCGCTTTTTCAATATCGTGGCCGCTGGAAGGATCAAGGCCAATATGCCAAGCACCTAGACTCGCGGGAAATAATTCTGCCGCTGCTGCCTGTGGTGTGCGTAGCAAATCGGTGGCAATGTCTGCTCGATCAATAGCCAAGCTAAGGGCTTGGCGGGCGCGTTTATCCTCAAGGAACGGGTGGCCTGCATTGAGCTTGAGCATGATGGTGCGTGGCAGTGGCTCGCTGTATATGGAGAGGTTGTCGTTGCGTTTTAGGCGCGCTTGGCTGGCGAGGTCAAGGGTGAAAACGATATCCGCATCGCCGCTTTCCGCCATCAGCGCGCGGGTTTCACCACGGCTCACCGCTAAATAGCTAGCGGCTTCTATGTCAGGGGCGCCGCCCCAGTAATCGTCAAAGCGAGTCACTGTCATACGCTGAGGCGGGCTCAACTCTTCGACCTGATAGGGCCCGCTGCCGATCATCTGAGTGACGTCGTCATTCTCGGCATAGGCGGCTTCGGCGAGAATCAGCGTTGTCGAGTGCGCCAATAGCGCGGGTAGGGGCGCAAAGGCGCTTTCCAGCCTGATGACGACGTCATCACCATCGACTTCGACGCTGGCAATAGGCGCTGTATCCAGTATGCCGGGTTTGGCAATGGCGGCTTCTAAACTGTTGACTACCGCCTTGGCGGTTACGGTTGAGCCATCATGAAAGTGAGCGTGATCGCGCAAGGTAAAGCGCCATTCAAGGCCGACGTCAGAGACTTCCCAACTGCTTGCCAGGCCCGGCGCTAATCGGCCCTGGTTGTCGGTATCCACCAGCGTTTCGGCCACTCGCATACGGCTAAAGACATACCCTGATGTGGTCGGGTCAACGCCATCAATTTCCCAGGGCGCAACGATATCCAGGCTGCTTTCCACTGCCCAGGTATCAAATGACATTAAAATAGCCAGCCACGCAGCAGCAAATCTTTTCATTAGATGCCTCTTAACAATTGGTTTTGTTATCTTAAGCGCATCGAGGTGGTTGATGAGAAGCATTACTCAATTGCATTGATGACATCTCGCTGCCCAGCCGCTAAGACATTTTAAGGCCTGTCGATGTGTTATAGCGAACCTCACTGAAGTATCTAGCTGCTCTAATTGTGCAAGTTTCTGAGCTCGAAGACGTTAAGCAACGTGTCGAAATGACCTGAGTGAGGCAGTACAGTCAGGGTAGCATCAGGGATAGCCGATGCCAGTGCTTGGCCATGGGCAAGATGAACTAACTCATCGTGTTTACCGTGAAAAATCTCTACAGGTGTCGCCAATTTTTCTAAGTTAAATGGCCAATTCTGTATCATCAATTGCGTATCCCTAACCATACTGTCAGCCGCTATTATGGCGCCTTGTTGTGTTGCGGCTATCAGATTTTTTTGGAATGCTGTATATGCCCTTGTAGTGTTCAGGATCCGTTGCTCCCCGTCGCTTAGAGAGTTCATCAAAGTGGCAGCTAGTAGTTCGCTGTTGGTCGTTAATGTTGCCAGCCGGGAGGCTAAATCGTGCGGGGCCACTAGTGCGTCACGCCATACTTCAGCAGTAAGTTCTCCCGCGTGCTTGAAAGACGAGTTATGCAGCGGTACACAAGGTGTTCCCACTAGGATCAGTTCTTTAATCCTGTTTTTAAGGGCTAGCGCAGCGGCCATAGCAAACACTCCGCCGCCTGAAAAGCCTAAGAGAGAGAGTTCCTTAATCTGTAGATGATCCGCTAAGGCCCAGATGTCATCGCTATGCTCGGCCAAACTGTAGCGCTGCAGCGGTGTGGAACCACCATACCCTGGACGATCAATGGCAATTAGCCGAACTTCCCCAGCCTGACCTGCCTCTGAGGCCATGAATACTTCGTTGCTGGAACCAGGAATGCCGTGACAGTAAAACCAAACCGGTGCATCTATGGGGCCAGCGTCCACGACGTTCAATAAACGGCTATCTTGCCTCGGAAGACGATGAGTTCTCACTTTATTGTCATTCATAATGATGAACCATCCCTACGCTGAGCAGTAGCTTCCTGATGAGTTCAGCCTGGCGAGTAACCTCTGTTTTTTGCATGATTGACTTTAATTGCGAGCGAGTGGTGTGTGTCGTTACATGCAGGCAGGCGCTCGCCTCAGTCAAGTCCAGGCCGCGCATTAAAAGATCAATCAGTCGCAACTCTGCCCCTGTCAATGCGTAAAGGTGCTTAAGACGTGTATGGTCAAGAGGAGTAACCCTTTGCGGGTCAAGTAAAAAGGCAATAATGGTCGTCGAGTGGCTCACATTCAAAAAAGGGGACAGAGCTTCTCGGTTACAAAACAGTACCAGCGATGCGCCTGGGGTGCTTAAACGAATGCTTTCGCACTGGCTCTCGCCTTTTTTTAGCTTGTGTGCTGCCTGATTAAGTGCCGCACTGGCTTTACTCTGCTTGATAGTTAAATAGTTATTACGCTGGTGTAGCCCGAAACTGTGCGTAGTAAGCGCCTCTTCAGCAACGCGATTTAACCATTGGCAGCGGAGTTCTGAGTCTAACATCCAGACCCCAAAGGGGAGGGTGTTAAAAGCATTTCGCGCTTGCGCTAATGCTACCTGCACCTGACTGGTAAGCCTTGTTAGCTGAACAACACGGCGTAAATGCCCGTTCAAATCTTCTAGTCGATGTTTCTCCAGCTGGGTGAACGCACCCTGGTTGCGCGGTCGATGTATACCAATATGCATAGCAGATGAATCATTGCGCTCAAACTGGGAGCCTATGGCGTAAAAGTTACCATTGGGTCGAAAAAATAATTGGTAATGGTCGCTGCGCTCAAAAGCGGGGTCAGAAATAATCTCGGTGCTGGTATGTACTTTTCCTAATGGGCCGTTAGCCAGAGGGATGCGGAACGGGTCAAATACGACGGCCTCTCGATTGTAATCAAGTCCTTGATCCAAGCCAGCGGTGAAGGATTGATAGACAACAGGGTTATCGCGATCGGTGATGCGCAGCGTGGCGGAAGGAGAGTTAAAGTGCCTGGCAAGATGCTCTAGGAAGAGGTTCCAGCCTTGAGGACAAGTGACGTTGTCGTAGAGCGCATGCAGTAGAGTCGATGTGGTTTTTTCTTTGCTATACACGACCTACCTCCTGCCGTAATAAATACAAAATATACCTCACTTTTAACGTTGAACCCAATCAACGATTGAAGCTCTGATGGAACTTTGTTTTCCCCCACAGTGATAGTGGTGAGCTATGAGGGAGTTTTTGAAATGTTTCACCCATTTGAGTGATTTTTACACGAGGGGAGCGTGCTTTACTTCAGTTTAGCTAGGGTCGATTTTAAGTGGTTGATTGCTTTTTAAGAAAGTAATCAAGTAAGACATTTCTTAATAAGCAATAAATTCGAGCCTGAAGCTAAATCGTATAAGCAAGGGGAAACCAATATGAAACTTATTGATAATAAAGGCTCGGTATTTAAAATCTCACTTCTGGTGCTGTCCATTATTGCCGTAGCCGGTTGTTCAAGTAGCGGCAGCTCCAGCAAGCCCATAGATCAAAGTGATAGTGATCCAGAACAGGCAGATGGAGGTGGTTCGGGCTCAGGTGATAGCAGTGGTGATTCGGGCTCAGATGGTGGCGGCACTGGCTCAGATAGCGGGGATGCAGGCCCAGGTGACGGTGGGGCTAATTCTGGGCAGGACTTCACCTACAAGACCATCAATCCTGTCGAAGCCATACCTGTTGGGGAAGTGTTCCACCTAGACAGCGTTAGCATAAACGCAACCCCTTCTAGCAGTGGTATCGCTATCAACCAGCAGCCTGTGCTAGATCACGCAGCAATGATCGAAGTCCTGCCTAATGATTCAGGTGGTCAGTCAAGAATCCGTTTGAACGCGCCAATCGCCGGCGTCGAAAACAGAGACTTTACGGAAGATGACCTGCCTTATGACTTTTTTAACGGTGAAGAGAATGACGTTAAGCTGCGTTCTATGGAGGGTAATTCGCAGCAGTTTCTTGATGGCTCCCTAAACTACGCGGTTTTCGGCGAATGGTTGATTCGTAACAGCGGTGGTGACTCTGACGCTAGTTTCTTTGCTAGTGGGTATGACACTCACTCTATGGATATGCCAACGACGGGTTCGGCCGAGTACAGCGGGGCAACGAGTGGCACTGTGATTATCGATAATGGTTTGGCCCGAGATTTGGTTGGTCAGGCGAATCTCAGTGTGAACTTCGCAGATAAAACTTTGAACGGCAGTTTGACCAATATGAATGCCATAGAGCGTGATACTGACGCTGCTGACCTGCCCTGGAATGATATCAATCTCGCCGGGGGGCTTGATGATAGCGGCAACCGTTTTGCGGGTATAACCGAAGTGATATCGTCACCCGGCAATGCTGCAAGTTTGAGCACTGAGTCGGAAGGTGAGCTGCGTGGCCGTTTCTACGGCCCAGAGGCAGCAGAAGCAGCCGGCGTTTGGTCAGTGAAAGACCCCAATGGAAGCGCTGCATACGGCTCCTTTGGCGTTAAGAAAAACTAATCAGAAACGCTAGCCATACTGCCCCTTCCGTTCGGATGGGGCTTTTTTACAATTAGATAACGGCGCATTTGTCTGTTCCTCATCCGAATAAGGACTTATTCATGTCTGTTTGCCGCTTTATCGCCACCGTTATGGTTTGCTGGTGTTTTATTGGTTCCTCTTCTGCTGATTCTCCTGTGCGCAATAACGACACCAATCGCGAAATTCCTTTAGCCGCCGTGGCCGCCACACGCCTTATGGAGCAGGGCGAAAATGCGCAGGCCAAGGCAATTCTGCTTGAAGCGCGCGAACACTTTGCCAATAACGACGATATTGCCTTTCTGCTTGGTATGTTGGCCATGGGAGAGGAAGACTATGAAAGTGCAAGTGACTATTTCCGCGAGATATTGGTACGCGACCCGCAGGCGGTGCGCGTTCGCCTGGAACTGGGGCGGGCGCTATTCGAGAGCGGCGACTACCGTGATGCAGGTCGTCAGTTCCGTTTTGCGCACAGTGGTAACCTGCCTGCGATAGTTAACGCCAATATTGATAGCTACCTTGCTGCTATCAAGCACCTCCAGACACTCAACTGGGATATATCAGTGGCGCTTGCCCCAGATACCAACATCAATGCTGCGCCCAGTGTTGAAGAGATCAGTATTTTTGGTCTGCCCTTTCAACTTTCCGAAGATGCTCAGAGCCAAACGGGGGTTGGCATGCTGTTAAACACCAGCGCGGAGTGGACGCCCCATATCGGGGAGCGCACGAGGCTGCGGTTAGGAGGAAATCTGTATCGCACCGACTACAGCGGTGGTGACTTTGACGATACTTTGGCCAATGTGCACATCGGGCCCAAATTTCAGCTTGGTGATTTGGAGCTAAGCACGCTGTTGACCGGCTTTCACCGCTGGTATGGTAATGAACCCTACAACCATGGTACCGGCATTCGTCAGGAGCTGACTTACTATCCGTCATCTCGCACGCGTCTGCATACTTCTCTGGAGCACCAGTGGGTTCGACATGACGAAGCCAGCAGTCTGGATGGCTCTCGAACCAGTTGGCTAGGCAGTTGGCAATTCGCTCTTTCACCCTCTAGTGGCGTCATGGGGCTCCTGGGTGTTTCTAGAGAATCGACCGAACTCGATATGCTCAGTAATACCGTCTACCGGGGCGGTCTCGGGTACTACCGGGAATTGTTCGGCGGATTGACTGCCCTGATACAACCTGAATATCTTCATGCTCGCTATGATGACGTGACGCCTGCTTTTGGCGTGGAGCGGCGCGACGACCTATGGCGAGCACGTTTGCGGCTGACCAATCGTCGCTGGGTATTTAAAGGGTTTTCACCAGAGCTGACGCTGATTCGCTCATCCAGGAGTAGCAATATAGACATCTATAGCTATGATCGGGATCAGATACAGCTAGGCATATCAAAGTTGTATTGAGTCTTTGCTCTCGCACTCCCGTATTGACCGGGTGACATCTCGCTGCCCAGCCGCGACAATAGTGACCTGTTTTGTCACCAGCTTTTACCTGGGAGCGCTATGACGCCACTCAATATCCTTTATCAGGATGAGCATCTAGTTGCAGTGCACAAGCCGTCAGGGCTTTTGGTGCACCGCTCGGCGTTGGCGCGTGGCGAAACCGAGTTTCTACTTCAGCGCCTACGCGACCAGATCGGCAAGCGGGTCTACCCTGTTCATCGGCTGGATCGACCCACATCCGGCGTGATGGTGTTTGCCCTCTCTTCAACAGTAGCAGGCCTACTCAGCGACGCCTTTAGCGAGCGTCAGGTGGAGAAGCGCTACCTGGCGGTGGTGCGTGGTAAAGCGCCGGAAAGCGAACGATTGGACTACCCGCTGCGGGAGGAGGATGGCACGCGACCCAAGGCGGAAATGCCCGCTATGCCAGCGATGACCGATATTCGCCGCCTGGATAGCGTCGAGCTGCCGGTACAAGTAGATCGCTATTCCGTGGCACGTTATTCGCTGGTGGAGGCGCGGCCGCTAACCGGGCGGCGCCACCAGATTCGCCGCCACCTCTCCCGGCGGGGGTATCCGATTATTGGCGATGCCAAGCACGGTAAAAGTGTCCACAACCGCTTTTTTGCCGAACAGCTGGGGGCGCCACGGTTACTGTTGGCGGCCACCTATTTGGCCTTTAACCATCCGCTGCTCGACAAGCGTGTACAATTAAGCTGTGCCTTGGATGACACCATGGTCGCGCTGTTTAATCACCTTGGCTGGGCGGGGCATCTACCGCTGGATAGTCTGCGCACGCCACCCCACGCCAAGCCTTCAGCCCTTCAAGTGCTATGAGTGAGTCTGCAATGTCCTCAACTGTGTCATCGAACGAGCCACCTCCTGTCGCTGCAGGCTCGGCTTCCACTGACTATGACTTTCGCTTTGGTGGGATTCGTCGCCTTTATGGGCAGCGTGCAGCCGAGGCGTTCCGTCACGCTCACGTGGTAGTGGTTGGGGTTGGTGGCGTAGGAAGCTGGGCGGTGGAGGCACTTGCACGCTCGGGCATTGGCAAGCTAACGCTGATTGATCTTGATGACGTGTGCGTTTCCAACGTCAATCGCCAGCTCCACGCGCTGGATGGCACCATTGGTCAGCCCAAGGTGGAGGTGCTGGCTGAGCGCTGCCGTTTGATTGCCCCGGAGATGGAGATTATCGCCGATAGCGCTTTTGTTACGCCCACGAATTTGGGCGATCGGATTCCCGATGATGCCGATCACGTGGTGGATGCTATCGATAGCGTCATCGCCAAGGCCGCGCTAATTGCCTGGTGCAAGCGGCGTAAAATACCCATTACCGTCACCGGCGCGGCGGGCGGGCAGACCGATCCCACGCGTATTCAAGTCGCTGATTTGACGCGCACTGAGCACGACCCGCTGTTATCCAAGGTGCGTTCGCGGCTGCGTCGGGATTACGGCTTCTCCCGCAACCCCAAGCGGCGCTTCTCGGTGGAGTGCGTCTACTCCGACGAGCAGTTGATCTATCCCAGCGCTGATGGCGAGGTATGTCTGCAAAAGCCCGGCAGCGGCGACGCCACGCGCTTGGACTGCGCCTCTGGCTTCGGTGCCGCCACATTTCTGACCGGCACCTTTGGTTTCGTCGCCGCCTCAAAAGTGCTGGAACGCTTGGCCAAAAAAGCCAACCAGCCAACTGCCGTAAACGCCATTCAAGAGGAAACCGAATGACCGCGCCCGTTCCCGGTATTTATCGCCACTACAAAGGCAGCCTCTACGAAGTGCTCGGCGCCGCCCAGCACAGCGAAAGCGAAGAGCATGTAGTGGTTTATCGCGCCCTTTATGGCGACTACGGCCTATGGGTGCGCCCGCTTGAGATGTTTACGGAAACCGTGACCAAAGAGGGCCACACCCAGCCGCGCTTTGCGCTGGAGAAGGCGTTTTAAGCCGAGTTTCGTTAACCAAGGAGGGCTTATGTCACCCAGATCCCCGCAGCAAACGCTTAAAGACGTTTTCGGTTTTGACGACTTCCGTGGTGGCCAGCAGGCGGTGGTGTCCCGGGTGTTGGCGGGGCACTCCACTGCGGCGATTTTTGCCACCGGCGCGGGGAAGTCGCTTTGCTATCAGCTTCCGGCGCTGCATCTGCCGCACTTGACCCTGGTAGTGTCTCCTCTGCTGGCGCTAATGCAGGATCAGCTCGCGTTTCTAACCCGCCACGGTGTGTCGGCGGCCAGCATTGACTCCACCCAAGACCGCGAAACGACACGTGATGTCATGGAGCGCGCCAAAAGCGGCGAGCTGAAAATCCTGATGATCTCGGTGGAGCGGCTTAAGAACGAGCGCTTCCGCCACTTTCTGCGCCAGGTGAAGATATCGCTACTGGTGGTCGATGAAGCTCACTGTCTCTCTGAGTGGGGGCATAACTTTCGCCCCGACTATTTGAAGCTGCCGGACTACCAGCGGGACTTTGCCATTCCCCAGGTGCTGCTGCTTACCGCTACCGCGACACCCACGGTGATTACCGATATGGGCGAGAAATTTGCCATCGCTCACGATGACGTGATCACCACTGGCTTTTATCGTTCCAATCTTGAGCTGCTGGTGGCACCCGCCATGGAGGACCGCCAGCAGCAGCTGATCAACTGGCTGAAGCCGCAGATGCAGCCGGGCTTTGAGGCGCCGACGATAATTTACGTCACCCTGCAACAAACCGCTGAGCAGGTGGCAAAAGCGCTGGCGGCCCAGGGTATTGCGGCCCAGGCCTACCATGCGGGGTTAGATTCAAGCCGCCGCGATGAGATCCAGCGCCAATTTATGGGCGGCGAATCGCCCTGCATTGTGGCCACCATTGCTTTTGGGATGGGCATCGATAAGGGCGATATTCGCAACGTGGTACACTTTGATCTGCCCAAATCCATCGAGAACTACAGCCAGGAGATTGGCCGGGCGGGGCGTGATGGCAAGCCTTCTACCTGCCTGACCATGGCCGGTCGCGATGGCCTGCGGGTGCTGGAAAACTTCGTTTACGGCGACACCCCCGAGTACGCGGGCATCTATCGCCTATTGGAAGAGATCGCTGCGGCAGGCCAAGCGCCGGATCGTCAGTGGGAAGTGCTGCTCAATACGCTTTCCCGGGATACCAATATCCGCCCGCTGCCGCTGAAAACACTACTGGTTCGGCTGGAGATGCATGGCATCATCGCCCCGCGCTTTGCGTTTCTCGCCGAATATCGGCTGCGCTACCACATCGAACCAGAGGCCCTGGTGGGACGCTTTCAAGGCGAGCGGGCGGCCTTTGTGCGATTGCTGGTCGACAATATTCCCATTGCCCGTACCTGGGGAACGGTGGATTTTGAGCGCCTGCACAGTGCGGGGCAGACCCAGCAGATTGACGCCTCTCGCGCCCGCGTGATTACCGCACTGGAGTACTTTCAGGACAAAGGCTGGCTGACCCTGGAAGGCAAGCGCATGACCGATGTGTATGAAGTGTGTCAGCCGGAGTTCGCCATTGAAGCATTGGCAAGGCAGCTATATGACGACTGCCTCAATCGCGAACGTATCGAAATTGAGCGGCTGCAATCGATGCTGGCGCTGTTTGAATCGGAGAGTTGCCTAACGCGGCGGCTGGCCATGCACTTTGGTGACAGTACCTTTGGCGATAACACTTTTGACGCACCACCTGAGAGCGAGCAGGGCCGCTGTGGCCACTGCTCGGTATGTTACGGCCATCCGGTAAAACTACCGGATGCGCCTCCACCGCCTGAATTAACGGCTGCTGATTTTCAGCGCTATGCAACGCCATTAATTGAGTGCCACACCAAACAGTTCGGCCAGCCACCCAATGCACAGCGGCTGGCGCACTTCCTGTGCGGCTTAACCATGCCGATTTTTACCCCGCTCAAAGCCCGCAGCCTTAACGGCTTCGCGGTCTTTGAGCAGCGTGCCTATCCCGAGGTGCGTCAATGGGCGGAGGCAATGTTGTAGCAAGTAGGCCTAGGGCAATACTGCTGAACTGAGCTTCAAATGAAGCAGCTCAGCGGCGCTTCTGCCCGCTACAGCGCCCAGTGCCACCGCGCTAAGCAGCCCGTTGCCGGAGAGGTAGCCGCTGTCGTTGGAACCTGAAACACCGCGCGCAGCGCCCCCTGCCGCGAACAGGTTAGGCAGCGCCTGGCCTTGGGTATTAAGCACTCGCGCGGTGCGATTCACCTCTAAACCGCCCTGGGTATGAAACAGCGCACCGGTCACGCGAATGGCGTAATAGGGTGGTTTGAGCAGGTTGGCGGGTTCAAAGCTGCGGCCAAAGGTATCTTCCGTTTGCTGCTCGGCATGCTGCTGCATCGCTTTGAAGGTGGCTTGCAGCGCTGTTAGCGGCAGGTTTAAGCCCGTTGCCATCTCTTCAAGGTTAGCAAAGCTGCGTGCCGCGCCGCTCTGCTGGGCATTGCGGTAATCCTCAAACGCCTGTGCGGATTCATGGATGCGGGCGTCATAAAGATTCCAGGCAATTTTCTCTGGCTGGGCCAAGACTTTGGCCGCTTGCTCTGAATAGCCGCCGTGCTCATTGGAGAAGCGCTCGCCGTTGATGTTGACCTGAATACCACCTTGCATCATCAGCGCCCAGCTAATCAAAATCTGATGGGGCGTCGCCAGCGAGCCGTGCCCCTGGCAGGCGCCCAAATCTTTGGTGCTCGCGCCCATGGCCTGACCCCACAACAGTGCATCGCCCTGGTTGCCTTCATGGCCGTAGTAGAGGGCGTGCTTGAGTGTGGGTAGATAGCGCTCCACCAGCTCCACGTTACCGCCATAGCCGTTGCAGGCCAGAATCAGCGCGTCGCAGCCGATGCTTTCGCGACTACCGTCCGGGCGCTCAAGCGTTATGCCGCGCACTCGCTGAGCGTCATCAACGTATAAATCCACCACTCGCGCCTGGGTCAAAATATCGATACCCGCCGCCTCAACAGCGTTAAGCAGCGCTCCCATTAGCTCTTCGCCGGTGCGCCGTGGCGTGGCATGCATGCGCAGATGGCGGTGGCCGGGGTAGAGAAAGCCTTCTACCAGCTCAAAGGGCACGCCGTGCTGATCCGCCAGCCACTCGATGGTTTGGCCTGATTGCGTGGCGAGCAGTTCGACAATCGCCGGATCCGCCTCATAGCCGTTTTTCTTCTGGATATCCTCTGCCATAGCGTCGGCAGAGTCGGTAACGCCCAACTCACCCTGAAAACGCGTATTGGCGGCGGGAATAAAGCCCGACGACATCGCCGTACTGCCCCGGGGTAAGGCATCGCGCTCTAGCACGGCAAGCTCAACGCCCGCTTCCTGGGCGGCTAGCGCCGCGACCAAACCGCAGGCGCCCGCACCAATAATTAGCAGCGGCAGGTGGGCATCAAAACTATCGTGGGTATAGGCAAGTATCGCCATTACGCCTGCTCCGCTGCATGGTGGAAGGCATCCAAAACCTTACCCGCTGGCGCTTGCCATACCTCAGGGTGGCCACTGATATGGGCCAACACTTCTTCCAAGCAAGCAATGCGGTGGGGCTGGCCCACCAGCCAGGGGTGCAGGTTCAGGGCAAACAGGCGACCACCTTGTTCGCGGGACTCTTTCAGCAGAAAATCGAAAGCATCCTTTACCTGGGTTACCCAAGAATCTTCCGAATGCAGGTTCTGGCTCATCACAAACTGATCTTCAATTTCGGTGGCCAGCGGCATCATGGTCAGGCCGCCTGTTTTGGTTTCACACGAATATGGCATATCGTCGTTCACCCAGTCGGCACAGTACTCAATGCCGTTCTCTGCCAGCAGGTCGAGGGTATTGAAACTCTGGTGCTTGGCCGGGCTTAGCCAGCCACGAACGGGTTGGCCGGTGACGCGCCGCAGGGTCTCGACGGAGCGCTTGACCAGCTCGGCCTCCTCTTCAATCGGCTGGCCGCCGTAGTGTAGATGATCCATATTCCAGCCGTGGGCGATAAATTCACCGCCATGCTCTTTCAAGCGCTGCACCAAGTAGGGCGTCTGCTCCGCTAACTGCGCATTGATTGCAAAGGTGGGCGTGATGTTGTGCGCCGCCAGCGCTTTGAGCACGCGATAGATCCCCACCCGGTTGCCGTAATCCCGCAGCGAGAAGTGGCGCAGATCCGGGTAGGGCATGGTCATGCCGTTGGGCACTTTAAACGGCTTGCCGCGCTGGTTAAGTGGGTAGAACTGCAGCGAGATATTGATCCACACCGCCAGGGTTTTGCCCTCGGGCCAGGTGACCGGTGGGCGTTCACTTAGCATCGACCACGCATAGCGCTCATGGTCGTAGCCGTGGCGGCGTAAAGGGTAGTCGAGATAGTCGTCGTTAAGCGCCATAGCGTTACCCCTGTTTACTGGCGGTGGCGGCCTGGGCCGCGATGCTTTCGAGGGCGGCATCGTAATAGTTGGCCAAGTAGTAGTCGGCAATCTCGCGGCCGGTGGCGACCCATACATCCGGATGGCCGGTAATGTACTCAAGTGCCTCTTCAAACGCCTTGATCCGGTGCGGACAGCTCACTTGGTAATTATGAGTAGGGATGCACATGACGGTGCCGGACTCGGCGCCCTCTTGATATAGGCGGTCAAAGTGGCGCTTGAGCATGGTGGTGTACTGGCGCGGCTCTACCTTGTTTACTGCGTAGACGATGGTGTCGTTCATCTCCAGCGAGTAGGGCATGGAGATAAACCGCTTGCCGGAGCGAACGCTGACCGGCGTTGGCTGGTCGTCGTGGAACAGATCGCAGGTGTAAAGCCCGCCTTTGTCGCCGAAAAGCTCTTCTCCCACTTCTGCAAACAGATCCAGGGTGCGCTCTGAGTGAGAGAGTGCCGGGGCTAGATAGCCAGCGCAGGCCTGGCCAGTATGACGGTGTATGGTTTTCATGCTGTCGCGGATCATCGCCCGCTCTTGATCTTCGCTAAGGCCGTAGGTGTAGCGGGTGTTGTAGATGCCGTGGCTGAAAAACTCCCAGTCGCGCTCTTTGCACATCTGGATGATTTCCGGGTGATGCTCGCAAAGTGCCACGGAAAGCGACACCGAGCCGCGAATGCCGTACTTATCCAGCAGGGCCATCTGGCGCTGGTGGCCAACCCGGTTACCGTAGTCGCGAATGCTGTAGCCGGGCACCGAAGGGTGCGGATGCGGCCAAGGGTTACGCTGCGGGTTCAGCGGCGGGTCGAGTTCGTAATACTCGATATTGGGTGCGACCCAGAAGGCCACCTTGGCGCCTCCTGGCCACTCGATTTTAGGGCGTTGGTCGTAGGCCCAGTAGTCGTAAACGCCTAGTGACTCTTTCATAACCGGCTCCTTTGAAACTTGGCAGGCCTTAGGCGTTGCCATTCAGCCATTCGAGTACATTGGCAACCGGCAGAACGTCGGCATACTTGAGATGCAGGTCGGTCAGGTTGGCGTAGTGGTAGCTTTCGTGTTTATCCGCTACGCACTCCATGGGCACGATGGTGCGGTAGCCCCGGGACAGGCTCTCCACGGCGGTAGCGCGAATGCAGCCAGAGGTTGAGCCGCCGGTAATGATCACCGTATCGACCTGATGCCACACTAAAAGCGATTGCAGCGGGGTTTCAAAAAACGCAGAGGGCATGCGCTTGGTGTAGATCACATCTCGGCTGTGATCGATTTCACAGCGCTCGTCGAACTCGGCGCGCTCAGAGCCATACTTAATGTTTTGCAGCGAATCAGGCGTATCGGTGCGCGTACCCCAAACACCCGCATCTTCTGCGGAGTCTAGAAATGCCACATGGGTCCAGACCACAGGCCAGCCTTTCTCCCGAAAACCGCGGGCCAGTTGGTTGGTGTACTCCAACTGTTTAGGGTCGGTTTCGTAAGCGGTGTTAAAGAGATCGGTACGGGTATAGGCCTTTTGCGGATCGACATTCACCAGCACCGCTTTGTTGCCAAAACCAAATGGCACCCGCTGGGGGTTGGCCATAACATCGTTAAAAATCTCTTTCGCCGTTTTATCGGTGGTCTGCATCGTCGTCTCCTGAATTTGCTTATTTATAAATCATCGGCACACGTTGAGAAGCGAGCGTTAGCGATTGTCGTACTGCTCGCCAAGCTCCAGCATCGCCTGGGTGCCTAGGTAGTCGTTAAGTTGTTTGAAATCAAGCATCTGGTCGCGAAAGGCGTCGGTGGTGCCGTCCTGCTTCAGGGTGGCAAAGAAGCGACTGGCCATATGGGTAATCGCCCGTACCAGCGCGCCGGGGAAAATCACCAGCGAGAAGCCAAGGTCTTCCAGGGCCTGGGCGTTCTGCAGCGGCGTGTCGCCCCCTTCGACCATATTGGCCATAATCGGCACCTTGCCTTTGAACTGGGTCATGATCTTGCTGATATCTTCGTCGCTACGGATACCTTCGATAAACAGCATATCCACGCCAGCTTCATAATAGGCCTGGGCGCGCTCAATGGCGCTGTCGGTGCCTTCCACGCCCAGCGCATCGGTGCGGCCAATAATAAGCGTGCTGTCATTTTCTCGGGCGTCCAGTGCGGCGTGCAATTTACCGACCATTTCGCTTTTGGAGACCAGGGTTTTACCGCGCAGGTGGCCGCAGCGCTTCGGGTAGGTTTGGTCTTCAAGCTGAATAGCGTTGGCGCCAGCGCGTTCCAACAGGCGCACGCTACGCATCACGTTCATGGCGTTGCCAAAACCGGTGTCGCAATCCACCACCACCGAAAGATGCGTGCGTTCGCGAATATGCGACATGGCAGTGCAAATTTCGGTAATGCTGAGCAGGCCAATATCCGGCCGCCCCAGTTGGGTGTAAGCCAGACTGGCGCCGGAAAGATAGACCGTATCGAAGCCCGCCTGCTCGGCAAGAGACGCGCCTAGGGCGTCAAACACGCCGGGGGCGACCACGATGGATGCGTCTTGCAACTGCTGTTTAAGTTGGGTGGGCTGGTGTGAAGATTGTGGTGACAACATTGTTTGGCGTGTCATAGCAGTCTCGTCATTGTTTGAGTAAGCGCCAAGTCATTCCAGACATCCTGGCGGGTAATTAGGCCTTCGGTTAGTTCAAATCGATCAATAAAGCGCACCCCCGTTGACGTCGTGCCATCTAGCCACTTCACCGTCAGTTCGCCATGGCAAATCACGACGCAGTGGGTCGCATAGTCGCATTGATCAACGGCGTGAAAGGTTTTGCTAACGCTGCTATAGCGATTTCGCGCCCACTCCACGACCTCACTTAGCCGCTGCATTGACGGGGCGCCAGGGAATTGCATAACGACATCGTCTGCGAGATAGCGCTCGGCGTTGACTAGGTCGCGGGCTTCCATAGCGCTTAGGAAAGCGCGCACCTGCTCGGTACCATTGATTTCTCCGCTACGACTTTCCGCGTTAAACATTGGCGATTCTCGTGCCTCTCGTTGCTTATCTGAAACCCTCATCTGAAACCCAGTTGTCAGCGATACTTAACCGTGCTGGTTCTGTAATAATGGCTTTCAAGTGTCAGCGATTGTGTTAACAGTTGACTATTGATATGTATTATATGTAATACATTTTTATGTCTATTATTATCCCTACGTCAAGCCTGACATGACATTTTTGAACAATATCCTGAAGAGAGGCGTGGATGAGCGAGGCACAACCCTCTGCGGTGGGCGGTACCAAATCACACCGTATCTACCTGCTGTTGAAAGACGCTATTTTGAGTGGTCGGCTGCCCGCGGGCAGTAAATTGGCAGGCGAAAACAAGCTGGCGGAGCAGCATGGCGTATCGCGGGTAACCGTCCGACGTGCCATGGAGGCGCTGCAGGCGACTGGATTGGTAGAGCGTAAGGCAGGCGTGGGTACGTTGGTGCTGGAACAGCCGTTGGACGCTACGGTGATGACTGCAAGCGTGTCCAACCTGATGCCTAACATGGTCAAAATGAGCCAGGCTTCTCAAGTGCGGCTGCTGGAATTTGCCTATGTGCTGCCGCCGGACATGATCCGCGAGCAGTTGGGTATGGCCCAGGGGGGCAAGGTTCAGCGCTCGGTGCGGGTGCGTATGGTCGACGATAAGCCGTTTTCATACCTGGTGACCCACGTACCTGAATCGATCGCCCTGCACTACAACGAGATGGATTTAGCCAATACGCCGCTGTTTGTGCTGTTGGAGCGCAGCGGTGTGAAAGTCGACCACGCTTCCCAGTCGATTTCCGCTACCTTGGCCAGCCATGAGGTGGCCGAGGCGCTGAATGTCGCTGTGGGTTCGCCGCTGATTTCACTCACCCGCGTGGTGTTTGATGAGCAGGGGCGTGGCGTGGAGCACTTGGATGCGCTTTACCGTCCGGATCGTTATCGCTTCCAGATTGACCTAGAGCGAAACGGCGACGATAACTCACGCTATTGGGAGCCAAAAGTGGGTGGAATGCCCACCAGCAGCAAGGCTGAGTGATGGGATGAGATTGTTTTTTAATGTATTAAATTTAATACAGATAAAAAATTACAAAAAATACATTTGACCTGTGTTGTGAAACTGCGCTAGTTGTATTGGGGTGGTGACGATAAGACCAACGAAGGCTGAGGCAACGAGCGACGACAATGAGTACCCCTACAACGCTATTTGACAAAGTTTGGCGCGCCCACGAGGTTCACCGCAGTGAAAGTGGTCAGAGCCTGCTGTGGATTGACCGTCACTTTGTTCACGAAGGCTCCTTTCATGCGTTCAATAAGCTGGGTGAGCGCCAACTGCCCGTTGCTCGGCCCGATTTAACCTTCGGCATTGCTGACCACTACGTACCGACGCTAGCCCGCGATTTAGCCGGCGTTGCCGATCCCAAGGTGCGTTCGATGATTGAACAGCTGTCGCAAAATACCCACCAACATGGGGTGACGCTGTTTGGCTTGGATGACCCACGCCAGGGCATTGTGCATGTGCTAGGCCCCGAGCAGGGGCTTACCCAGCCGGGCATGGTGATGGTGTGCGGCGATAGCCACACCGCCACCCATGGCGCCTTTGGCAGCATTGCCTTTGGTATTGGTGCCTCGGAAGTGGCCCACGTACTGGCCACCCAAACCCTGTGGCAAAGCAAACCCAAGGTGATGCGGATTACCGTCGAGGGTCAACTCGCGGAGGGCATCACCGCCAAAGATATTGCGCTGACCTGGATTGCGCGCCTGGGCGCCGACGGTGCTCGCGGCTATGCCATTGAGTACGCTGGCGAGGCGATCCGCTCGCTCTCCATGGAAGCGCGGCTTACGCTGTGCAACCTCTCCATTGAGGGCGGTGGTCGCTGCGGCATGATTGCCCCAGACCAAACCACCTTCGACTATTTGCGCGAGCGCCCCTGGAGCCCTAAAGGGAAGGCTTTCGACCAAGCCTGCGCTTACTGGTCCACGCTCTACAGCGACCCAGGCGCCAGCTTTGATCTTGAGGTGACGCTGCACGCCGATGAGATTGCGCCGACAGTGACCTGGGGTGTCTCGCCGGAAGAAGCGTTGCCGATCGACCGGGCGGTGCCTGATCCTGATCAATTGAGCGATCCGGCGAAAGCGCGCCAAGCCCGGGATAGCTTGTCCTATATGGGGCTAACGGCGGGGCAAAAGCTCACCGATATCACCATTGACCGGGTGTTTATTGGCTCCTGCACCAACGCCCGCATTGAAGATTTGCGCGCCGCTGCGGCTGTCCTGGCAGGCCACAAAAGCCGCGTGCCCGGCATGGTCTCGCCAGGCTCAACCCTGGTGAAAACCCAGGCCGAAGCCGAAGGGTTAGACCGTATCTTTATTGATGCCGGGCTTGAGTGGCGCCACTCCGGTTGCTCCATGTGCGTGGGTATGAACGGTGATTTAGTCGCCAGCGGTGAGCGCTGTGCGTCCACCACCAACCGCAACTTTAAAGGCCGCCAGGGACCAGGGGCGCGCACCCATTTGATGTCGCCTGCGATGGTGGCTGCCGCGGCGGTCAATGGGCGGTTAGCCGATGTACGTTCTTTACCTGCTGGCAGTGATTCATTCTTCCAGACTTCAGGAGCGCACTAATGCAACCCATTACCGTACTAGACACTCTCGGCGTTGCCCTTGCTGCAGCTAACGTGGACACCGACCAGCTAATTCCTGCGCGCTTTATGAAAGAGCCACGCAGTGTGGGCTACGGTCAATTTCTACTTTACGACGTTCGTCACGATGAGCAGGGCACGCCGGATACAAATTTTATTCTTCATCGCCCCAGAGCAGCAGATGCCGAAGTGATGGTTAGCCGCCGTAACTTTGGCGCTGGTTCCTCACGGGAAGCAGCCGTCTATGCGCTAGTCGATTACGGCTTTCGCTGCGTAGTGGCACCGAGCTTCGGCGATATTTTTGCCTCTAACGCCGTCAATAACGGCTTATTGCCTGCAGTGGTGGAAGAGGATGACGCCGAGCGTTTGCTGGCAGCCCTTGGTGATACACCGGCGGCCATTTACGTTGATTTGGAGCAGCAGTTAATTCGTGTTGCCGAAGTAGAGGCTAGCTTTTCTATTAGCCCCGTATGGCGTACCAAACTGCTCAACGGCTGGGATGATATCGATATGACTCGCCAGCATGCTGACACTATTACCTGTTTTGCAGATATGTACGCCAAGCAGTTTCCCTGGACGGCGGCGCAGTCTCCAGAATCCACCATTATCAGTAAAGGGTAGCGGCACCTAGTGTTACTCAAATAGTAGATCACCATAAAAACAGCACGCACGCTTGCATCAATGGTTCAAAAACACCCAATAACGTAATTCCCTTTGTGCAGGAGACTAACCGATGAAAAAAGTAACGCTAACGATGGGCGTGTTGACAGCCCTGGCATCTACTCAGGCGCTGGCGCTGGATGAAATCACCGCCGTGCATGCGTTTCCTCCCTCGCTGATCTATACCCAGAGCTTTTTAGAGTTCGTCGATAAGGTCAACGAGCGCGGTGAAGGTGTGGTGCAAATTAACGTGCGCGGCGGCCCTGAAGTGATTGGCCTTTCCGAGCAGCCCGACGCAGTGCGCAACGGCGTGGTCGATATGGCCTACACCGCCGCGAGCTTCTACGCGGGCACCGTGCCAGAGCGCGATGCCATGGTTGCCTCGAACACCAACGCTATTTTCGCCCGTGAAAATGGCGGCATCGATCTGCTCAATGAAATTCATCAGGAGAAAATGGGCACCTACTACTTGGGCTGGTTCGACAGTGGGGTCAGCTACAACTTCTACACCATTGATGAGCCCACCATTGATGACGAAGGTAATCTAAACGTTTCGGGCCTACGCCTACGCAGTAACCCGGTGTATGACGCCTTCTTCCAGGACTACCTGGGCGCGCAGCCAATCAGCCTGCCGACCACCGATGTTTATGCGGCCCTGGAGCGAGGCGTAGTGAACGCGACCGGCTGGACGCAAATTGGCCTGAAAGACCTCAATTGGGATCGTTTCCTTAACTACCGGGTTGACCCTGCCTTCTTCTCTACCGATATGGGGGTGATTGTTAACCTGGATAAATGGAACCAGCTAAGCGAAGAGTCGCAACAAATTCTTCAGGAAGTCGCCATTGAGCATGAGCGCGACAGCGCCGAACAACTGGCTGAATTAGCCAAAGAGCAGCAAGCCGAGCTTGAGGCTGATGGCATGCAGGTCATCACCCTGGAAGGCGAAGCAGCACAGCGCTTCTCAGACGCTGCCCGGGATGCCACCTGGGAGCGTATGCGCGGCCAGATGGAGCGCCACCCCATGGGGCTTGAGCATTACGATACGCTGATCGAAAAATTCAACGATCTATAGAAACGTAGGGGCGCCGAGCGATTGAGCGCCCTATTTGTGTGGCTTATTTTCTAGGGTTTTTTTATGCGCTACGCACAACGCGGCTATCTGCTGCTGCTCAACGGCATGGCACTGCTGGCCGCCATCATGCTGGTCTGGCTGATGGTGGCCGTGGTGCTTTCGGTGGTGATTCGTAACTTAGGCCTTCAGCCTTCTGCGTGGTTTTTCCTCTCCACCGAATACGCCATGTTCTACCTCACCTTACTCGGAGCTCCCTGGCTGGTGCGCCAAAAAGGGCATGTGCATATCGAGCTGCTGACCTCGGTGTTGCCACCTGCAGCGCTGAATATCCTCAGCCGTGGGGTGTCGCTGCTCTGTGTCGTGGTGTGCGGCGTGCTGGCGTGGAAGGGGCTTGATCTGGTGCTGCTCAATATTGAGCGCACTGACTATGACGTGCGGGCTTTCTTTGTGCCGAAATGGATACTAACCATCGTCTTCCCCATCAGCTTTTCCCTGATGGCGATCGAATTTGGCCGCTTTGTGGTGGGCCATGAAATTCTTCACAGCGGCGAAGCGGGGATTAAAGAATAATGGAATGGTACTTTGCGCTCGCTTTCCTGCTCTCGCTGATTCTCCTGTTCATGGCCATTGGTACCCCCATTGCGTTGGCGTTTTTGGCCGCCAACGTGATTGGCGCCTGGCACTTTATGGGGGGCCAAACCGGCATCTTACAGATGCTCAACAACGGTTTCGGCGCGCTTTCCAGCTTTAACTTGGTGCCCATTCCGCTGTTCCTGTTGATGGGCGAACTGTTTTTTCGCACCGGGCTGGGCATGAAAATGTTCAACGCTGTGGATCAGCTAATGGGCAAGGTGCCGGGGCGTTTATCTTACGTCACAGTGGTGGGGGGGACGGCGTTCTCAACGCTAAGTGGCTCCTCCATGGGCTCTACGGCATTAATGGGTTCGCTACTGGTGCCGGAAATGGAGCGCCGGGGCTATAAAAAGAAAATGGCGATTGGCCCGATTCTGGGCACTGGGGGCCTGGCGATTATTATTCCGCCCTCCGCGCTGGCAGTGTTACTAGCAACCTTGGCGAAAGTGGATATTGGCGCACTGCTTATCGCCGGTATTCTGCCAGGGCTAACGCTGGCGGGGTTCTATATCGCGACCATCT
This sequence comes from Halomonas sp. AOP13-D3-9, assembly GCF_052379125.1. Lineage (NCBI taxonomy): Bacteria > Pseudomonadati > Pseudomonadota > Gammaproteobacteria > Oceanospirillales > Halomonadaceae > Halomonas > Halomonas sp. AOP13-D3-9. The sequence goes on along the minus strand of NZ_JBQSYH010000017.1, from coordinate 7,410 downwards.
TTATTCAGACCAAGCTGGATCCTTTGGCCGCCCCGAATTATGAGCTTGAGCCGGTGCCGCTGAGCGCGAAGCTCAAACTGATCGTGACCGATATTCTACCCATGCTCAGCGTGATGGTGATTATCGTCACACTAATGCTGATTGGGTTTGCCACGCCGTCAGAGGCTGCAGCCTTTGGTGCGCTAGGCGTGATTATCCTGGCGTTTATTTTCCGCTGCATGACCTGGGAAGCGTTTAAGCTTTCGGTCACCGGGGCACTGAAAGTCACGCTGATGGCCTACCTGATCGTGTTTGGCTCGGCTACCTTCAGTCAGTTGCTCGGCTTCTCTGGCGCTTCGGGTGGCTTGATCGGCTGGGCAACCAGTTTTGATCTGTCGCCGATTCTGATGCTCCTGGCGATGTTCGCAGTGCTGCTGGTGTTGGGCACCTTTATGGAGCAGATCTCTATCATGATGCTGACCGTGCCGATCTTTTTCCCACTCGCCCAGGCGCTGGGGTTTGATTTGGTGTGGTTCGGCATCGTTGTTCTGCTTGCGCTTGAAATCAGTTTCTCAACGCCGCCCTTGGGTCTGTTGTTGTTTGTCATGAAAGGGGTCGCACCGGCAGGTACTACCATGAGAGAAATATACTCGGCAGCGATTCCCTACATTCTCTGTTCTATGCTGCTGGTAGCAGTGCTGATCGTTTTTCCAAGTTTAGCGACTTGGTTGCCCAGCATGTTGCAGTAATTAACCAGTAAATGTCGTGAATAACCTCCCAGGCTAACATTAGCCTGGGAGGTTTTTTTATTTCCAGATCCTTGACTACGCTTAAGCTCTTTCAAGGACATCAACGCAGGGAGCCGCAATGTTAAGCGGAAGTGGAGCCGCCATTCTCATTACGGCGATAGCGGTACTGGCCAGTGTGGTGGTGCATTTTGAAGTGGCCATTCGGGTGAGCCGCAAACTTGAGTACTGGCCGTTAACGTTAAGGCGGCGTTTTTTAGTCCTAATGTTCTCGTTGTTTGGAGCGCATGTGGCCGAAATTTGTCTGTTTGCTCTCGCGTTGCTGGGTCTTCAATATCTACCTGAAACGGGGCAGCTCTCGGGCAGCGAAGCGGTGACGCTGTGGGATTATGCCTATGTGTCGGCAACAAGCTATACCACCCTCGGTTTTGGTGACCTAACACCCGAGGGTGGTATCCGCCTGCTTCTCAGCGCCGAAGGCCTGATCGGGTTTATGCTGATTACCTGGTCGGCGTCGCTTACCTTCCTACAAATGCAGCAGCACTGGGCAGTGGGGGCTGAGTAGCCAGCTAGGTTACTCCCAGGCAGGGAAGGGATCGGGCAGCTGTTTCCACGCCTCTATGCCTTCCACAAGCTCGTCTTCGCTCACAAGACAGGCGTCCAACGCTACGTGCATCCGCGGTTGATCCAGGTTCTGGCCGATAAAGACCAGTTCCTGGCGCATATCACCGAACGGCTCCTGCCACTTCTCCATAATAAACTGACGCGTTTCGGGGTCGGTTGGCCAACGCTCTTCGGGAATCGCCTTCCAGAATACCCCGGCGGGGCCGTGGTGGGCGATACCCCCTGCCTGGCTCCACTGACCAGCGGCCTGTGGGCGAGTAGCCAGCCAGAAGAAGCCCTTCGAGCGTAATAAGCCTTTTCCGAACCACTCCTGGTTGAGCAAGTCGTGGAATTTCTGCGGATGGAAGGGACGACGGGCATGATAAGCAAAGCTGGCAATCCCGTACTCTTCGGTTTCTGGTACATGCTCGCCGCGCATCTCTTTTAGCCAGCCCGGTGCCAACTGGGCACGCTCGAAATTGAACCTGCCGGTATCCAGCACTTTATCGAGCGGCACGCCGCCTTGAGTGATCGGTACCAGCTCCGCGTCGGGGTTCAGCGAGTGTAGAATCGCCTTCAGCGCTGCTAACTCTTTCTCACTGATCAGGTCAGTCTTGCTGATCAACAGCACATCGCAAAACTCGATTTGATCAACCAGCAGGTCGGCGACGTTGCGCTCGTCGTCTTCGCCTAAACTTTCGCCCGCTTCAGCGAGGCTTTGCGCTTCGCGGTACTGTTCAAGAAAGTTGGCGCCATCGACGACGGTGACCAGCGTATCCAGCCGCGCTACGTGGGAAAGGCTCTGGCCGCTTTCATCTTCAAAGGTAAACGTTTCCGCTACAGGCAGCGGCTCGGAAATCCCAGTGGATTCAATCACCAGATAATCGAACTTTCCTTCCCGGGCCAGTTGGCTGACCTCTTCCAGCAAGTCTTCGCGCAATGTGCAGCAGATGCAGCCGTTACTCATCTCTACCAAGCGCTCTTCAGAGCGATTCAGAGCAACATCGCCATCCAGCGTCGACTCACCAGGGCCGCCCCGCACCAGTGCACCGTCAATATTCACCTCGCTCATATCGTTAACGATCACCGCCACCCGGCGACCTTCACGGTTGGCAAGAATATGATTGAGTACGGTGGTTTTACCGGCACCCAGAAAACCCGAGAGCACCGTCACGGGTAGGGGAGTAAATGCGGTCATTGCTAGGTCACCTCTAAATGGGTTTATGTTATGTGATAATATAACAATAAAGAGATGGGTTTAGAATAGCCGAGTGTTAGTTCATGTGAGGCTGCTAAACAGCGAGTAAAACACTGAACAGCTTCATGCAGGTTATCGTGGATGCGTGATTTATTAGCAATAGAGAGGTTTTAGGTGGTTTATTTTTTTAAATAAAACAATGGCTTGAAAGATTTTTGAGAGTTTTGCCGATCTGGCTGAGAGTCCCGTATAATCGTCCTCATATAGCGGGAAAGGGTGGTTGCACATTCCGCGCACACTGGAACTGTAGGACTCAATGAATCAAAAACTGACGCTTCCCCACCTAGAAAGCTTGCTGATGCGCGCCTGTGACGACTTGCGCGGCAGCATGGATGCCAGCGAATACAAAGAGTACATTTTCGGCATGCTGTTTTTGAAGCGTGCCAGTGACTTGTTTGATGAACGCAGAGAGGCACTGCGTCAGCAATTTACTGCCCAAGGCATGACTCAGGAGGATATCGCCACAGAGCTGGAAGACGCTGACCACTATTCAGGGAAATATTTCTACGTGCCGCGGCGGGCCCGCTGGAATGAACCTTGGCAAGAGGCGGTCATCGAGGATGGGCATACAAAACTCATTCAGCGCCCTGCGCTTAAACACGTAAAAGAAAATGTTGGCTCTGCGCTGAACAAGGCCTTAGGCGCGATTGAAGAGGCCAATCCGGACGCCCTTCAGGATGTGCTTAGCGGCATCAATTTCAACCGTAAAATCGGCCAGCGCACGCTGGATGACGATACGCTTGCCGACTTTGTACAAAATTTCGAGAAGATCCCTCTACGCGACGAGGATTTTGAATTCCCCGATTTGCTTGGTGCTGCCTATGAATGGCTGATCAAATACTTTGCCGATTCTGCAGGTAAAAAGGCAGGCGAGTTCTACACCCCGTGGGAGGTCGTGCGGCTATGTGCTGAGGTTTGCGATCCAGAAGAAGGCATGAGCGTCTATGACCCCACAGTAGGATCTGGCGGCATGCTGATTCAAATGCGCGACTTCCTGCGCGAAAAAGGCGGTGATGCTCGTGAGCTGGCCCTTTACGGTCAAGAAAAGATCGGCACCACTTGGTCTATCTGTAAGATGAACATGCTGCTGCACGGCATTTCCCATGCCGATATTCGCCAGGAAGATACCATTCGTGAGCCCCAGCACTTTGACGAGACAAACGAACTTAAACGGTTTGACCGGGTGGTCGCTAACCCACCCTTTAGCCAGAACTACCTCAAAAAAGACCTGAAATCCCCAGGACGCTTTCCGGTAATGATGCCGGAGAAAGGCAAAAAAGCGGATCTGATGTTTGTGCAGCATATGCTAGCCGTGCTTAAGCACGATGGCCGAATGGCCACGGTAATGCCGCACGGCGTACTATTTCGCGGCGGTGAAGAGCGCGAAGCGCGCAAGTATTTTATCGAGCAAGGGTATTTGGAAGCCATCATTGGCCTGCCGGGCAACCTGTTCTATGGCACGGGGATTCCTGCCTGTATTCTGGTGTTGAACAAGGCCGGAGCCGATAAGCGCCGTAGCGATCAAGGCAGTGTCCTGTTTATCAATGCTGACCGGGAGTACCGCGAAGGTAAGGCCCAGAACCATCTGCGCCCGGAAGATATCGACAAAATCATCTATGCCTATCGCCAGGGGCAAGCGATTCCCAGCTATGCTCGTCCGGTACCCATTACTGAGCTACAGAACGAAGATTTCAACTGCAATATCCGCCGCTACGTGGACAACGCGCCACCACCCGAGCCTCATGATGTACGCGCCCATCTACACGGTGGCGTGCCGGTGCGAGAAATCGACAGCCTGGATCACTACTGGCAGAACTACCAAAACCTCAAAGCCGCGCTATTTGTCGCGCGTGACGCCAATTACATGGATTTCGCCCCGGCGCTAGCGGATAAGCGCGAGATTGCCGGATTGATTAACCAACACCCCGGTGTGGCGGTTGCTAATCAAACTGTCATGGGCGTGCTGGAAGCGTGGTGGGATGACAACTTGCCGGTAGTGGAAGCCTTGGCACCCGATGCCGAAAACCAGCAGGCTCGCCCCCGCAATGTTTACGTGATGCGTAGCCAGTTACTGCAAGGTATCGAAATCGCCCTGGCCGATAACGGCTTGCTTACCCCGTTTCAGGTGCGTGGCGCCTTTGCGACCTATATAGATAGCCTCAAAGCAGATTTTAAATCCATCGCCGCCAGCGGGTGGGGGCCGGAACTGATACCCGACGACGAAATTCTGCAAAGCCAATTCCCCGATGTGCTGGAAGAGCAAGAGCAGGCCCAGGCGCGCCTGGCCGAACTACAAGCGCTGTTTGCCGCTGCTGACGAGGAAGAGTTCGGAGATAGTGACGATAGCGGCGTGTTGCCCAGCGATGAGGTCAAAACTAAAAAAGACGAGCTCAAAGCGTTCAACTCTGAATGGAAAGCCCACCTTAAAATCATCAAAAGCCTAGCCAACAACCTGTTCATCGAACTTAAAAATGCTGACCTGCTGCCCGCAGGCAGTAAAAAAGCTTTTTACACCAGCGAGGGACTGACCAACAAAGCGCCCGAATTTAGCAACGGGCTGCGCATCGTCGGGCTGGCTGAGCAGCAAGGCTACGGCAGTGAGTGGATTATCCCACTGCGTGAAGCAGTGAGCCAAGGCCAGCGGGCATGGGAAAGCGCCCAACGTGCTGAGGCTAGCCTGAGCCGCCACAAAGCACTGGAAGATGAAGCCAAAACGCTGAAAAAAACGCTGAAGACCATCGAGCAAAAACGCGATGAGCTGGTTGCCAGTGCACGCAAGAAAATCTCGGTTAACGAGGCTCGCACGGTGATTATTGAGCGTTTGAGAACCCGCCTACTGGCTATCTACAGTGGCTACCTGCGCAGCGAGCAACGCGCTTGCATAAAAGCCATCGAAAACCTATGGGCCAAATACGCCGTCACCGCCCGCCAGATCGAGTTCGAACGAGATCAAGCATCGCAGCAGTTGCAGGAATTCCTGGTGGAGTTGGGGTATGAGTGATTTGGCAACGATTCCGCTTGGCAATTTAGCGAGCCTGCGGCGTGGGATAACTTATACTGAGTCAGCTCTTCGAGACAATCCTGAAGATGGCATACCGTATGTAAACATGAAATCCTTCCTCAAGAATGGTGGGTTTAATAGTAATGGGCTTAAATATTATTCAGGATTCTTTACTGACCAAGATCTAGTGGGTGAAAGTGACATTTTGATTGCCAATACAGATGTCACAAGAGAAGGAGACATTATTGGGGTTCCAGCTCTTTTTTTAGAGAACGTAAACAGCGATAAAATTCTTTACTCTCACCACGTAACGCGACTTAGATTGGATGTTGTGCAGAGCGTGCGCTATTTGTTCTACTTATTTTGTACGGACAGATATCGTCGAGAAATGAAAAAATATGCTCGGGGCACAACTGTTTTAATGCTAGACATGAAAGGTTTGCAGCGTATCCCTGTTACCTATCACGTTAATATCGCTCAACAAGATAAAATAGCTCGCATTCTACAAACCATCGACCAAGCCATCGAAAAAACCGAAGCCCTGATCGGCAAGTCCCAGCAGATCAAAGCTGGACTGATGCACGATTTGTTTACTCGCGGCATTGGCCCTGAAGGAAAACTACGCCCGCCACGTGAGCAGGCTCCTGAGTTGTACAAGGAAAGCCCTATTGGGTGGATTCCGAAGGAGTGGGTATTTGATACTTGTGAAGATGTTTGTGAAAAAGTTATTGACTGCAAAAATCGAACGCCACCCATAACACCCGATGGCCATCCAGTTATCCGCACCCCTAATGTTAGATACGGGCAGTTCGTTGACGATGGACTTGTTTACACAGATACTCGTTCTTATTCAGTTTGGACAGCCAGAGGAGCTCCTCAGCCGGGTGATATCGTAATTACGCGTGAAGCACCAGTTGGTGAAGTATGCAAAATTCCCGAGCGCCATCAATATGCATGCCTTGGTCAGAGAATGATGCTGTATCGCGTTGATCGAGAAAAAATTTCAGATGACTTTTTTCTTTATGTTCTTCAGTCGAGAGCTGTGCAGGCCCGTTTGGACTTAATATCTGGCGGTTCAACGGTCGGCCATGTCAGGGTCGGTGATATAAGAACTCTTTGGATTTTTTACCCGGAATCTAGAGACGAACAGTTGCAAATTGCTCAAGCGTTAAACCATATATGCTCAAAGCTTGATACTGAAGCCTCATTTTTAGAAGCACTCCAAAAACAAAAAACCGGCCTAATGCATGACCTGCTTACCGGCAAAGTACCAGTGCAGGTTGAGTCGGAAGCCAAGCCTGAGGCGGTCAATGCCTAATCATGACCCGAATCTTAACGTCGACAGAGCCTTGATATGACGGATCACCCATCGCCAGAATCTGCCCTGGATTCTGGCGGGCTGTTTACTCACTTAGTATATCAAAGGCGTTAGCTATGATTTCCTACACCACTGGCAACCTACTTGAATCTGATGTTGAAGCCCTGGTGAACACCGTTAATACGGTGGGCGTGATGGGTAAAGGCATCGCGCTGATGTTCAAGAAGCGCTTTCCAGTCAATTACACCGCTTATGTACACGCTTGCAAAGAGGGGCGAGTACAAACTGGCCGTATGTTTGTGACCGAAACCGGAGAATTGGTGAATCCGCGTTGGGTCGTCAACTTTCCCACGAAGCAGCACTGGCGCGATAAATCTCAAATGCAGTGGGTTATCGACGGCCTAGCAGACCTGCGTAGTTTTATAAAAGAGTACAGGGTTGGCTCTATCGCCATTCCTGCACTGGGCGCCGGTAATGGTGGTTTGGAGTGGATTCAGGTAAAGCC
>NZ_JBQSYH010000016.1:0-155158 GCF_052379125.1 Halomonas sp. AOP13-D3-9 | reverse complement strand
GTGGCGAATAGATTGCCTTGGCGCGATGCTTAGTCGAGGTAATCAAATACCTTTACGATCCGCTGTACGCCGCCAACCGAGGAGGCTGCGTTGACAATGCGGTCAGCCTCTTCGCGGGTGACGCGGCCCATCAGATAAACGCTGGCATTCTCAGTGGTGACTTTGATTTTTGAAGAGTCGATGCGGTCATTGGTGGCTAGTTGACTAACCACATTGGTGGTTAACCAGGTGTCGGCTAGGCGCTGGCTTGCGGGTAGGTTGGCGGCGATGGTTAGCTCGTTATGCACCCGGCTAACGCCGCGTAACTGGCTAGTGACACCTTCCGCCATGTCGCGAAGCTCTTCGCTGGGCACTTGCCCCACCAGTAGTACAACCCCGTTGTAGCTATGGGCACGAATGCGGGCATCGGCTAGACGTGCATCAGCGCGTTCCAGGGCGCGACCGGCTTCACGTTCGATGGTGGTATCGACGGCTTCAACATCGTCACTACGCTGGGCATAGTTGGACTGGTTGGAGGCTGAGTTATTGGCGCAGCCAGTGATGAAGAGTGCTGCGCAAAGCACAGCGACCAGTAAGCCGCGGGGGGAGAGGCGTTGGGTCATCGGTATGACTCCTTAGTGCTGGCAGTTAGAGCATGGGTTTTAAAAACGTTCAGTTAAACAATATCCTGCGTGACAACGTGCTAATAAAGTGATTAGGCGCTGCCAAACAGCTGTTCATCGATAAGATCGCATAAACAGTGAATCACCAGTAGGTGAACCTCCTGAATGCGCGCCGTCGATGTTGCCGGGACGCGAATCTCGCAGTCATCCTGGCCTAGTAGCGATGCCATATCGCCACCGTCGCGGCCGGTAAGCGCAACCACGGTCATGTCGCGATCATGAGCGGCTTGAATGGCCTGCACAATATTGCCTGAATTACCGCTGGTGGAGATAGCCAACAATACATCACCTGGCTGCCCTAAGGCGCGAATTTGCTTTGAAAACACCTCATTATAGCTATAGTCGTTGGCAATTGAGGTAAGCGTAGAGGTGTCAGTCGTCAGGGCCAGTGCGGGTAGGCTGGGGCGTTCACGTTCAAAACGGTTGAGCAGTTCTGAGGAGAAGTGCTGGCTGTCCCCGGCGCTGCCGCCATTGCCGCAAGTGAGAATTTTTCCTTCGCTGACAAGGCACTGCACCATCATTTGACTGGCCACTTCAATAAACGGCGGAAGTACTTCGCTGGCGTAGGTCTTGGTGTCGATGCTGGCGTTGAAGTGATCGAGTATCCGAGATTGAAAGTCCATCAGGGGCTTCCTGGTAAAATGAGAGTGTTAATGAGTATTTTTAAAGGCAGCTTTTAAAGATGGTTATTACAAACAGTTTTTAAAAATAGCTTTTAAAAACCGTCAAAAGGCATCAAAGGCAGCTTTCACCCAGTCAAACTCAAGGTTGGGTGGTTTGCCCGTTATTGCCAGAATATCAAAGCGGCAAGGCGATGAAAGCCCGCCGCGGGCGATATAAAGCTGTGCCGCACGCACCAGCCGCTGCTGTTTTTGGTAAGTGACGGTTTCCAGTGGATGCCCGTAGCGCGTCGTCGTACGGTGTTTGACCTCAATAAAGACAAGAATATCGCCATCTCGCATTACCAAGTCAAGCTCACCCCCTTTCACGTAATGATTCTGCGTGATCAGGGTGAGCCCTTGCTGGCGCAGCCATTGAGCGGCAATTTGCTCAATGGCTGCGCCGCGGGCGCGGGCGGTGTGGGCGTTAGTCGTCACTGTCGGCCAGGTTTGGGATTAAAATGGGCGAAGGCACACCGTTCTGGAATTTGGCCCAGGGCAGCTCGCGGTAGATGCGCCCGTCGCCATTCAGGTAGAGAGTGCCGGTGCTACCATTAAGGCCATTAAGCTCGTCCAGATCGGAAAAGCGGATGGCCAGTTCGTAAGCATCTACGCCCATGGCCATTAGGCGGAACATAGAAGCATCGGACTCGTCGCGCAGGCTCTGATAGCTAGATGCAAAGGGCAGGGCCTCTTCGCCGCCCACAGCGGCATCGGGGATCTGCCAGGGGATATCCACAAACATGACATCGTTTAGGTCTTGGTCAAGGCGTGTCTGCAAGCGTCCTTCATGCAAGTGTGAGGTGGCATAGATAGGTAGGTCGGGGGCGTAGTAGTAATCCATGTTCGGCGGCACCTGTCGCGCATACTCAGGCAAGGCAAGCAGGAACAGGGCGTCAATATTGCTGAGCCTCGCGCGATCGCCACTGACATTAAGAGCGGTTTGTACGGCATTGGAGACCGAGCTCTCGGGGTTGTAGCGTACGGCGTTAGCAATTTCACCGCCCTGGCTGTGCCACTCATTCCAGAAAGCTTCGCCTACGCGACGGCCCCAGGCGTTATCCGGTACCATCATCGACATTTGGCGATGACCATCCTGCCAGGCGCGGCGAGCGACTTGACGCGCTTCGTCTTCAGCCGAAAGACCGTACTGGAACAGGCGCTGGGCTTGGTTGCTTTCGCCGCTGCCATAGTTAAGTGCCAGTGTCGGGAGCGGTACGCTATCGCGCTGTTCTAGCTGGGTGACTTGATCTTTATCTAACGGTCCAATCATTAGCTGTGCATTCATCTGCTGGGCGCGGTCATAAAGCTCATCCATTGAGTAGCGCGAAGCGTCCAGAAAGCTCAGCTCGACACTGTCGCCTTTAACATCATGGTGCTGACGCATGGCGGTGGCGATCGTATTGGCAACGCTACTCAGCGGACCTGATTCGGGCAATGCAACCACGATGCGACGTATTTCCTGGCCCTCGAGTTCGGGTAGCGCAACGCTAACGGCACCGCTGGGCTGATCAAGTGCCTCACGGGCCCAGCGCTGGCGCTCTGCAAGCCTCTCTTGCTGATTGGCCTGCATCGGTAGTTCGTCGTCAAGCACTTGTGTAGCACGCAGTACGGCGCGCGGTTCATTCAGGGCGCGGGCGAGTTCGGAAAATAGTAGTGCCCAGCGAACACGGTCCGGTTCTGATAGCAGGCTTTCATCTATCCCGTCGGCGGTTTTAAAGGCTCTGTCGCGCTCACCTTGGCGGGCCAGAATATTGGCCGCTTCTAAGCGTGTCTTGGCGGCCTGTTCGGGTGCTTGCTGTTCCGCTTGGCTGAGTAGCTGGCCGGGATCTCCATCGGGTGCACGATCTACCACGCTAGGCGATTGCATCGCACAGCCAGCAACCAGAAATGCCATGAGGGCAGCGGCGAGTAAGCCACGTAATGACTGTTTCATGTATCCTTCCTTAGGTTTCCATTTGCGCTGTCGCTGCTTGTCAGCGATTGACCAAGCCACTGCACAAGCATAGCGCACCAGCAGGGCAAGCCATCAACGAATTGAGAGTCAACAATGACAGACGATAATCCGGGCACATTGTACGTGGTTGCCACGCCAATTGGGAATTTGGATGACTTAACCGCGCGTGCCGCTCGGGTGTTAGGACAAGTTTCGCGTATTGCGGCTGAAGATACCCGCCACAGTGGGCGCCTGTTGGCGCACTTGGGGCTGAATAAGCCCATGCTTTCTTTGCACGAGCACAACGAAGCGCGCCGGGTGGATACCCTGGATAGTTACCTTGCAGCAGGTGAGGATATTGCCCTGATCAGCGATGCCGGAACACCGTTAATTAGCGACCCAGGTTTTGTGTTGGTGCGAGAGTTACGGGCACGCAATCGCCATATTGTGCCCATTCCAGGGCCCTGCGCGCTGATTACTGCGCTTTCAGGCGCGGGCTTGCCGACAGACCGCTTTGTGTTTGCGGGTTTTCTGCCCGCCAAGCCAGGCTCGCGTCGCCAAGCGTTAGACGGTTGGAAAACCCGCGAAGAGACGCTGGTGTTTTATGAATCTCCTCACCGTATCGTACACACTCTGGAGGCGCTGCAGGAGCAGATGGCGGATCGTGATGTGGTCTTGGCGCGTGAGCTAACCAAAACCTTCGAAACATTTCTGCACGGTACCCCAGCGTCGCTATTGACGCAGTTGAGCGCTGATCCTAATCAGGCCCGCGGCGAATTTGTAGTCATCGTCGCCGGCGCTCCGCCGGTCGAGCAGAGTGAGCATCAGGATATATCGGCAGATGCCTTGCTGGAGGCGCTGTTGGCAGAGGGGGTTGGCGTGAAACAGGGCGCTGCAATTGCGGCGCGAATGCTTGGTGGTCGTAAGCAAGTCTGGTACGCGCGTTTGCAAGCAATTAAAGGTGAGCATTGAGGCTAGCCGAGGGCGCTGGTATGCTTGCCGCCGGAGTTGGCCAGACAGTCGCCGCTAATACCCCTCAAAAGGTGTTGGGGGAGGAAAGTCCGGGCTCCATAGGGCAGAGTGCCAGGTAACGCCTGGGCGGCGTGAGCCGACGGAAAGTGCAGCAGAGAGTAGACCGCCTAAGCCCCTGAAATAAACCTCTGGGGCCGGTAAGGGTGAAAGGGTGCGGTAAGAGCGCACCGCGCGCCTGGCAACAGTGCGTGGCATGGTAAACCCCACTCGGAGCAAGACCAAATAGGGATCCAATGGCGTGGCCCGCGCTGGATCCGGGTAGGTTGCTTGAGCGCTGTGGTAACGCAGCGCCTAGAGGAATGGCTGTCCACGACAGAACCCGGCTTATCGGCCGACTCCCCCATATTACGTACCAGAGCGTGCACCCACGCTCTTTATTACGCTGTCACTATCATCTTGTGTGAGAAAAACATGCCTTCTCCTGACGCTGAACAGGTTGCTCCTCGCTTTCGCCATACCAGCGTGTTACTGGAGGGTGCTGTCGATACCTTGGTTCATGATGCGCAGGGCATCTATTTGGACGGTACTTTCGGGAGAGGCGGTCACTCACGAGTTATTCTTGATCGTCTGGATGCCCAGGGCCAGCTACTGGCTATGGATCGCGACCCCCAGGCGATTGACGCGGCCACTGACATAGACGATCCGCGCTTTCAGATTACCCAGCGCGAATTTGCTCAGCTAGCCGAGTTTGCCCGCGAACAGGGCGTATTCGGCAAGCTTTCTGGGGTGCTGCTTGATGTCGGCGTTTCGTCTCCCCAGCTTGATGACCCCGAGCGCGGCTTCAGCTTTATGCGCGATGGCCCGCTGGATATGCGTATGGATCCTACCCAGGGGCAAAGCGTGGCTGATTTTCTGGCCCGTGCCAGCGAAGCAGATATTGCCTACGTGTTTAAAACCTATGGCGAAGAGCGCTATGCCAAGCGCCTGGCCCGCGCCGTTGTGACTCGTCGGGTCGAGAAGCCGTTTACTCATACGGTGGATTTGGCGGAAGTGTTGAAAGTTGCCCACCCCGCCTGGGAGAAGGGACGCCACCCGGCAACCAAGGCGTTTCAGGGCCTGCGTATTTTCGTCAACGGTGAGTTGGAACAGTTAGACAGTGCTTTAGACGCGGCGCTTGAGGCGTTGGCGCCGGGTGGTCACTTAGTGGTTATCAGTTTTCATTCCCTAGAAGATCGCCGCGTGAAGCGCTTTATTCGCCACCACGTGCGCGGCGATACCGACCTGCCGCGTGGGGTGCCTATTCGCGACGATCAGTTGAATCGGCGGCTTGAGGCGCTAGGCAAAGGCGTGCGTCCCAGCGAGGAGGAAGTGGATGCAAACCCTCGCGCACGCAGTGCCGTCATGCGGGCTGCACGCAAACGGATGTAAATGTCATCATGAGCATGGATCGGATTGAGCAGTGGGCAACCACGCTACGCACCGAATGGCCTTTCAGGCTGCGCCTACGCACCTGGCCGGTAGTTATTACGCTGCTGTTTCTACTCTGCATGGCCTCCGGGCTAGGCGTGGTCGTCACCACTCATATGACGCGGGTTCAATTTGCTCAGCTGCAACAGCTGGAGCAGGAAGAGAACCAGCTGCAAACGGAGTGGGGGCAGTTACTGCTTGAGGAGGGCGCATGGTCGACGCCTGCGCGCATTGAAAAAATTGCCGCTGAACGTTTGGGCATGCGAATCCCCGATGTCCATGATGTTGAGGTGATTCGGCCATGAGGAGCGAACGTCGAGGTGGTACCTCGCGCCAGACGCCGATTGCCCCTCCTCTTGGCGGCGGACGGTTCGTGTTTATGCTGTTCGCGATTGGCTTGGCATCTATTATTTTGATTGGCCGCATTACCTTGCTTCAGGTCATCGACCGACCCTTTCTGCAAAGTCAGGGTGACGCACGTACCCTCCGTCACGAAACGATACCCGCCCACCGCGGCATGATTACTGACCGTAATGGCGAGCCGTTGGCCATTTCCACGCCAGTGGTGACCCTTTGGGCTAACCCACAAGAATTACCCGATGATGCTATTCAGCGCGTTATGTTAGCCCAGGCGCTGGGTATGACATTGAGCGACTTTGAGTCTCGGGTGGCACGCTTTAGTGAGCATGAGTTCATGTATTTGCGTCGTCAGATGACCCCCGCAGCGGCCCAGCAGATACTTAACCTGCGCACGCCCGGCGTATACCCGCAACGTGAATATAAACGCTACTATCCAGCCGGTGAGGTCGCCGCCCAGTTGCTGGGAGTGGCCAATGTGGATGATGTCGGCCAAGAGGGGCTAGAGCTCGCCTATCAGCCTTACCTGGCGGGCCACCCAGGTCAACGGCGGGTGATTAAAGATCGCCGTGGACGGCTGGTGCGCGAGCTGGGCGTGATTAACGAAGCCCAGCCGGGGGGCGAACTGACCCTCTCCATTGATCAGCGTATTCAATATATGGCCTACCGAGAGCTGCGCGCCGCGGTGGCTGAGAATGAGGCGGATGGCGGCGTGCTGGTAATGATGGATGCCCGCACAGGGGAGGTGTTGGCGATGGCTAACTTACCCTCCTATAACCCTAATAATCGGGCGGGGCTTGATCCACGCGGGTTACGTAACCAGGCGCTGGTGGATGTGTTCGAGCCAGGCTCGGTGATGAAGCCGCTGGCCATGGCCGCCGTGTTGGAGAGTGGCGTGGTGGATCGTAACGCTGTCGTAGACACCTCGCCCGGCTGGATGCGGCTAGATCAGTTTACCATCCGCGATTTTCGTAATTATGGCGAGCTGGATTTGGCTGGCATTCTGGAGCACTCTTCGAATGTGGGTATGTCTCGTCTGGCGCTGCGGCTAAGCGATACGGCGATTTGGGAAAAGTATAATCAGCTAGGATTGGGCCAGGCGCCCGGAACCGGCTTTCCAGGCGAGTCTACGGGTAGCCTACCGGCGCCGGTTCGCTGGTCACGCAGTGAAAGGGCGACCCTTGCCTATGGTTACGGCTTATCTGTGTCAGCGGTACAACTGGCCAGTGCTTATACGGCATTAGCCAATGATGGTGTGCGTTTGCCACCCTCGCTACTGCGTCTTTCCGAGCCGCCTCAAGGTATCCCAGCGATAGACCCCGCGGTTGCCAATGATCTGTTGCAGATACTGGAGACCTCAGTGGCGGCCTATACCGGCGGGAGGCGGGCCCGTGTCGAGGGCTATCGCGTCGGGGGTAAAACGGGCACGGTGCGTAAAATAGGCCAGCAGGGCTACACCACCGATGCTTATCGCAGCGTTTTTGCTGGGATTGCGCCTATCTCGGATCCGCGTATTGTCACTGTGGTAATGATTGATCATCCCAAGGCAGGCGAGTTCTACGGCGGCGCTGTCGCCGCACCGGTCTTTTCCAGTGTGACAGGGAATGCTTTACGCTTGTTAGACGTTCCGCCGGATCACGAGGCGGAGTAGCTTTTAAAGGAGATTGCATGACGCTGAGTCCAGGCGATGTATTAACGGCGCTTGCGAAAGTGTGGCCCAATTCACCCCTGCCCGCTGATCTGCCTAAGTTGCCGGATCAGGTGCGCATTGAGATGAACTCGCGCAAGCTCGCCAAAGGAGATATTTTCGTCGCCGTGCCGGGGAGTCAGCGTGATGGCCGCGACTTTATCGAGCAAGCGCTCGAGGCAGGTGCTGCGCTTGTTTTAGCGCAGGGGGCGCACAGTGATGTTCAGCTTGATGGGCGGGTGCTGACATTGCCGCATCTGTCGTCTCGCTTGGGAGAGCTAGGGCGCGCGCTGTTTAAGGTGCCCGGTGAGCTGGAGGTCATTGCCGTAACGGGGACGAATGGTAAAAGCTCGGTGACGCATTACATCGCTGCCCTTAGCGAGGCATTGGGTACACCTGCTGGTCTCGTTGGCACCTTGGGTGTGGGCCGCCCCGGCGAGTTGAACGACAGCGGCCTAACCACGCCTGGGCCCCTGGCGCTGCAGGCGACGTTGGGAGAGCTGGCGCAGCAGGGGGTCACCCGTGTTGCTTTAGAGGCCTCTTCCCATGCCCTGGATCAGTACCGTTTGGACGCGGTCAACGTCAGCGTGGGGGTGTTTACCAATCTGACTCGTGACCACTTGGATTACCACGGCAGCATGGCCGCCTACGCCGCTTCAAAGGCCAAGCTGTTTAGACGCTCTGAGCTTAGCTTGGCGGTGGTCAACGGTGATGATCCCTTGGCACGTTTAATGCTGGCCGGCTGCAGCAACCGCGTACGCGTGCTGGCCACCGGGCAAGACGAAGCCGTGACGCTGCGGGTGCTCGATTGGCAGGCGTTTGAGCAGGGGCAGCAGGCGATGATTGCGACCCCAGACGGCGAGAAAATGCTGCGCTTAAAGTTAATCGGGCGGTTTAATTTAGATAACGTGTTACTGGCAATGGCCGTGTTGTACGGATTAGGCGAACCCCTTGATGCGCTGTTTGATGCAGCGATGGCGCTGACGCCGGTGCCGGGGCGCATGGAGCTGTATGGCGATGTTGGCGCCCCCAGCGTAGTGGTTGATTACGCCCACACGCCGGATGCCCTGAAAAGTGCCCTGCAGGCGCTACGCGCTCACCTGGGTGATGCGGGTCAATTATGGTGCGTTTTTGGCTGCGGCGGTGAACGCGATACAGGTAAGCGCGCCGAAATGGCCAGGGTCGCCGAGCCGCTGGCGGATCGCATCGTGATCACCGATGATAACCCGCGCCACGAGCCCGCCGCGCAAGTCCGTGAGCAGATTTTGGCGGGCTTCTCGGCTAGCGCGGGTCCCATTGAAATAGGTGATCGCCGCGAAGCCTTGGCTGTGGCCATTAGACAAGCTGGCGCCCAGGATGTGGTGCTGATCGCTGGCAAAGGGCATGAGGCGTATCAGGAGGTCGAAGGTGTGCGCCACCCTTACACCGATAGCGAAGAGATTCAGCGTGCCTTTGCGCTGCGGAGAGCCCAATAATGCACTGGGATCTTGGTCAAGTAGCCGCGGCGCTCGGCATTGAAGCACCGTCAGAAAGCGCCCGGTTAACTATCTCAGCTGTGATTACCGATAGCCGTAAAATTGAGGCGGGTTGTCTGTTTGTTGCCTTAAAAGGTGGCAATTTTGACGGCCATGATTTTGTTGAGCGTGCTCACGCGCTGGGCGCGGTGGCGGCGTTGGTTGACACACCTGTTGCCAGTGACCTACCCCAACTGGTGTGTCCCGATACGCGCTTAGCCCTAGGGCTACTGGCCGGCGCCCACCGACGTGAATGGCAAGGTCCCCTAGTCGCAGTCACCGGCAACAGTGGTAAAACCACCGTGAAGGAGATGTGCGCTGCACTGTTGATGCCTTTAGGTGAGGTGCTAGCCACCGAGGGGAATCTGAACAACGATTTCGGCGCGCCGCTGACCTTGTTGCGATTGCGTCAGCAACATAAAGCCGCTGTGATAGAGCTGGGCGCTAATCATTTGGGTGAGATCGCCTGGACAGCGCCGCTGGCACACCCCGATATTGCGATTATTACCAATGTGACCGGTGCCCATGTGGGTGAGTTTGGCGGCATGGGGCAGATCGCCCAGGCGAAAAGTGAATTGCTGGCTGGGCTGAATGAGCAGGGTATTGCCATATTGAATCGCGATGATCACTACTACACTTTCTGGGCCTCTCGTGCGGCCCCAAGGCGAGTCGTCAGTTTTGGCTTTCACCCCCAGGCCGAGGTGAGTGCCTCAGCGCTTTCCTGTGATCCTCAAGGGCGGTATGCTTTCACGCTACTGCAGCATGGTCAGGTGCTGGGCCAAGTGCGTTTGCCGCTACTCGGCAAGCATAATGTCAGTAATGCCTTGGCCGCCGCTGCGGCAGCATTAGCGCTGGGTGTGTCGGCAGCGCAGATCATTGCGCGCCTGGAAACACTGCCAGCGCTAGCGGGTAGGCTAACCGTGGTGCCCGGCTTGCGGAATGCCAAATTGCTGGATGACACTTACAATGCCAACCCAGGGGCGGTCAAAGCAGCCCTGGATACCCTGGCAAGTTTCCCAGCCCCGCGCTGGTGTGCGTTAGGGGCGATGGGCGAGCTGGGGGGCGAGTCGGCAGCGCTGCACGCGGAAATTGGCCGCTACGCCGCTGAGCTAGAGATTGATCAGTTGTTAACGCTGGGTGATGCCGCAGGTCCCGCCAGCGAGGCCTTTGGTCGTGGGCTGCATTTTAACGATCACGAGGCGCTAACGCGTCATGTCACTAATACTTTGCCGCCGGACACCACTTTACTGGTGAAAGGGTCGCGCAGTGCGGGCATGGAACATGTCATCAATGCACTGCGTTCGGATAAATAAGGTAAACGCCGTTCATGTTACTTCACTTGGCGAATTTTCTGTCGCAGTACCAATCTGATTTTCAGGTAGTCAATTATTTAACCCTGCGTGTGATTTTAGGCGCTCTCACATCGTTAATGCTCTGCTTGTGGCTGGGGCCATGGATGATCCGACGTCTGGTCGAAGGCCAGATCGGCCAATCCGTGCGTGACGATGGTCCTCAATCGCACCTTTCCAAGGCGGGGACTCCGACCATGGGGGGGGCGATGATCCTGTTGGCTATCGCCATTAGTACCTTGCTATGGGGTGATCTCACCAATCTGTATATTTGGGTGGTGCTAGGTGTCACGCTGGGCTTTGGTGCCATTGGCTGGGTCGATGATTACCGCAAAGTGGTAGAGAAGAACCCCCGTGGCTTGCCCGCGCGCTGGAAGTATTTTTGGCAGTCAGTCGTCGGCCTGGGGGCGGCAGTGCTGCTTTATTTGAGCGCCTCAACGCCGGTCGAAACCAGTTTGTTAGTGCCGATGTTTAAAGAGGTTGCGCTGCCGTTGGGCGTTTTCTATATCGTGCTTAGCTACTTTGTGATTGTGGGCAGTTCCAATGCGGTTAATTTGACCGATGGTCTTGATGGCTTGGCGATTATGCCCACTGTACTGGTCGCCATGGGCTTGTCAGTATTTGCTTATGCGAGTGGTAATACCCTGTTTGCTGAGTATCTGCATATTCCGTTTATTGCCGGTACCGGCGAATTGGCAGTGTTCTGCGCCACAATTGCCGGTGCAGGTCTTGGGTTTTTATGGTTTAACACTTATCCCGCCCAGGTCTTTATGGGTGATGTGGGCGCCTTGGCGTTGGGTGCTGCCTTGGGCGTGGTGGCAGTGATTGTGCGTCAGGAGATCGTGCTGTTTATCATGGGCGGTATCTTTGTCATGGAAACGGTATCAGTCATTCTTCAGGTCGGCTCCTATAAACTCACCGGGCGACGCATCTTCCGCATGGCGCCCTTGCATCACCACTATGAATTAAAAGGCTGGCCTGAGCCGCGAGTCATCGTGCGCTTTTGGATTATTACAGTGGTGCTGGTGCTGCTTGGCCTCGCAACTCTCAAAATTCGTTAATG
The DNA here is from genome assembly GCF_052379125.1 of Halomonas sp. AOP13-D3-9. Taxonomy (NCBI): domain Bacteria; kingdom Pseudomonadati; phylum Pseudomonadota; class Gammaproteobacteria; order Oceanospirillales; family Halomonadaceae; genus Halomonas; species Halomonas sp. AOP13-D3-9. The sequence continues at coordinate 143,492 of NZ_JBQSYH010000016.1, read as the reverse complement.
CATGTGGGCACGAGGCGAGAAGGAGCCTGTGATGGTTCAAGTTGCTAAGGGTTTAACGCTGGTGGTAGGGCTGGGGATATCGGGTCGTGCCATTTGCCGTCATCTAAGCCGCTTAAAGGTGCCTTATATGGTGGCGGATACGCGTGCCGAGCCACCGGGGTTAGATGACTTTAAATCCTCTCATCCGGGTGTTGAAGTTCACTGTGGCCCGTTAACGTCGCTGGATCTGCGTGATGTTGAAGAGGTGGTGGTTAGCCCTGGGCTTGATCCACGCATGCCGGGCTTAAAAGAGCTGGCGGATCAGCTTAATCCGCGCACCGGCGAGCCGAGGGTAGTGGGCGAAATTGCCCTCTTTGTACGTGCTGCTAACGCCCCCATCGCCGCTATCACCGGCTCTAATGCCAAATCCACGGTCACCACGCTACTGGGAGAAATGGCCGCTGCAGCCGGTGTCAATGCGGCGGTGGGCGGTAATCTGGGTACACCTGCTCTGGATCTATTGGCCAGCCATCCGGGTGCGGCGCTGTATATTCTTGAACTCTCAAGCTTTCAGCTTGAGACGACTCCCTCCCTGGGAGCGAGGTGTGCAGCCTTCCTGAATTTATCCGAAGATCACTTGGATCGTCATGGCGATATGCACGGCTATCGCGCCGCCAAACAGCGTATTTTTATCGGTGCAGAGAGTGCCGTGGTGAATGCCGATGAGCCCCTGACATGGCCTGAGCAGTCAGTGGCCCAAGTGGCTTATTTTACCCATAACGTTCCCAAGGAGGGCGAGTGGGGGCTGGCGCACCACCACGATAAGTTGACGTTAATGCAGGGTAAAACGCCTTGGCTGGCCATTGATGAGTTAAACATGGCCGGTCAGCACCACTATCTGAATGCCTTGGCGGCACTGGCCATAGGTCAGGCGTTGGGCTTCGCACCTGAACCCATGTGCAGTGCGCTGCGCGCATTTAAAGGTTTAGAACACCGCAGTGAAGTCATTGCGCAAATCAATGGTGTTACCTGGGTCAATGACACTAAAGGTACCAATGTGGGCGCCACCTTAGCGGCCATTAATGGCATTGGCGCTACGCTGGGAGGGCGGTTGATTTTATTGGCGGGAGGGGTCGGCAAGGGCGCCGATTTTTCTCCCTTGGCCGAGCCTCTTTCAGAATTTGCACGGCACGTGCTGCTCTTCGGTTTAGATGCCCCACGGCTAGCCGAAGCATTGATTGAACACGTTAGTATTCAGCAGGTAGAGAATTTAACCCAGGCGATGCAGATAGCCTTTGAGCTTGCCCAACCTGGTGACTGCGTGCTGCTCTCGCCTGCCTGCGCAAGCCTGGATCAGTTTGCCAACTACCAGCAGCGCGGCGATGTATTCCGCCGCTGGGTGCAGCAACGGGCACTGCTTTCCACGGGGGAAGCGCAATGAGCCGACTGCAACGTCTTCGCTCGACGCTTTCCACTCGCGACTTACCCTGCGATGTCTGGCTCATCGTGGCAGCGGTTGCCTTGGCGGGCTTGGGTTGGGTCATGGTCAGTTCAGCGTCGATTGGTTTGCTGGAAGATACCTATCACTACTCACGTCAGCACGGTATGTTCCTGATCCTCGCCATTATGGCCTGCGTATTTATGCTCTGCGTGCCTCTAGAAGTTTGGCGCCAAAACGCAGCGCTGATCCTGCTTGCCACTATTTTCCTTTTGATCCTGGTGTTGATTATTGGCCAAGAGATCAATGGCAGTAAACGCTGGATAGCGTTGCCGGGACCCTTGCCGAGTTTGCAGGTGTCTGAATTTGCTAAAGTCGGCCTGATTTTCTATATGGCGGCATTTATGTCGCGTTTTACCTACGATTTACGTCGCCGAGCGTTTAGCATGTGGCGCCCGCTAGCCGTGCTGGCGGTGCCTGTTGGGCTGCTTTTTCTAGCGCCCGATTTCGGCGGCATGGTGGTGTTTACCGTTTGCGTGATTGGCATGCTGATGATGAGCGGTGCATCGCTGGTGCTGTTGGGGGGTAGCGGGCTGCTGCTTGGCTCCGGTGCGGTCATGATGGTGGTGATTGAGCCCTACCGACTGGCCCGCTGGACCAGTTTTCTGGATCCTTGGGCCGATCAGTTTGCCACCGGCTATCAGTTAACCCAGGCGTTAATTGCCTTTGGTCGAGGGCATGTCACGGGCACTGGCTTGGGTAACAGCGTGCAAAAATTGCACTATCTGCCCGAAGCGCATACTGACTTTATCTTCGCCGTGATCGCTGAAGAGCTGGGCATGATCGGTGCGATTATCGTCGTGCTGCTGTTCACTCTGTTTATTGCCCGCGCCATGTGGGTGGGCCGTAAAGCGGAGCTAGCCGGGCACCTTTTTGGTGCTTACGTCAGTTACGGCATCGGGTTTGTGGTGGCCGCCCAGGCGTTTATTAACATGGCGGTGAGTTCGGGGCTACTGCCGACCAAGGGGCTAACGCTGCCGCTGATGAGCTATGGCGGCTCTAGCCTCCTCGTGACGGGTATTATGGTCGGTCTGCTGTTGCGCACAGATGCCGAAACACGCCATCGGCCCCGGCGCGCCTCCACCCCGTATAAATCGCGCCATGAACCGCGTTTATCGTAACGCTATGCCGCTGGGTGTTATCAGGAGTTTGATGTGACGACGAACGTAAGGCGACGAGTACTGATTATGGCCGGTGGCACCGGCGGCCACGTGTTCCCGGCGCTGTCGCTTGCCAAGGCTTTGCAGGCACAGCAGGTCGATGTTGAGTGGTTGGGCAGCCCGCGGGGAATTGAAAACCGTCTGGTTCCCGAGGCGGGGATTAGGTTGCATACCATTGCAGTGAGTGGGCTGCGCGGAAACGGTTTAACGGGCTGGCTAAAAGCGCCGCTGAACCTTAGTCGTGCGATCTTACAGGCACGTGCCGTTATTGATGGCTTCAAGCCCCATGTAGTGGTCGGTTTGGGCGGCTTTGCCAGTGGCCCCGGCGGTTTGGCGGCATGGTTGACGCGGGTTCCGCTTGTTATCCATGAGCAAAACGCCGTGGCAGGCTTGACCAACCGCGTCTTGTCGCGACTGGCTAAACGAACCTTTGCTGCTTTTCCTGAGGCCTTTGGCGCGCGTGCCGATGTTATTGGCAACCCAGTGCGTGACGACATTGCCGCCTTGGGGAGCACGCCGAGGGACGAGAAAACACTCTCTTCTCGGCCTCTACGTTTGCTGGTGGTGGGCGGTTCGCTCGGCGCTGTAGCGCTTAACAAGCGCTTGGCCCCCGCACTGGCTGCACTGCCTATTGAGCAGCGCCCCCAGGTGCGTCATCAGGCGGGTAAGGATCGTGAAGCGGCCACTGCTGAAAATTATCAGCAGCACGGCGTGAGCGCTGAGGTTAGCCCTTTTATTGAGGATATGGCCGATGCCTACGAGTGGGCCGACTTAGTGGTGTGCCGCGCCGGTGCGCTGACAGTGGCTGAATTGGCGGCTGCGGCTAAGCCCGCGCTGCTGGTGCCGTTCCCCTTTGCTGTCGATGACCATCAGCGCATCAACGCCCAGGTACTCGTCAAGGCGGGGGCAGCTCAGTGCGTTGTTCAGTCTGAGCTGACCGTTGAGCGGTTAAGTGAATATTTACATCAATTGCTCGTCCCAACCACCCTGGCTGCAATGGCGTCTAAAGCACGCCAGGCCGCCCATCTAGATGCGACGAAGCGCTTGGTTGAAGGGTGTTTGGCGATGATGCCGGTAGGAGACTTTGCGTGATCGATTCAGACCAAACCATGACACCTTCACGAACTGCTGCGGGCCCCGGCATGCGTCGGATACGCCGACTCCATTTTGTTGGCATTGGTGGCGCGGGCATGTGTGGTATTGCGGAGGTGCTGGCGAACCAGGGCTACACCGTGAGCGGCAGTGATGCCAAAAACTCTTCGGTCTTGGAGCGACTGCGTCAATGCGGTGTCAGTGTGGCGATCGGTCATGCAGAGGCCAATGTGGAAGGCGCCGATGTAGTGGTTGTCTCCAGCGCCATTGATGAAACCAATCCGGAAATACGCTGGGCTCACGAGCACCGCGTGCCGGTGGTGCGTCGCGCTGAAATGCTCGCGGAGCTGATGCGCTTTCGCCACGGCATCGCCGTGGCGGGCACCCATGGTAAAACCACCACGACCAGTTTAACGGCGACACTGCTGGCCGAAGGTGGGCTAGATCCCACCTTTGTGATTGGCGGCAAGCTGACCAGTGCCGGTGCCAATGCCCGCCTAGGTGAAGGCGACTATTTGGTTGCCGAAGCCGATGAGTCCGACGCATCGTTTTTGCACTTGCAGCCGATGGTCTCGATTGTCACCAATATCGATGCAGACCATATGGCCACCTACGGTGGCGACTTCGAGCGACTGAAGAGTACCTTTATCGAATTTCTGCACAACTTGCCGTTCTATGGATTGGCGGTGCTGTGTATCGATGACCCTCATGTGCGTGTGCTTTGCGAACAGGTAAAGCGGCAGTTTGTGACCTATGGATTTGATAGCGATGCCGATTACCGCATTATGGATTTTGCCCAGCGTGGTGGTGAAGTATCGTTTACAGCGCTACGCCCTGGTGGCGCCGCGCCGTTAGACGTACGTTTGGCCATGCCAGGGCGCCATAATGCCTTAAACGCCATGGCGGCGATCGTGGTGGCTACTGATGCAGGCGTGAGCGATAAGGCTATTTTGAGCGGCTTGGCAGGCTTTGCTGGGGTGGGGCGTCGCTTTCAGGTTCACGGCCACTTTCCCGCGCCTAAGGGTGGCGGTGACGTCATGCTGGTGGACGACTATGGACACCACCCCCGTGAAGTTGACATGGTCATTCAAGCGATTCGCGCAGGCTGGCCTGAACGTCGGCTGGTCATGCTCTATCAGCCCCATCGCTACAGCCGTACCCGGGATTTGTACGAAGATTTTGTGCGCGTGCTTTCCCAAGTCGATACGCTGGTGCTGCTTGATGTTTATAGTGCTGGTGAAGCGGTTATTCCTGGCGCTGAGGGGCGCACCTTGGCGGGTTCAATCCGCCAGCGCGGTGAAGTCGATCCGCTGTTTGTCGAGAATAAACATGAATTGCCTGCGCTGTTAACCAACGTGTTACGCCCAGGCGATATTTTAATTACCCAGGGCGCCGGTGATGTGGGGGGGATCTCCCTGCGTCTGGCACAGGCACGGCTAGCGATGAACGAGGTGGATCTGTGAGCGTCGACGTAGCAACTTCCCACTCTGTTGGAAAAGTCGTGGTTGTTTATGGCGGCACCTCCGCGGAACGCGAGGTCTCGCTGAAAAGCGGTGCGGCGGTACTTGAAGCGCTGCAGCGTAAAGGTGTCGATGCCTGTGGCTATGATCCCCAAGACGGTGGCCTGGCCGGCTTAGAGCAACTGGCGCCATCGGTGGTCTTTGTTGCTTTGCACGGCCGCGGCGGTGAGGATGGCACGCTGCAGGGGGCATTGGAACTGTTGAATATTCCTTATACCGGCAGTGGGGTGCTGGCCTCGGCGCTGGGGATGGATAAGCAGCGCACCAAACAGCTGTGGAGCGCAGTTGGCCTGCCCACTCCTGAGAGCATTATGCTGGATCAAACGGCGGATTGGTCAGCGGTCGTCGCGCAGCTCGGCTTACCGCTGATCGTGAAGCCGGTGCACGAAGGTTCGACGCTGGGCATTAGCATCGTAAAAAGTCAGGCAGCGCTTGAGGCGGCCTACCGCGAGGCAGCCCAGTTCGACGCCCGTGTGATGGCCGAGCGCTTTGTAGTGGGCGACGAGTATACGGTCGCGCTGCTAGGTGACCAGGTGTTGCCCGCCATCCGTGTTGAAGTGCCCGGCGGCTTCTACGACTACGAAGCCAAATATATCGCTAATACCACCCAGTACCACTTGCCTTGCGGCTTATCTGCCGAGGATGAAGCAGCACTGGCTGAGCTGTGCCAGCAGGCGTTTACAGCCATAGGCGGGGTAGGCTGGGGCCGGGTTGATGTCATGCGCGATAGCGAAGGGCGTTTTTGGTTATTGGAAGTCAATACGGTGCCAGGCATGACCGATCATAGTTTAGTGCCTCAAGCAGCGGCGCATGCGGGTATTGGCTTTGATGATCTAGTGCTGCACATACTCAACACCGCAGGCGAGCCGTTCACCGCATGAGCAATAACTTATTTAAAAGCGCCTTATTAAAAGTGCCTTATGAAAAGGCGTAATGCTTGGTTGGGAGTTATCCTGCTGGCGCTGCTGATGGGGGCAGGCGGGCGTGCGCTTTGGCTGTGGCTAGATCGCCCTATTGAACGGGTGTCTATTCGTGGCGAATGGGAGTATGTCAGCGCCGATTACCTGCGCACTCAGCTGGCGCCACTGGTGGTCGATGCCACTTGGCTGTCGGCAGATCTGGGAGAGCTGCGCGACCGAGCTCTGCAAGTGGGCTGGTTAAACGAAGTGCGTATCTCCCGTGAATGGCCTAACGCCCTGGTGTTTGAACTCATTGAGCAGCAGCCTGTCGCGCGCTGGAATGATGATTTCTTGCTTAACCCTGAGGGCGAGCCTTTTGCCTTTGCCCCTTTAACGCCACCGTCAGGCATGCCTGATCTGGCAGGTCCTGCTGGTAGCAGCGAAGAAGTGTTGAACTATTACCATCGGCTAAAATCCCACTTCGAACAGTTATCGCTAGAACTCACCCAGCTTCGTTTAGAGCCTCGCGGTGCTTGGCGGCTGCAATTAAACGATGGCGCTTGGGTGATGTTGGGGCGGCGACAGCATGAAGTACGCTTAGCACGATTATCGGCTTCTTGGCAGCGAGAGTTAAATTCACTTAGTGATCAAATTCGCTATATTGATCTGCGCTACCCTAACGGTGTTGCCGTTGCTTGGCATGGAGAAAGTGAATTTGCGGTGCAAGCTGAGTAACTTTTCTATTACTTGATGCAAATAAGGTGTAAAAGTGAGTAGTTGCCATCGTTGAAAAAGCCAATAATCGGCTTTAAATTGCTCTTCAAGCCTATTATTGTGGTTTTGTACTAGTCGTATTGTGACTATTGTTTCTATACTATGGGCCAGACGCGAGTTAAATAGTTTTTAATTTCGACTATCGACAATTAGCGAGTGTCTGAGAAACAGCACTGATTATTTTGGGTAGTACGCCTTCAATGTTAAGCGTCACCCTATTTATATTTATTTTTAACAATGGCGCAAGGAGATTTCCCGACTCATGGCAGGCTCACCCAACGCATCCAATATGGTGGTCGGGCTGGACATTGGAACGTCCAAGGTCGTCGCGATAGTCGGTCAACCTACCGATGATGGCGGAATTGAAATTGCTGGTATTGGTTCGCACCCTTCGCGTGGTATGAAACGTGGCGTGGTGATCAATATTGAATCAACGGTTCAGTCTATCCAGCGGGCGGTTGAAGAAGCAGAGTTAATGGCCGGGTGTGATATCCACTCGGTATATGTCGGCGTCGCCGGTAGCCATATTAGTTCAATGAATTCGGATGGCGTTGTGGCCATTAAAGAGCGTGAAGTAACGCCCTCCGATATTGAACGCGTGATTGACTCTGCAAGGGCGCGCGCCATTTCAGAAGGCCAGCGTGTGCTGCATGTGCTGCCCCAGGAGTTCTCGATTGATGCTCAAGGCGGTATCCGTGAACCGCTAGGTATGTCTGGAGTGCGCTTGGAAGCGCAGGTGCACTTAGTGACGGCCGCATTAAACGCGGTGCAAAATATCGAAAAGTGTGTGCGCCGCTGCGGTTTAGAAGTTGATGCTATTATCTTAGAGCAGCTCGCCTCAAGCATGGCAGTGCTTACTGATGATGAGCGTGAACTAGGCGTTTGTATGGTAGATATCGGTGGTGGGACGACCGATATGGCTATTTTCAGCGAAGGCGCCATACGCCACACGGCGGTTATTCCTATCGCGGGTGACCAAGTCACTAACGATATTGCCATGGCGCTGCGCACACCAACGCAGCACGCTGAAGAGATCAAAGTTAAATACGCTTGCGCATTAACGCATTTAGCCGCAAGCGATGAAATGATTAAAGTACCTAGCGTAGGCGATCGTCCTGCGCGTGATCTATCGCGTCAAGCGCTCGCTGAAGTGGTAGAACCACGCTATGAAGAGCTGTTTACGCTAATTAGAGACGAATTGCGCCGTAGTGGCTATGAAGACATGGTGGCTGCTGGGATAGTGCTTACTGGTGGTACCTCTCGCATGGAGGGGGTTAGCGAATTGGCGGAAGAGATTTTCCATATGCCTGTTCGTATCGCAAGTCCGCAAAATGTAAGAGGTTTGGCGGATGTCGTTCATAACCCCATCTATGCGACGGGCGTCGGTCTGCTGCATTATGCCTTGCAGGAAACGCGTCATGGGCAAGGTCTAAGAAGCCACGGGGGAGTGGTTGCCGCTCATAAGGGCCGCAACGAACTTGCCCGGCGTGATATCAAGGAAGACCATTCGGCGCTGGCAAGAATTAAAGGCTGGTTCAAAGGAAATTTCTGACAGGGCCGCAAGCGCGGTTCAGGAGACGGGGCTTATGTTCGAATTAGTAGATAACGCACCCTCGAGCAGTGCGGTCATCAAAGTGGTTGGTGTTGGCGGCGGTGGCGGCAATGCTGTTAACCACATGGTCGAGAGTAATATTGAAGGCGTTGAGTTTATCTGCGCTAACACGGACGCCCAGGCGCTGAAACGCTGTGCAGCGAAGACGGTGTTGCAATTGGGTAGCGAAATCACTAAAGGATTAGGCGCAGGTGCCAATCCCGACGTGGGACGCCAGGCGGCAATGGAAGACCGCGAACGGATTGCGGAATTGCTGGTGGGGGCCGATATGGTCTTTATCACTGCTGGCATGGGTGGTGGTACCGGTACCGGAGGCGCCCCGGTTGTGGCTCAGGTCGCCAAAGAGCTGGGGATTCTTACCGTTGCAGTGGTGACGCGTCCCTTCCCATTTGAGGGGCCAAAGCGTATGCGCGCTGCAGAGGAGGGCATGAAAGAGCTCTCCGAGCACGTCGATTCGTTGATCACTATCCCTAACGAAAAGCTGCTTTCCGTGCTGGGCAAGAACGCCACGTTGCTGACAGCTTTCAGTGCGGCGAACGATGTGCTGTTGGGCGCTGTTCAAGGTATTGCAGAGCTGATCACTAGCCCAGGCATTATCAACGTTGACTTTGCCGATGTGCGCACCGTTATGTCAGAAATGGGCATGGCGATGATGGGAACCGGTGGCGCAACAGGTGAAAATCGTGCCCGTGAAGCTGCCGAGAAGGCTATCCGTAGCCCGTTACTGGAAGATATCGATCTTCATGGCGCGCGCGGTATCTTGGTCAACATCACTGCGGGCCCTGATTTGTCGATCGGTGAGTTCAATGATGTGGGCGCCACCGTGCAGGAGTTTGCTTCTCCGGATGCCACTATCGTAGTGGGTACCTCCATTGATATGGAAATGTCCGACGAGCTGCGTGTCACCGTGGTGGCGGCTGGCTTGGATGGACAAAAACCTAAAACGGCCGCGCGCGAGCCAGCGCGTCGTTCCGCTGCGGAGTCGTCGGATTACCGCAAGCTGCAGCAGCCGACGGTGATGCGTCAGCAGGCAACAGCCCGCGCCGAAGCACCCGAAACGGCCGCAAAACCTCGTCCAGAAAAGCGTCGTGCTGCCGAAGCCGATGACTATCTGGATATACCCGCGTTTCTACGCCGCCAGGCGGATTGATTCTCGCTATCAGGCTCACTGTAACGGCGAGCGAGCGTTTTGTTGGCTAAAACGCTCGTTTGCTGTTAAAGTGAACACTGTTTGATAACTTTTTCCCCTGCGGTTATTACCGTCATCAGAGTTCGGCTACTATCCATGATCAGACAACGCACCCTGCAAAACGTCATTCGCGCCACCGGAGTGGGCCTGCATTCTGGCAAAAAAGTCCATCTGGCTCTGCGTCCGGCGCCTCCCAATACGGGGATTGTGTTTGTTCGAACCGATCTGGATCCCGTTGCACACGTTCCCGCGCGGGCAGCATTAGTTGAAGACACTAAACTGTGTACTGCACTGGTTCTGGATGGAGTCAAAGTAGCCACGGTAGAACATCTGATGTCAGCCTTTGCTGGATTGGGTATCGATAACGCCTATGTGGACGTTAGCGAACCTGAAGTGCCCATTATGGATGGTAGCGCTAGCCCGTTTGTGTTTTTGATTCAGTCGGCGGGTATCCTGGAACAGGACGCTGCGAAGAAATTTATTCGTATCAAGCACCGCGTGGCGGTGACCGATGGCGATAAAGAAGCTGTTTTCTTACCCCATCAAGGGTTCAAGGTCTCGTTTGCTATCGACTTCGATCACCCGGTTTTTGAGCAGCAAAAGCAGACCGCACTGATCGATTTTTCGACGACCTCTTTCGTTAAAGAAGTTTCCCGTGCGCGTACCTTTGGTTTCATGCGCGACCTAGAGTTTTTGCGCTCAAACAACCTGGCGTTAGGCGGAAGTTTAGATAACGCTATTGTGGTGGACGATTACCGCATTGTTAATGAAGGCGGTCTACGCTACGAGGATGAGTTTGTTAAGCATAAAGTGTTAGACGCGATTGGCGACTTGTACCAGTTGGGTTATAGCTTAATCGGGGAGTTCCGTGGGGTGAAGTCTGGCCACGCGCTAAACAACCAGCTGTGTCGCGAATTGTTGGCGCAGCCCGAGGCGTATGAAATCGTCACCTTTGAAGAAGAGAAGGCAGTAGCGCCAATTTCTTATGCCGCGCCTGCCATGGCCTGATATTGTGCCAGCTAATCTGGGCGCAATGAGCTAATCCATACGAACTAGGCCTGAACCAGGTCATACGAATCAGGTTATATGAACCAAGTCGGCTTGGGTGGGTAAGTTAATAAAGCATCGCTTAGGCGGTGCTTTATGCGTTTAAAATCGAGGCCCAGTAACGCTGGTCGGTACGTTGATTATTTAGCCGGTCGCGCGTGAGAGGCAAGGCGTTCAAGCGCCCGTTTAAGCGCGGGGTTGGTGGTGTCTTCAGCACATTCCGCTAATGTTTTGCCTGCGTCGGCTGACAGGCTGCGTGTATTGCGCTGGGGAGCCACAATAGGACGCACAGGGCGTACTTTAAAGGTGAACCCGCTGACCCCTTCAAAGCCGGGCAACTGATGAAGCAGTTCCAAAAGGCGCCGCTGTTCAAAGCGTAGCCACGTCAACCAGCTCGCCTGGCCACTAATCAGGGTTAAGCGACCTTCGCTAAAGCCACCCACAAAAATGTGCTCACGCATCTCTTCGGGCAGGTGAGCGCGCAAGTGCCGCTGCGCCTGATCGATTAACCGAGATAGGCGCATTAACTTATTAATATCGCCCGACTTGGAGAGCAGACGGGCAATGGGCTGTGCGCGAGAACGCTTAACCTTTATACTCATACGCTTAATTCCTAGGGTACCGCTATCCTAGGGTACCGCTAATGATGAGGTCGGAAGTATTAGCCGATTCCACTTTAGCCGATATTACCACGCTCAGGAGCCGGTCTACAGCATGTCACCTACGCTTGATATTCAATCAGCTTTGCCGCGGCGCCAGCGCCGTCACGGTATAGCGCGTTGGTGGCTGGCCGGTTTGCTAGTGAGCTGCCTATTGCCCGCCAGTTTAGGCTCTGCCGATGCACTGCGCAGTGGCGAGCGTAGCGTGGCTATCTGTTTCTGGGTGCCGGCGATTTTACGCGCCCAGTCTCATTGGGTGGCCAAGCGGCGGCGCGCTCTGCAACGCTGGGCGCAAAGCCCTCGGCGATTTGCGCCTATGCGGCGTCTATGCCACTGGCTAGCCCCGATGGCTATGCTGGTCGCTGCGCGGGATGTCTTGACCCAGCGCGGCCCGCCTTCCCAACGAGTCTGTCGTTAATACACCTACATTGGGCATGCTCTGCAGAGAAAGAGCGTGCGGTGAAAAGCCTGTCGTAAAGGGCAATGTCCGCTAGGACGCTCGTGAATACTTGGATATTTCATGCTTAATAATTTATTACGTAAAGTCGTGGGTTCTAAAAATGACCGCGATGTTAAACGCATGCACAAAAATGTGCCGCAGATTAACGCCTTAGAAGCGGAGCTTGAGGCGATTAGCGATGCGGAGTTGCAGGGGAAGACGGCCGAACTGCGCCAACGTTTAGAGGCTGGTGAGTCGCTTGATGCGCTGCTAGCGCCCGCCTTTGCGATCGTTCGAGAAGCCAGCAAACGCGTTATGGGCATGCGCCACTTTGACGTGCAGATGGTGGGGGGCATGACCCTACACCGTGGCCGTATTGCTGAAATGAAAACCGGTGAGGGTAAAACGCTGGTAGCGACGCTGGCGGTATACCTGAATGCGTTGCCGGCTAAGGGCGTGCACGTGGTCACGGTAAACGACTACCTGGCTCGGCGTGATGCGGAGTGGATGCGCCCGCTGTATGAGTTTCTAGGCCTGACTATTGGCGTTATCTTCTCCGGCCAGACTGGCGAAGAGAAGCGTCATGCCTATCATTGCGATATTACCTACGGTACCAACAACGAATTCGGCTTCGATTATCTGCGCGATAACATGGCGTTTTCGTTAGAAGATAAAGTCCAGCGTGGACTGCATTATGCAATTGTCGACGAAGTTGACTCGATTCTGATCGATGAAGCGCGCACGCCACTGATTATTTCCGGCGCGGTGGATGAAAATACCGACCTTTATAAAGTCGTTAATCAACTTGCCCAACAGCTTGAGAAAGGCGAGGAGATTGAAGATGAAGAGGCCACCGTGGTCGGTGACTTTTTAGTCGACGAGAAGCAGAAACAGGTAGAGCTAACGGAGCAGGGGCATAATAAAGTTGAAGAACTGATGCGCGCTGAGGGTTTATTGGGCGATGAAGAGTCGCTCTATGCCGCGCAGAATCTTAACTTGCTTCAGCATATGCATTCAGCCCTGCGTGCCCGGTATCTCTATAACCGGGATGTCGACTACATCGTCTCTGAAGGTCAGGTGGTGATCGTCGATGAGCACACTGGCCGTTCGATGCCTGGGCGCCGTTGGTCGGAAGGGTTGCACCAGGCTGTCGAGGCTAAAGAGGGCGTCACGGTGCAGCGCGAAAGCCAGACACTGGCCTCCACGACGTTCCAGAACTACTTCCGCTTGTATGAAAAATTAGCCGGTATGACCGGTACGGCGGATACCGAAGCTTTTGAGTTTAGGCAAATCTACGGCCTCGACGTGGTGGTGATTCCCACCAACCGGCCATTGGCCCGTAAAGACCTCAACGATCTGGTTTACTTGAGCGCGGAAGAGAAGTACGAAGCGATCATCAAAGATGTCAAAACCGAGACTGAAGCCGGTCGCCCGGTACTGGTGGGTACGGCGTCTATTGAGACATCCGAGTACCTTGCCAAGCTGATGCGTGAAGCGGGCCTGACGTTCAACGTGCTGAACGCTAAGCAGCACCAGAGCGAAGCCGAAATTATTGCCCAGGCGGGTCGTCCAGGGGCGATTACCATCGCCACCAATATGGCCGGTCGCGGTACCGATATTGTTCTGGGTGGTAACTGGGAAGCCGAAGTCGCCAAACTGCAAAACCCAAGCCAAGAGCAGATTGATGCGCTTAAAGCCGAGTGGCAGACGCGTCACGATGGTGTGCTGGCCGCGGGTGGCCTGCACGTGGTGGGCTCTGAGCGCCACGAATCCCGGCGGATCGATAATCAGCTGCGTGGCCGTGCTGGGCGCCAGGGTGATCCTGGCTCGACGCGGTTCTTCCTGTCGCTTGAAGATAGCCTGATGCGGTTGTTTGGCTCTGATCGTGTCAAGCGCCTGATGCAGGCATTGGGACTTGAGCACGGCGAAGCCATAGAGCATAAGATGGTTTCTAACGCCGTTGAGCGTGCGCAGAAGAAAGTCGAAGGACGTAACTTCGATATTCGTAAGCAGCTGCTTGAGTATGATGACGTTGCCAACGACCAGCGCCGGGTGATTTACGACCAGCGCAATGAAATTCTGGCTGCGGACGATGTTGCCGATGCTGTCATCGGTATCCGTGAAGAGGTAATGGAGACGGCTATCAGCGATTATGTGCCGCCCCAGAGCCTGCCTGAACAGTGGGATCTGCCCAGCTTGGAAGCGCACCTGAAAACCGAGTTCAACCTTGATGTGCCCGTGGTTAAATGGGCCGCTGAGGATGACCGTTTCAGTGAAGAGCAGCTGCGCGAGCGTCTGCAGACGATGCATCGCGAGGCCTATGCAGCCAAAATCGAGGCGGCGGGTGAGAAGCTGATTCGTCGCTTTGAGAAGCAGGTCATGTTGCAAGTGCTGGATACGCGTTGGAAAGAGCACCTTCAGTCGATGGATCACCTGCGTCGCGGTATCCACCTACGTGGCTATGCGCAGAAAAACCCCAAGCAAGAGTACAAGCGTGAATCCTTTGAGCTCTTCCAGCAGTTGTTGGAGCATATTAAAGCCGATGTTACACGCATTTTGAGCCACGTTCAGGTGCGTCAGCCTGAGGAAGTGGACGCCCTTGAGCAACAGCGTCGCGAAGCGCTGGCCCGGGAAACCGCCACGGCGGCCAGCCGGCATGACGCCCCGAATCCGGAGCGGCCTACTAGCGAGCAGGCAGCGCCTGGCGTAGATGGCCGCCCTGTGCGGCGCGAAGGCCCCAAGGTTGGCCGCAACGATCCATGTTTTTGTGGTTCGGGTAAAAAGTATAAGCAGTGCTGCGGAAAATTAAGCTAACGGCGACGGATGGCGAGACGTTCTTTGCCTAGAAGGAGAGACTCATGGCGGTTGGAAACACTCCCTTTCCAGAGCTGCCACCCCTAAAAGGGGTGCGTCTGGGGGTTGCAATGGCGGGTATCAAAAAGCCGGATCGCCGTGATGTGGTGGTGATTGAGCTGCCCGATACCACGACAGTGTCAGGGGTTTTTACCCGTAATGCATTTTGTGCAGCGCCCGTGGTGGTGGCTAAGCAGCACCTTGAACAGTGCCGTGCAGAAAAGCGTTCGCCGCGTTTTTGGCTGATCAATACCGGCAATGCCAACGCGGGCACTGGCCATGCTGGCTTGCGCGATGCACGTACAAGCTGTGCAGAACTGGCTAAGCAGGTCGGCGTGACGGAGCAGGACGTGCTGCCGTTCTCGACCGGTGTGATTGGTGAGCCGCTACCCATGGAGCGTCTGTTAGCGGGTTTGGCGCCAGCGGTCGAGAGTTTAGCCAGCGACTCTGCTGCCTGGCAGCACGCAGGCCAAGGCATTCTAACTACCGATACCCGCGCCAAAGGCGCGACTGTGACGCTGGAAATAGATGGCCAGCCGGTGACGATTAACGGTATCACCAAAGGCTCGGGCATGATCAAGCCCAATATGGCGACCATGTTAGGGTTTGTGGTGACCGACGCGGCTATCGAAGCACCGCTGCTGGATCGCCTGCTGCGGGAAACGGTGGATCGCTCGTTTAACTGCATTACCGTGGACAGCGATACCTCAACCAATGACGCTTGTATGTTAGCGGCAACCGGTACAGGCCCTCGCATTGCCGATGATGAGCAGATAGCCGTGTTCAGCAACGCTCTGCAGCGGGTAATGACCGAGCTGGCACAAGCGATTATTCGCGACGCAGAAGGCGCAACCAAATTCGTTACCCTGCAGGTGGGCGAAGCGAAAAGCCGTCAAGAGGCGCTGGATGTGGCCTTCACCGTTGCGCACTCGCCGCTGGTTAAAACTGCGCTTTACGCCTCAGATGCTAACTGGGGGCGTATTTTGGCGGCCGTCGGGCGAGCGCCGGTGAGTGACTTTGATGTGAATCGTGTGGTGATTGATTTAGGCGATGTACGTTTAGTCGAGCAGGGCGGGCGTGCAGCAGGCTACACCGAAGCGGCAGGAAGCGCTGTGATGGCGCAGTCAGAAATTACCATTCGCATTAACTTGGGGCGCGGCGAGGAGAGTGCCACGGTATGGACTTCCGACCTCTCCCATGACTATGTGTCGATCAACGCGGATTATCGCAGCTAGTCATGTTGCCCTAAAGGGTGACTGATTAGCAGTGGTAATGGGCAAACGCAGCGAGATAGCGCCGTCATGCAGAAGGGCGGCGCGCAGACAGTGGATAAAGACGTAATGAGTGTAAAGGTAAAACGACGGGTTCACGTCGCGGCGGCTGCCATTATCAGCGCCGATCAACAGCAGGTACTGATCGCTCGTCGGCCGTCAAACGTTGACCATGGCGGACTGTGGGAGTTTCCAGGTGGCAAGTTGGCTCCTTATGAAACCGGTCTAGAAGGGTTAAAACGAGAGCTGCACGAAGAGCTGGGTGTCGAGATTGTATGTGCCCAGCCACTGATTCGCGTCCACCATGAGTATCCCGACAAGCACATCCTGCTCGATGTATGGCAGGTGCACGAGTTTGCTGGCGAGCCCTTTGGTCGTGAAGGGCAGGCGGTGCGCTGGGTGCCCATGAGTGAGCTCTCCAATTACCCTTTCCCGGCGGCGAATTTGCCGATTCTACGCGCGGTAAGATTGCCCACCGAGTATTTGATCACCGGTGAAGAGTTGGATGAGGCGCGTTTCGATGGGTTTCTGGAACGCGCGCTGCGTGAAGACACTATTCGCCTGGTGCAGCTGCGTGCCAAGCAGTTGGACGAAACGGCTTATTTGGCCCGTGCCCAGCGTGCCTTGAGCTTGTGTCGTCAATACGGCGCGCGATTGTTGCTCAATGGCGAGCCAACGCTGCTTGAACACATTGACGCCGACGGTATTCATTTGACCAGCGAGCGTTTGATGCAGCTTGAGCGTCGCCCGATTGCCGAGAATAAATGGCTGTCCGCGTCGACGCACAACCAAACGCAGCTTACCCAGGCGGCGGTGTTGGGATGCGACTTTGTTAGCCTGTCGCCACTGCGCACTACGCCATCTCACCCGGAAGTGTCCCCGCTTGGCTGGCATGATTTCCAGCAGTTGGTCGAGCGCGCAGGTATGCCGGTGTTTGCATTGGGCGGTATGACGCGCTTTGACGCTAACCACGCCCGCGCCGTGGGCGCCCAAGGGATCGCCTCAATCCGTGATTTCTGGAAGTAAACCGGCCAAGCCAGAACGCATAAAAAGCGCTATGTAATGAAAAACGCCTGCCCCGGTAGTTATCCAAGGCAGGCGTTTTTTCTTTAACAAGCCTAGTCGCGGTAGCGGCGGGTTAGATCGCCATAAGCGTCCACACGGCGATCACGCAGATAGGGCCAGATGCGCCGGGTGTTTTCACTGCGCGCCATATCAAGTTGTACAACGAGCTGCTCTGTCTCTTCTCCTGCATGGGCTAATAGTTCACCTTGCGGCCCGCAGACAAAACTGCCGCCCCAGAACTGAATGCCATCGCCGACCCCGGAGTGATCTGCCTCAAAACCCACCCGGTTGGCCACCAGCACCGGCAAGCCGTTAGCCACGCCGTGGGCGCGCTGAATCACCGTCCAGGCATCTTTCTGGCGGGTCTTTTCTGCGTTGTCGTCGTTCGGATCCCAGCCAATCGCCGTCGGGTAGAGCAGTAAGTCCGCACCGGCCAGTGCCATTAGGCGGGCGGCTTCGGGATACCACTGATCCCAGCAGACCAGTACGCCAAGACGGCCCAGCGAGGTTTCAATCGGCGTAAAGCCTTCTCCGCGGGCGCTGTCATGATCACCCGGCGTGAAGTAAAACTTCTCATAAAACCCCGGATCATCGGGAATATGCATCTTACGATACTGCCCGACGCGGCCTTTAGCGCGGTCATAGACCACAGCGGTATTGTGGTAGAGCCCGGGGGCGCGGCGCTCAAATAGCGACCCGACCAGAACAATATCCAGCTCTTTAGCGAGCGCCGCCAGGCGCTGGCCGGACGGGCCGTCGAGGGGCTCCGCGAGATCAAACAGCGTGGGATCTTCAAATTGGCAAAAGTAGTGGGTAGCGTGCAGTTCTTGAAGGAGTACCAGTTGTGCCCCTTGCTTAACGGCACGGCGGATACCTTCTTCGCTTGCTGATAGACTTTGGGCTTTGTCCGGCCAGGCGGGTTGCTGCACAACAGCGACGGTTAGCGTTGTCGACATGGTGACTCCTTTAGCAAATAGCGGTTGAAGCAAGCGTGCCTTGTGGAAGCTGCATGGTTAAACAGTGCAGGCTGCCGTGCTGGCGAATAACGCTGACGCACTCAATAGGGATAAGCGTGTGTTCAGGAAAAGCAACCGCCAGTGCGTTTAGCGCGCTGACATCCGCCGGGTCGCCGTAAGTAGGCACCAACACGGCTTGATTAATGATCAAAAAATTAGCGTAGGTGGCGGGCAGGCGGTGACCATCTTCCGGGTCAAAGCAAGGCTGGGGCCAGGGCAGGGCGATAAGCCGGTAGGGTTCGCCATTGCGCTGGCGGAAAGCCTGCAGCTCCTGCTCCATGGCCGCCAAGGCCGGGTAGTGCGGGTCGTTGGGGTCATCGCAGCGCACGTAGGCAATGGTGGATGGATCGCAGAAGCGTGCCAGGGTATCAATATGGCTGTCGGTGTCGTCGCCTTCTAAATGGCCGTTGGCCAGCCACAATACGCGGTCAACGCCGAAATCTTGGGCTAGCCGTGCTTCTACCTCTGCTCGGGATAGCGTGGGGTTACGGTTGGGGTTGAGCAGGCATGCTTCAGTGGTCAGCAGGGTGCCTTCACCATCGGTTTCGATGGCACCGCCCTCCAGTACAAAATCCCGCCTTGCCACCGGGCAGGCCCATACGCCTGCATCAGCAAGCCGCTGGGTGAGTCGATTATCACGCTCGGCGGGAAATTTGCCGCCCCAGCCGGTAAAGGTGTAATCGAGCATGACGCATTGGCCATCTTCATCGACCACGCTGATCGGCCCATGGTCCCGCGCCCAGGTATCATCGGTAGGTGCGACAATAAGCTGCAGGCGTTCAGCGGGCACGCCGTAGGCGTCAAAAGTGACCGCTAAATGCTGTTTTGTGGCCTCGTCGGGAATACATATAAGTAGCCGCTGGTAGTGAGCCGTGGCCATCACAATGCGTTCGAGAGTGGCTTCGATGCGCTCAATGAGTGGCGCCCAATCGCCGTCGTGGCGAGGCCAGGTCAGTTGTATCCCGTCTTGGGGATGCCATTCGGGTAGCAAACGATAGGTCATAGTCGCCAATGTCATGAAGGCCTTTTGGAGTAAATAAACCTAACCGAGGCTAAGACACAAAGGTAGCCACACGGTCAGCAGTAAATCGGCGCAATGTAGGGTGTGGCGGAACAAGTTGCAAGCGTAACGTTTTTATTATGAACGCTCACGGCGAAGGCCGCTCTAATGGCCGTTTGGAACATGCAGAGAGACTAAAAAAACCGTACCATGAGCGCTTATTAATAAGGAATGACGCCATGCTTGATCGTTTGCCTTTTCTGGTGGGGCTGCGCTACGTGCGCGCTAAACGCCGGAACCACTTTATATCGTTTATTTCGCTCACCTCGATGCTGGGGTTAATGCTCGGGGTCGCGGTACTTATTCTAGTGCTGTCGGTGATGAACGGCTTCGATCACGAATTACGCACGCGCATCTTGGGCATGGTGCCCCACGCCAAAATTGAGTCACGGGTGGGCATGGTCGAGTGGGAGTCGCTGGCTGAAGAGTTGATGCAACGCGAGCGCGTCATTGGCGCGGCACCTTACGTTGAACAGCAGGGTATGTTCTCGGTGGGCGGGCGCAATCAGGGGGCCATGGTGAATGGCATTAACCCTGAATGGGAAGACCGGGTCTCGATTGTCAGCGAGCATATGCGCCAAGGCGAGCTGAGTGACCTGGTGCCCGGTGAGTGGCACGTGGTGCTGGGCTCCATGCTGGCGCGCAACTTGGGGGTTGGCGTGGGGGACCGGGTGACGCTGCTGGTGCCCGAAGCCTCGATTACCCCCGCCGGTGTTTTTCCGCGTTTAAAGCGCTTTACCGTCAGCGGTATTTTTAGCGTCGGCGCTGAACTGGATGCCAACCTGGCTTACGCCAATATCGAAGATATGCAGACCCTTGCCCGCATGGGCGATGCAGTAGGCGGGCTTCGCCTGGAGCTGGATGATTTGTTTGCCGCCAGTAGCGAAACCCAGGCAATCCTCAATGAGCTGGGCCCTGAGTATCGCGGTAGCGATTGGACATTCTCCCAAGGCAACCTTTTCCAGGCGATACAAATGGAAAAGCGCATGATCGCGCTACTGTTAACGGTGATTATCGCCGTGGCGGCGTTTAATATCGTCTCGACGCTGGTCATGGTGGTCACCGACAAGCGTGCGGATATCGCTATTCTGCGTACAATCGGCGCTAAACCGAGCTCGATTATGGGCATCTTCATTGTACAAGGGATGGCGATTGGGCTGATTGGCATCGCCATCGGGGTGGCCGTGGGTGTGTTGCTGGCGCTCACTATTGCCGATCTCATCGGCTGGGTTGAGGGAACGCTGGGTATCCAGTTCTTGGATGCTGGGGTCTACTTCATCAGCGATCTACCCTCTCAACTGCAGTGGGGCGATGTTATTCGGATCGTTTTGGCAGCCTTTGGTCTGACGTTCCTGTCGACACTCTATCCCGCTTGGCGAGCGGCAAAAGTTCAGCCGGCGGATGTGTTGCGCTATGAATAATGGCTTCCGGAATGATGACTTCAGGAATAAGGATGACTCGATGTCTATGAATTCGGCGTCTATAAACGCTACGTCTACCCGCGGTGGGCAAGAGGCGGCGGTGATGCTCGATTGCCAAGCGTTGACACGCACCTACAGTGAGGGCCCCCAGGATCTCACGGTGCTGGATAAGCTCAATTTGCAGGTGCGAGCCGGAGAACGGGTGGCCATCGTCGGTAGCTCGGGGTCGGGTAAGACGACGCTGCTCAACTTGCTGGGGGGGCTGGATCGTCCCAGCGAAGGCAGGGTGGTGATCGCCGGTGAGCCGCTGTCGGGCCTAAATGAAGCGGCGCTGGGTAGCTTCCGTAACCGCTACATTGGCTTTGTGTATCAGTTTCACCATCTGTTGGCGGAATTCACCGCCGTCGAAAATGCGGCGTTGCCGCTGATTATTCGCGGCCAGTCGAAAAAGGCAGCCGAGCAGCGGGCGATGCAGATACTCGAGCGGGTAGGCATGCAGCCCCGTGCGGATCATAAGCCGGGAGAGCTTTCCGGCGGGGAGCGCCAGCGCGTGGCCATCGCCCGCGCGCTGGTCACCGATCCTAGCCTGGTACTTATGGATGAGCCGACGGGTAACCTGGACCAGACCACGGCGGCGACTATTTTGGCGCTGATGGACGAACTGGCCAAAGAGAGCGCCTGCGCCTTTGTGATTGTGACCCACGACGTGAGCCTTGCGGCCCATCAAGACAGGGTGCTTAAACTGGATGCGGGTAAGTTGGTAGAGCAGGCTCCAGCGCTCTAACCGTCGAGCTCAATCATCCATCATTACTCATCAAATTCCGCTTCAATCTGTGCGCGCCGCTGCCGACGTTTCTGGCGGCGGCGTTTCCAGTTATGGGAGACGTGCCAGCGCCAGATTAATCGAATGCCAATATTAGCGACGATGGCCAATACGACCGCCGTTACCAATGAGCCGACGATCAGTGGCGGCATAATGTCGTGCATCTGTTCGGCGATCCAGCGTGAAGAGATACGCGAGGGGGCTTCCCGCACGGGCGCGCCGAGTATAAAGGTGCCAATCCAGTAGTTGCCGTAAAAAATCAGCGGCATTGTTAAGGGGTTGGTAATCCATACCAAACCCACCGAGAGGGCTAAGTTGCAGCGTGTTATGCGCGCGCCCAGCGCGGCGACCACCATTTGAAAGGGGATAGGCAGCATCGCGCAAAACACGCCCACGCTAAATGCATTGGCAACGCTTCGGCGAGTTAAAAGCCACAAACCTGGATCGGCAATCAGCGGTGCCATAAAGCGTAGCGAGCGCTGCTTCCTGATCGTGTCGGGTTTGGGCATGTAGCGCTGCAGGAACCGGCGCGGCATGATGGATACTCTTACCTATCGATGTGGCCCATTATCCATATCGAGCTGCCTTTCGGCTATGCTAGGCCATCAATGATGCGTCACCAGGGAGGGTTCTATGCGCTTAGGCGTTGCCATGCCAGCGGCACTTGCAGCACTCGCCGGAGGCACTTTTGCTTGGTATAGCCACACTGCCGCGCTGAGCCAACGTGCGTTTGAGTGGGGGTTGGTAGCTGCTTTGCTGGTAATGGTGTGGCGGCCGCGCTCAGGTCGATGGCTGCTAATCGGGGCGTGGGTCTTCATTGGCGTACAAAGTGAGTGGGGAAGTCGCTTGCCGGCGGGACTCAGCGGTGAAGATATTACCGTGGAGGCGACCGTGTTGACCGCTCAGCCGTTGGGCAATGCAACGCGCCTGTTGTTAAGCGTTGATAAGTGCCACAGTGCTGTAAATAGCCAAGCCCGGCCCAGCTGTTCGGCGCTCTCCAAGGTGCGCATAACCGCTTATAGCGATGAGCGATTTAAGCCCGGAGAAGCGTGGCAAATGACGCTGCGTTTGCGCCCTCCAAGCGGCTTTGCCAACCCTGATACCTTCAATTATGCGCAGTGGCTGTGGCGTGAGGGAATCCATGCCACCGGCTATCTGCGCCAGGAGCCAGCGCCAGTTCGGCTCTCTTCTGCTGATCCCTCGTTGCGCCAGCTAGCGCTGGGTTTTTTAGCCCGCCAGCCGCTCGAAGGCCGAACCAAGCGCTGGCTGGCCGCATTGACGTTAGGCGATAGCGAACAGCTTACCCAGGATGACTGGTCGCTGCTGAATGCTACCGGTACGACGCATCTGGTAGTGATTTCAGGTTTGCATGTCGGCCTGGTGGCGTCGTTTGCGCTGCTACTCGCCAAGTTAGCCGCGCGTGTGGCGACGCCCACCCACTGGCGCATGCGTACCTGGCCTTGGTGGTTGGCGGCAGTCGCCTGCGTCGGTTACGCCACCCTCGCCGGAATGGCGCCTCCCGCCATGCGCGCAATGGTAATGACGCTGATAGGGCTGTGGGTGCTCAGCGGGCGCCATGCGCCAGGGCCGTGGCAAGCGTGGTGGCTGGCCCTTGCGCTGGTGCTGATCGTTGATCCGCTGGCTTTATGGCGCCCTGGTATGTGGCTGTCGTTTGTCGCCGTAGCGTGGTTAATCCTTATTTGGCAGGGGCGGCAGCGACCCAAAGGGGTGAAAGGCTGGTGCTGGGCGCTGGTGAGGTCTCAACTGCTGCTTGCCCCGTTAATGGCCGCTGCGGTACTGGTGGCCTTTGGAAGGGTGGCGCCCGCCGCGCCGTTAATCAATTTAGTCGCCGTGCCCTGGGTGAGTTCGGTGATGGTCCCCGCGGCGCTGCTGGGGTGGCTGCTGTCCCCGATACCTGGGGTGGGAGAAGCGCTGTGGTGGTTGTTTGAGCAGGCACTTGACGTTTTCCATCTGCTGTTGGCGCTTGCTGTGCAGCACTGGCCATTGTGGGAGCCTGATCGGCCGTTAACTTACCCGCTCGCCTTTGCATTGTTATTACTGTCGTTATGCTGGGGGCTGCCTGCCGTGCTGCCGGGGCTGCGGTTGTCTGCTACCGCGCTGGTTCTAGTGCTGCCCTGGTGGTCGCTGCCGTCATCGATTCCTCCCAATACGCTCAGAGTTAGCGTGTATGACGTTGGGCAGGGGCAGTTGATAGAGCTGCGCAGCGAACATTATCGCCTGCTCTACGACACCGGGCCGCGCTTTCGTAGCGGCTTTATGCCGCTAGAGACGCTTTGGTCGCCGGGGCAGCGGTTTGATCAAGTGATTGTTAGCCACGCTGATAATGACCATGCGGGCGGTATTCGCGGGTTGCTAGCCGATCATTGGGTCAGGCAGTGGATGGCGCCCGCGGGTGAGGCGCTGCCTGTTTCAAGCCATGACTGCCAGCGTGGTCAACGCTGGCAGCGCGACGGCGTTAATTACCGCATCCTTTGGCCGCCCGCGGGAGATAACGATTTTTCTGCCAACGATCGCTCCTGCGTACTTGAGGTGAGCGTTGGTGAGCAGCGTCTGCTGATTACCGGGGATGTGGGCACGCAGGTAGAGCGGCGCTTTCTGGGTGAGGTAGAGCGGCCCGTTAGCGTGCTGGTTGCTGGGCACCACGGCAGCGGCACCAGTTCGGGTATCCAGTTTGTGCGCCATGCCGCACCTCAACATGTGATATTTAGCGCCGGGCGGGGTAACGCTTTTCAGCATCCGGTCGATGATGTTGTGCGCCGTTTTCGCCAGCAGGGAAGCTGTCTATGGAACACGGTGCATGACGGAGCACTGCGTTTTTGGCTAAACGCGGCCTATCCCGTTCAGGTTGAAACAACGCGACCATTGCCGCGACGACGTAACCAGTGTTGAAGCGCGCCGCCATCAGGTAGAATTCCCGACACTGCACACTATGGCCAGGAGCGCGTGTGACTGATTCAGGTTGGGCTATCTATAAACGGTTGTTGGGCTATGTTAAGCCGCATTGGCGTGCTTTTGCTCTGGCGGTGGTGGGGTTTGTGGTGTATGCCGCGTCGAGTACCGCGCTTGCGGAAATGATGAAGCGTCTAATTGATGGCATTCAAAACCCGGATGCGGCCTTTCGGCTATTTCTACCGCTGTTTGTGATTATTATGTTTTCCGCCCGGGGGCTAGGTACTTTTTTAAGCACCTATTTTATGGCCTATGTGGGCCGCTACGTGATTCATACCCTGCGCTGCGACGTGTTTGCCCATCTACTCCATCTGCCCGGCTGGTTTTTTGACCACCACTCCAGCGGTCAACTGGTGTCGCGGGTGACCTACCACGTGGAGCAAGTTGCCGGGGCGGCCACCAAAGCGGTGACGATTATTCTACGTGAAGGACTGTTCGTCGTCGGTCTGGTGCTCTATTTGCTGTGGACTAATTGGATGTTAACGCTGCTGTTCTTGGGTGTAACGCCGATCATCGCGGTAGTGGTGAGCTACGTGAGTAAACGATTTCGGCGCATTTCAAAGCGTATTCAGCACTCCATGGGCGATGTCACCCATATTGCCTCTGAGGCGCTGTCGGGCTACCGAGTGGTTCGAACCCACGGCGCCGAGCAGTATGAAAAGCAGCGCTTTGAGCGGGTAAGCGAAGAGAATCGCCGTCAGAGTATGAAAGAAGCCATGACCCGTGCGGTCAGCTCCCCCGTGATTCTGATGCTGGTGGCTATCTCCATGGCGCTACTGGTCTGGTTGGCCATGGCGCCCTCGCTGATGGAGAACATGACGCCCGGTGAGTTTGTGGCTTTTATTACCGCAGCCGCCCTGATGATCAAGCCAGTGCGCCAACTGACTGAGATTAATGGTGAGATCCAGAAGGGCCTAGCGGCCGCGTCAGAACTTTTCGGGCTACTGGATATGACCCCTGAAGAGGATAGCGGTAAGCGCATCGCCAGCCGTTTAAGAGGCGAGGTAGTGATTGATAAGGTGAGCTTCCGCTACGCTGACGACCAGCCCGAAGTGTTACACGATATTAATCTGCGCCTAGCGCCGGGTGAACTGGTGGCGATTGTCGGGCGTTCGGGAAGTGGCAAGTCCACCCTGGTCAGCCTGCTGCCGCGTTTCTACCGGCCCAGCCAGGGCCGTATCAGCATCGATGGCATTAACGTTGATGAGTACGCGCTAGGGCCACTACGCCAGCAAATTGCCCTGGTATCCCAGCAGGTGACGCTATTCAACGCCTCAATCGCCGATAACATTGCCTATGGGGTGGACAATCCTGATCCCCAGGCCATTCAGGCGGCGGCAGAGGCTGCCTATGCCCATGAGTTTATCGACAAACTCCCCAATGGCTATGCCACCACCGTGGGCGAAAACGGCGTGATGCTCTCGGGCGGACAGCGCCAGCGGCTGGCGATAGCTCGGGCGATCTTTAAGGATGCCCCGTTGCTGGTGTTGGATGAGGCGACGTCAGCGCTGGATACAGAGTCCGAGCGCTATATCCAAAAAGCCCTTGAGCGGGTTTGTGAAGGGCGTACTACGCTGGTTATCGCTCACCGCCTGTCTACCATTGAGCGGGCTGACCGGATTGTGGTGATGGATCAGGGGCGCATTATCGAAGAGGGTTCGCATCAGGCGCTGCTGGATGCCGAGGGCGCCTACGCGGCACTGCACCAGCTACAGTTCCAAGAGGTGCTATGACACTCTCGCAGCGCTGGTTGAAGGGCGCCTATCAAGGCAGTTGCTGGCTATTGCCACTGAGGCCATTAGGGGCGTTGTACCAGTGGGCCATGGTGCGTCGGGAGCAGGCATATCAGCGTGGCAGCAAGGCCTCCTGGAGAGCCCCCGTGCCGGTTATTGTGGTTGGTAATATTACCTTGGGGGGAACGGGAAAATCGCCGCTGGTGGCGTGGTTGGCTAGCTGGCTGGTGGCTCAAGGCTGGTCGCCAGGCATTGTTAGTCGCGGCTATGGCGGAAAAGCGCTGCACTACCCATTATTTGTCACCGCCAGCAGCAACGTTGCCGAAAGCGGCGATGAGCCGCTGATGCTGGCACAGCAAACCGGCTTGCCAGTGGTGGCGGATCCCCAGCGCGTGCGGGGTGTTCAGGCATTGGTCGATGCGGGATGCGATATTATCCTTAGCGACGACGGCTTGCAGCATCTGGCGCTGGCCCGGGATATTGAGCTGGTCGTTGTTGATGGTGCCCGCGGGCTGGGTAACGGCCGCTGCCTGCCCGCGGGGCCACTGCGCGAGTCGTCTAGCCGGTTGCAGCAAGTTGATGCGGTCATCGTCAACGGCGACTCACCGCCGTCGTTGCCGGTCGCCTCGGTCACTACCATGCAACTAGCGCCGCTGCGCTGGCGCCGCCTTGATGATGGCGTGCATTTTCCCCTTGTGCCACTGCCGTTTACGCTGCCGGTGCACGCGGTAGCCGGTATCGGTCATCCCGAACGCTTTTTTCGTACCCTTTCCACGCTGGGTATTGAGGGCGAGTGGCATCCGCTAGCTGATCACCAGCATTTTGATGCAGACGCGCTAAGCTTTGCAGAGTCACGCCCGGTGATTATGACCGCCAAAGACGCCGTTAAGTGTTACGCCCTGGCGCCGCCGAATAGCTGGGTACTAGACGTGGAAGCAACCCTTCCTCCCGAATTTGAGCACTGGCTGGCAGCGCGGCTGTCGGCTCTTTCCTAAAGGAGATATGCGCATGGATAAGGAACTGCTGGCAATGCTGGTCTGCCCATTGTGTAACGGCAAGCTGAAATATGACCGCGACGCTCAAGAGCTGCGCTGCCACTACGATGGACTCGCCTATCCCATTCAAGAGGGGATTCCAGTGATGTTGCCTGAAGAGGCCCGCACAATGGATGCCGATGAAAAGTTACCCAGTTCTTCAGGACGCTCTCCAGGACATTCAGGAGGCGCTTAATGGCTTTTCCTGAATATACGGTTGTCGTACCCGCGCGCTATGGCTCTACCCGGTTACCCGGCAAGCCGCTGCTTGAGATTGCCGGGGAGCCAATGATTGCCCACGTATGGCGTCGCGCCTGCCAGAGCCACGCCACCCGAGTGGTCGTGGCGACAGACGATAGCCGCATTCGCGATGCCATGCTGCCTTATGGTGCTGAGGTGATCATGACCCGTGACGATCACCCATCGGGCACCGACCGTTTAGCCGAGGTGGCTGCTAGCTTAGCGTTGGCGGATGATGCGCTGCTGGTCAATGTGCAGGGCGACGAGCCGTTAATTCCCCCCGCGCTGATTGACCAGGTGGCGCTGCGTTTGGCCGACGACCCTGAGGCATCGATAGCCACGCTCGCCGAGCCTATCAATGATGTGGACACGCTGTTTAATCCCAATGTGGTTAAGGTGGTGCGTACGCTTCAGGGTCGCGCGCTGTATTTTTCCCGGGCACCCATTCCCTGGGATCGTGAACAGTTCAAAGCGCCGCCCACTATGCTGGCAACCGATGCATGGCTGCGTCATATCGGCCTGTATGCCTACCGGGCTGGTTTTCTAGCCGCCTACCGGGACTGGCCCGCTTCAAGCCTTGAGCAGCTTGAACAGCTCGAACAGCTGCGTGCGCTGCAGAACGGCCACGTGATTCAGGTGGCATTGGCCTGCGAAGTTAATCCTGCTGGGGTCGATACGGCTGAGGATCTTGCGCGGGTACGGGCGCTGTTGACATAGCGCGAGTTCGGGCGCTGCTGGCATAGCGCGGGTTCGGGCGCTGCTGATATAGCGCGCTGTTAACATAGCCTGTGGTTAATGACGAGTGACGCTAATAAGTTGTAAAGGAGCGCTACTGTGAAAGTGTTATTTGTGTGTTTAGGCAATATTTGCCGCTCACCCACCGCGGAGGGTGTTTTTCGTCGTGCTGTTGAACAAGCGGGGTTGGCCGGGCAGGTTAAAATTGACTCCTGCGGCGTCGGCAGTTGGCATTTAGGCAAAGCGCCGGACGCCCGCGCCCAGCAGGCAGCGCGACTGCGCGGTATCGATTTAAGTGACCTGCGGGCCCGCAAGCTAAGCGAGCAGGATTTCCGTGAATTCGATTACGTGCTGGGTATGGATCAGGACAATTTACGCGCCATGCGCGAGCTGAAGCCCGCCAATAGCCAGGCGCATGTGGGGCTTTTTTTGGATTTTGCCGGTTCCGCGGGTGCCGAAGTTCCAGATCCTTACTATGGCGGTGATGAGGGGTTTGAGAACGTGCTGAATATGATTGAGGCCGCATCAGATGGGTTGATTCAACACCTCAAGCGTGGGCTTTAATGGGGCTGATGGTGTGGCTAAATAGATGACTATTTTCAGCAATGTCGATCTGTCCGCGGCGAATACGCTTCGGCTCCCCTGCCAAGCAGAGCGCTTCGCAGCGCCAACGACATTAACAGCCTTACGCCAAACGCTAGTGGAGGCTTGCCGTAAGGGCTGGCCGGTCACGCTGCTGGGCGGCGGTAGCAATGTGCTGCTGCCCGAAACGTTACCAGGGTTGGTGGTGCGTCCTGCTTTGCAGCAGTACTGGCTTAGTCAGCGTCCAGGGGATGTATTGGCCCACGTGGGGGCTGGCGTTAATTGGCATACGCTGGTGATGACCACAGCTGCACGCGGCCTATGGGGCATTGAAAATCTGGCGCTGATACCCGGTAGTTGTGGTGCCGCGCCGGTGCAGAACATTGGTGCCTACGGCGTTGAGCTTGCCGATACGCTGCAAGCGGTACAGGTAATGGAACTTGCCACCGGGCAGGTTGATTGGTTGAACTCTCAGCAGTGTGCTTTTGGTTACCGTGACAGCCTATTTAAAGGTGAATTGGCGGGTAGTATGGTGATCACCCAGTTGGTTTTGCGTTTGTCACGTACGCCAGCACCCCGGCTCGGCTATGGCGATCTCGCTGCACGCTTAGCGAACTCTCTCACTCCCACGCCGCTTGCCGTCGCCGAAGCGGTATGCGCTATTCGGCGCGAGAAGTTGCCCGACCCTCAGGTGCTGGCCAACGCGGGAAGTTTCTTCAAAAATCCACTCGTTAGCCATCAATGGGCAGCACAGCTGCTGAAAGAACACCCGTTCATGCCGCACTTCCCCCAGGAGGGCGGTCAAACAAAGCTGGCGGCGGGTTGGTTAATCGATCAGTGCGGCTTGAAAGGGATGCGCGATGGCGCCTTCGGGGTGCACCAGCATCAAGCGCTGGTGCTGGTGCACTTTGGCGGCGGAGATCGTCAGGGGCTGATGAAAACAGCCGACTATATCGCCGCCCAAGTGGAAGCACGCTTTGGGCTACGTTTAGAACCTGAGCCGCGGTTGGTTAATCCCTAATGCTTATTACTAACGGGTGCTAACGGTGCCGATAACGTAAAAAACCCCGCCGAAGCGGGGTTTTTTGCTGTTGCAACACGCTGACCGATTTACTCGGAGAGGGTGTCTTGCTGCGCCTGTTTACGCTTCTCGCGCGGGTCGTTGTGGGCCCGGGTGCGACGACGCGGTTTAGGCATGTCTTCATTAACCGTTTCTGCAGGCTCTTCTTTAACAGGCTCCTCTTTAACAGACTCCTCTTTATCAGGTGCTTCGCTGGCGACCGACTGAGCGGGCTGAGGCTCAGCTTCAGCCGCAGGGTCTTCTAGATTGCTGCTCTTCTTTTCAGTGCTGCTCTCTTTAGTACTATTCAGTTCAACGCTACTCTCTTCAATGCTGCTCTCTTCAACGTTCTGTGGCTCAGCGTTTTTTGCTTCCGCGCTTGGCTTCCGCTCGCTGCTGGATGCCTCTTCAGTTGAGGGCTCAGCGTCGACACTCTCAGCAGCACTGGGAGTGCCAGTTTCCTGGGCGTTGGTTGACGCTTCAGGCTGACGCTCGTTGCTGCTTTGATCTGAACCAGCACTATTTAACGGGGCAGGGGAGGCGGCCTCTTCAATTGCTTCTGCTGGATCAACAGCGTTGGCCGCGGGTGGTTCGATGGCTTCCGGTGCTACCGGTTGGCTAGCAGTTGGCTGATTATCATCAGCCGTTTGCTTAGCATCATCAGTTGGTTCAGCGTTGGCTTCGGCTGCTGCTGAGCTCATCACTGATGTTGCTGCCTGCTCATTGGCCGCTATGGCCTCCGGTTCGCTGGGCTTGGCAACGGCTTCCTCCTGCTGATCGGTGTCGGTCTGTTCCGCTTGGGAAGCCGCTTTAGGCTGACGACGCTGGTGCGTCGACTTGCGCGCTTTAGCATTTTCTGCCGCGGGCCGGTCGGCGGTGGTTGCATCATCCGCTTGCTCAGGCTCTGGCTGAGCCTCAGGTTCTAACTTAGTCTCAGGTTCTAACTTAGTTTCAGGTTCTAACTTAGTCTCAGGCTCAACCTTGGCGTTAGACTCAGGTGCATCGGCTGCTGCCACTGCTGGCTGGGCGGTATGGGCATCCGATTTTTCCGCTTCCGGTTTGCTTGGTGCTCCATTAGATGCTGCTTTAGCCTCTTCTGTTGTTGCAAGGGCTTCTTTCGGCTCTTGAGTGGCTGCTACCGCTTCATCCTGGGCTTGGGCCTGCAATTTTAACTGCTCAGCTTCTGCTTGGGGATTAATCGCCTGGGTGCGTGTGCGGTTACGCGGGTTGTTACGGGTACGCTTCGGCTTGCCGTCGTCCTGATTGGTTTCGGCTTGTTTGGCCGCTTCATCGCGCTGGTTGTTGCGGTTTTTGTCATCACCGCTATCGCGACGCGACTCTTTCTGCGCTGCACTTTTGCCGCTGTTGCTCTCGTTGGCAGAACTGTCTTTGGAAGCGCTGTCGGCCTGGGGCTCTTTACGAGGCGTCTTGGCCGAATCTTGACCATTGGCATCCTCCTGCTGAGGATGACGACGGCGGTTGCGAGTACGGTTGGGGCCGCTGCGCTTTTCGCTATTGTCGTCATTGGCTGGGCGCGGTGTGCTGCTGCGCTGCTCAGTTTTCTGGTCGGCTTTTTGTTCAGCCTTTTGCTCAGCTCTTTGTTCAGTTCTTTGCTCAGCTCTGGCGCTGCTATCGCCGCGCTCGCTGCGTGAAGACTTCTGCCGCGACTCGCTGCTGCGCTGAGTGGTTTTACGCTCGCTCGGCTTGCGTGGCGCCGGGGTTTCAGCCTTCGGCGCTGGTGTGGCTTCAGTTGCGTTTTC
Organism: Halomonas sp. AOP13-D3-9; assembly: GCF_052379125.1. NCBI lineage: Bacteria > Pseudomonadati > Pseudomonadota > Gammaproteobacteria > Oceanospirillales > Halomonadaceae > Halomonas > Halomonas sp. AOP13-D3-9. Next base: position 112,001 of record NZ_JBQSYH010000016.1, on the reverse strand, counting down.
GTCGCTGCCGAGCAGTTTGGCGAAACCGCGGATAAAGCGACCAATAACGCTGGGTTGCTCGCTGGTCGCCGGTGTTGGTTGGGCCGCAGGAGCTGGGGCAGCCGCAGGCGCTTTCTCTTCGGTTTGCAGCGAAGCGGGTGCCGGCGCGTTGTGGGTAACGCTTTTAACCGCTGCTTCTGCCCGCATGGCGGGTGGCACAAAGCTGGGCGTCGGCTCTTTGCCCACTTCGGTATCGGTCGAGAGTTCAAAGCTCGAAAGGCTTTGAGTGTCATCTTCGTCCAGATGGTCGTCGCGCAGGCGTTGTACGTCGTAGTGGGGCGTATCCATTTCAGGATTGGGCAGCAGTACGACGCGAACATTCTGACGCGACTCAAGATCAGCCAGCACGCTGCGTTTTTCATTGAGCAGGTAAGTGGCCACCGGTACCGGCAGAATGGCGCGAATCTGTGCGCTATTCTCTTTCATGGCCTCTTCTTCAATCAGGCGCATGATGGAGAGCGACAGCGAGCGCACATCGCGAATGGTGCCCTGTCCATTACAGCGCGGGCAAACCACGCCGCTGGTCTCACCTAGGGAGGGGCGTAGACGCTGACGGGACATTTCCATCAGACCAAAGCGTGAAATACGCCCAATCTGTACCCGTGCGCGATCCAGCTTGAGGGCATCGCGCATGCGGTTTTCAACTTCACGCTGGTTGCGCGCGGGCCCCATGTCGATAAAGTCGATCACCACCAGGCCGCCAATATCGCGCAGGCGTAGCTGGCGGGCGATCTCATCGGCGGCTTCAGAGTTGGTCTGCAGGGCGGTCTCTTCAATATCGCTGCCGCGGGTGGCGCGGGCGGAGTTGATATCGATGGAGACCAGCGCCTCGGTGTGGTCGATCACAATCGAGCCACCGGAAGGTAGCTTCACTTCGCGCTGATAGGCGGTTTCGATTTGCGATTCAATCTGGAAGCGCGAGAACAGCGGCACTTCGTCCGCGTAGAGTTTGATCTTCTGCTGATACGAGGGCATGACCTGACGAATAAAGCCCAGCGCCTCGGCGTGAATCTCCGGGCTGTCGATCAATACTTCGCCGATGTCCTGGCGTAGATAGTCGCGCATGGCGCGAATGATGACGTTGGATTCACGATAAATTAGGAAGGGGGCAGGGCGCTTGGCTGCCTCGGTGGTAATCGATTCCCACACCTGAACCAGGTAATCTAAGTCCCATTGCAGCTCTTCCGGGTTACGACCGATACCCGCGGTGCGCACGATCAGGCCCATTTTATCAGGCACGGTGAGCTGGCCCATGGCGTCTTTGAGTTGGCTGCGCTCATCGCCTTCGATGCGGCGTGAAATGCCGCCCGCCCGCGGATTGTTGGGCATCAGCACCAAAAAGCGGCCCGCCAGGCTAACAAAGGTGGTTAGCGCGGCGCCTTTATTGCCACGCTCCTCTTTATCGACCTGAACGATGACCTCTTGACCCTCTTTAAGCACTTCTTTAATGCTTGGACGCCCGGAGACGTCTTTGACAAAGTACTCTTTGGAAATCTCTTTGAGGGGCAAAAAACCATGCCGATCGGCACCGTAATCAACAAAGGCGGCTTCCAGGGACGGCTCTACGCGGGTGATTTTACCGCGATAGATATTGGCTTTTTTCTGTTCTCTTGCGCCGGATTCGATGTCTAAATCGTAAAGGCGTTGTCCATCAACTAAAGCGACACGCAGCTCTTCGGGCTGGGTCGCATTAATAAGCATCCGTTTCATAGTGTCTCGCATAGCGTTGCGTACCGGCGAACGGCCTATGGGGTGACGTAGGCGAACCGCTGGGTGCTGCGTGCTTGTGCTCGGCGCATTGCTATGCTGACGCGTCAAGCCGGGAGGGCGTCATCGCCGACCCGGCCAATAGGGCGTTGAGTACGTGGCGGAGGCAGGACGTGTTCCGGTGGCTCTGTCACGTCCATCCGGCCCTGCTGACACCGCCAACACCTGGCATTCATCGATTCACCAACGCCGGCCACCGGCACAGCGTTGAACTTTTCGCCCGGAGTCAGTCAGCGCCTTGTGACGAATAAGGAGGGGCTGCTCAGGGCGTGGCGTTGTTTAGTTACTGCCTGCCGTTGAGGGCTAGGCTTACTTTCATCTGCCGGCATAAAACGGGCGGCAGAGTTACTGCATTTTTAAGATCAGTTTTTAATACTGGAAAAACGGCCAATGCGTACACTGGTGTCGTTTTGTGTTCAGGCCTGCGTGTTAGTCGGGCAGGCGCATTAACCAAGCTCAGCGGTGATGCTCTTTGCTAACAAATTTAATCAATTAGCTATCATTCAGCTAGTCACTAGCGCTAGACAAGGAAGCTTTCGGCGCTTAGCTGGTGAACAACTTGGAATATAACAGTAAAGACAACGACCAGCAATTGACGCAATGCCCTTGGGTCTACGTTAGAATGCCGTTTTTAGCGTCACAGCAGAGCAGGAGTAAGCGGTAATGTCCGAAGGGCGTGAAGTGCAGTGGGTGGATATCGCCCCGGAACAGGCTGGGCAGCGAATTGATAATTTTCTCATGACGCGTCTTAAGGGGGCGCCACGTGCGCTTATCTATCGCATCGTGCGTAAAGGCGAAGTGCGCGTTAATAAAAAGCGCGTAAAGGTCGATTACCGCTTACAGGCGGGCGATTTAGTCCGCGTTCCGCCGCTGCGTCTGGCACCTCGCGAGGCGGTGAAAGAAGTCAGTGATAATCTGCGCGACCTGTTGGTAGGGAGCGTTATTATGGAAGGCCCCGACTGGATGGTGCTTAACAAGCCCTCTGGTTTGGCCGTACATGGCGGCAGCGGGGTTAAAATTGGGTTAATAGAAGCGCTACGTCAGGTGCGCGATGATCTGAGTTTCCTGGAACTGGTTCACCGCTTGGATCGCGATACGTCCGGCTGTTTACTGCTGGCCAAATCTCGCGATGCGCTGGTGACCCTTAACGAGTCGCTGAAAAAACACGGTATGGATAAGCGCTACCTAGCCTTGGTGAGTGGGCGTTGGCCAGCCCGAAAAACCTATGAGAGCGCCCGTTTGGATCGCTTTGATGCGGGCAATGGTGAGCGGCGGGTCAGGGTGGACCCTAATGGTAAAGTGTCGCGTACCCATTTTTCGGTGGTCGAAACCTTCGAAAAAGTAACCCTGATAGAGGCTGAGCCGGTCACCGGGCGAACCCATCAAATTCGCGTTCATGCCGCCCATGCCGGGCATGCCCTGTTAGGTGACGACAAGTACGCTACCCGCGAAAGCGGTTTTCTCACCAAGCAGTTGGGCTTGGGGCGGCTGTTTTTGCATGCCCGAGCGTTGACCTTTCCAGAGCCCGGTAACGGACGCCCCGTCACCGTTAAAGCGCCGCTGCCTGACGCTTTGGAAGAGACGCTTAAGCGCGCCCGGCAAAATGCCCTTCGCTGATATGACCTTATAAGCGTGCCCTGCAACAAGGAGTTGCCATGCAGTACGAGCTGATTATATTTGATTGGGACGGCACCTTGATGGACTCCGTGCCGCGCATCGTGTCCTGCATGCAGGCGGCTGCTCTGGAGGCCGAGTGGGGCGAGCTTTCAGCGCCGGAAGTGGAGGATATTATTGGCCTGGGGCTGCCAGAGGCGATTGCACAGCTTTGCCCGGGCATTTTGCCTGCTCAGGCCGAGCGGCTTCGTGAGCGCTATTCACACCACTTTGTGACGGCGGATGCTACACCGATGATGTTTTTCCCAGGGGTAGAAGCGCAGGTCGCCCGTTTGCTCAGCCGTGAACACCAGCGGTTGGCGGTTGCGACAGGTAAAAGTCGTCGCGGGCTAGACCGCGTTTTTGCTGAGACGGGAAGTGGTGGCTGGTTTCATGCCAGCCGCACTGCGGATGAAACCCGCTCTAAGCCGCACCCGCAAATGCTGTCTGAACTGTTGGCAGAGCTTGAGGTGCCGGTAGATCGGGCGGTGATGGTTGGCGATACCGAGTACGACCTTGAAATGGCCCGCGCAATCGGTATGGACCGAGTGGGAGTCACATACGGGGTTCATGCGCCGGAGCGGTTGGCGCTGAGCCGCCCAAAGTGGATTGCCGATAGCGTCGACGAGCTTTTTGACCGGTTATAAGGATATTTTATGAGTGACGATCCAACCCGCCCAGGTGGTTCAGATGAAGGGCATGATGGCCCGGCCAGCGGCTACCGCCGTAGCGACGCTGATCATAGTGGCCAGTCCAGTGAGCTAAATGAGGATCCCTGGACTGAAGGGCCTGAGATCCCGCCCGGGAAAGGGGCTAAGCAGGCGTATGGGGCGCCAGGCGACGATGCTGAAACCCTGCGCGAGCGCCAGCGACTCGCCCAGCTAGAAATGATGGATCACTGGGTAGGCGGTGTGTTAACCGAGCAGCGACGTACCCGCCGCTGGAAGCTGTTTTTCCGCCTGATGTTTCTCGCTGTGGTTCTGGTGGCGCTGTCTGCCGCGCTGTATAGCCTGTTCTGGGATTCGCCGAGTGTCGCAACGCCCGCTCAGCGCCACTTGGGCATTGTTGAGGTTAATGGAGTAATCGCCAGCGATTCACCGGCCAACGCTGAGCGTATTATCCGGGGGTTAGACCGTGCCTGGGAGGCGGAAAGCGCGGCTGCCGTGGTGCTGCACATTAATAGTCCCGGCGGTAGCCCCGTGCAGTCTCAGCGGATTTATGCAGAAATCATGCGCCTGCGCGAGCAGGGCGATAAGCCGATTATCGCGGTGATTGAAGATATCGGTGCCAGCGGAGCCTATTATATTGCGGCGGCGGCGGATGAGATTGTTGCCTCACCGGTGAGTTTGGTGGGCTCAATTGGTGTTATCTACGCAGGATTTGGTTTTGAAGAGGCGATAGCGCGTATTGGTGTTGAGCGCCGCGTGCTCACGGCCGGGGAGAATAAAGCCTTTTTAGATCCGTTCCAGCCGCTGGATAACGATGCAGAGGCATTTTGGCAAGGTGTGCTCAGCCAAACCCATCGCCAGTTTATCGATGATGTGCGCGCCGGTCGCGGCGAAAGGCTCAGCGATAGTGCGGAGATTTTCTCAGGGCTGATCTGGAGTGGCGAGCAGAGCATCGGGCTAGGTTTAGTCGATCAATTGGGTAGCCTCGAGCAGCTGTCTCGCGATCAGGTCGGTAACACCGACTGGGTAGACTATACGCCGAGCCTTGATCCCTTTGAGCGCTTTACGCGGCGTTTTACCCAGGTTGCCGCCGAGGTGTTGGGTATTAGTGCGCCCAACACCCCGCTGCGCTTCTAGGCTGGCATAGTCCCTCCTGGTTAGTGGGCGGCGCCAAGCGGGTCGAGGCCCGCTTGGCGCAACATCTCGCAGAGCGCAATCAGCGGCAGACCAATCAGCGTGTTGGGATCGCGGCCTTCCAGTTTTTCAAGCAGCGCAATGCCGAGGCCTTCCATGCGAAAGCTGCCAGCGCTGTCTAAAGGCTGCTCTTTAGCGACATAGTTTTCGATCTCTTGGTTGCTCAAGGGGCGAAAGACCACTTCAAAAGGCTCTACATGAACCTGATGGCGCTGGTGGCGGGTATCCAGTAGCGCTAAGCCGGTCAGAAAGGTGACACGCTGACCAGAGAAGCGAGCAAGGTTGGCGCAGGCTTTTTCGGCGCTATGGGGTTTGCCCAGAATGTCGCCTTCAAATACCGCCACCTGATCAGAGCCTATAATGAGGTGGTGAGGGAAATGCTGCGCAACGGCGTTGGCTTTGCTTAGCGCTAGCCGGTGCACTAATGCCTGGGGTGTTTCGCCACGCTGGGGCGTTTCATCAATATCTGGTGAGAGACACTGATAGGGGAGTTGCAGGCGGTTCAGCAGCTCGCGCCGCGAGCGTGAGCTTGAAGCAAGTACCAGTTCTACCGTTGGTAGCTGGTTGCTTGATGGCTCTGTTGGTAATGAGGACGTCACAAATAGCTCCTGGCCACGGGGTTACACGCATCGAAATCTAAAGCAGTAGAGTGTAGCGAAAGCCAACACAGGTGCCTATGTTGGCTGTTTATTGTCGCTTATGTGGGTTATTTACTGAGGTAGGCATGAAGAAATATACCGACAGCTTTGACACCAGCAGGGGGAGTGCCTATCATTGCGCGCCTATGTTGACCTCACAACTCCCCAGTCGGGTGGAGCCTTATAAGCTCGCAGCCCGCCACGAACGAATCGAAGGCTTGGTAGCGCTTGATAAGCTGCCACGTCTTGCCGAAGAAGCGGGTGTCCAAACCGGCGACTGTCAAGTCGTGCTTGAGTTTGGCGTCGACGCTCAAGGTCGTCGTGAAATTCGTGGCCACTTGCAAGCGACGTTGGCGCTTGCCTGCCGACGCTGCCTGGTGCCGCTGCCTCAAGAGGTTAGCAGTGACTTTTTGCTTGGAATGGTCACTGACGAAGCCTTAGCGGCCGAGTTGCCTGCTAGTCATGAACCGGTGCTGGTGGAAAAGGAACAGCTGGATCTCCTGACGGTGGTGGAAGATGAGTTAATTCTCAGCCTGCCCCAGGTGGTCTATCACGATGAAGCCGAATGTCATGTCTCGGCGGAGCAGCTGGTCAGCAAAACAGAAGGCGCGGCGTCGGAAACAACGCCAGCGACGAACCCTTTCGCGGTGCTCAATGTCTTGAAAGGCAAAAAATAAGCACCCTTTACCTTAAATACCTTGGAGTAAACACCCATGGCAGTTCAACAGAACCGTAAAACTCGTTCCAAGCGCGGCATGCGTCGCAGCCACGATGCGCTGACCGCTCCGACGCTGTCCCAGGACAAAGAAACCGGTACCACTCACCTGCGTCACCACGTTTCTCCAGACGGTTTCTACCGTGGTCGTAAAGTGGTTGAGGTATAAACCTCAATTGCGTTACTAAGCGGCTAAACGGACTCAGTGCGGTATGCGCTTAGCGATTGATGTGATGGGGGGTGACCAAGGCCCTCGTGCGATGATCGCAGGCTCCGCAAAGGCGGTGGTGGAATGCCCCGACCTTGAGCTGATTCTGTTTGGCCCGCGTCAGCAGATTCTTGCTGAGCTTTCGCGCTTGCCGCAGCCTCTGGCTGCGGCAACGTCACGTTTGGTGGCGCGTGATGCACCCGATAGCGTGGCGCCCGGAGCAACGGCTGCCTGGGCATTGCGTAGAGGCCATGCCACTAGCATGGTGCATATGCTGCAGTGTGTCGCTCAGGGTGAAGCGGTTGCCGGCGTCAGCGCAGGCAATACGGCGGCGCTTGTTGCTTTGGCAAGGCGCGAGCTGGGCATGGTTGAGGGGATTTCTCGACCGGCGATCAGTACTGCGATTCCCGCACGCCAAGGGCGTCGCTGTTATCTGCTGGACTTGGGCGCCAACGTGGATTCCCCCGCTCATCGATTAGTCGATTTTGCGCTGATGGGGGCGGCGATGGCGCAGTGTATCGATGGCACCGCGGTGCCCCGTGTGGCGCTACTCAATGTTGGCGCAGAAGCCACCAAAGGGAGTCTTAGCGTGCGTGAGGCTGACGGTCTGCTGCGCGAGTATGCCAACAAGGCGAGTGCTTTCGACTATCAGGGCTATGCTGAGGGTGGCGATCTGTTTAAAGGCCAGTTGGATGTGGTGGTGTGTGATGGCTTTGTGGGCAATGCTGTGCTCAAGGCGAGCGAAGGCTTGACCAGTATGTTGGTTGAACGTGTGCAGATGGCATTTGAATCGCGTCTAAGCGGACGTTTAGCAAGCCTACTGGCCAAGCCTGTGTTAAAGCGCTTAAAGCAAGAGCTCGACCCCGTGCGCTACAACGGGGCCAGTTTATTGGGGTTGCGCGGCATCGTGGTAAAAAGTCACGGCAGTACTCACGCCGATGGTTTTTACTACGCTATCCGGCGTGCCCTGCAAGAGGTAGAACATGATTTACCTGCGCGGATCGCAGGCCGCTGGCAGTCGTCATCAAGTGAAGGCGATGGCGTACGTCAGCCATGAAGATAATAAATAGCTAATTTTTTTGCGGGTTTATAGGTGGCATCAGGATGTGCCAATAATCTCGCCTATCGCTCATATGAGCAAATGCCTACAAGAGCAAAGGTGAACGACATGTCTCAACCCCTTGCCCTCATTTTTCCCGGGCAAGGCTCTCAGCAGCTTGGAATGCTGCGAGAGCTTGCCGAGCGCTATAGTGTGGTGGGAACGACATTTGAGGAAGCGTCGGATGCTTTGGGCTACGATTTGTGGAAAGTCGTCCAGGAAGGCCCCGAAGAGTCGCTTAATGCAACTGCCTGCACCCAGCCCGCGTTACTCTCTGCAAGCGTCGCTATTTGGCGCGTGTGGCAAGAGTTGGAAGGGCCGCGGCCAACGGTTATGGCGGGCCATAGCCTAGGCGAATACAGCGCTATGGTATGCGCAGGTGTTATGAGTTTTGCCGAGGGCGTCAACTTAGTGCGTCTACGCGGAGAAGCCATGCAGACGGCGGTGCCTGCAGGTGAAGGCGGTATGGCGGCGATCTTGGGCCTGGCAGACGATGCGGTTGAAGCCGCCTGTGAAAAGGCTGCCCAGGGCGACGTTGTGTCAGCGGTCAACTACAACTCCCCAGGGCAAGTGGTGATAGCGGGCTCTAAAGTAGCCGTTGACCGTGCCATCGTTGCCTGTCAAGAGGCCGGTGCCAGGCGCGCCATGGCGTTACCGGTTTCCGTGCCCTCGCACTGTGCGCTAATGCGCCCTGCGGCCGAGCGCCTGGCAGCGGCGATGCAAAGCATTGAGCTGCGGGCGCCGCGCTATACGGTCATCCAGAATGTCGATGCCCAGGCCCATGCCGATACCGCAACACTCAGTACACGCTTAATCGAACAGCTCTATCAGCCGGTACGCTGGAGCGCCTGCGTTGAAGCAATGGCGGGTCAAGGCGTGGAGGTATTTATTGAGTGTGGGCCAGGAAAGGTGTTGACTGGCCTCAATAAGCGTATCGTAAAAGGTAGCAGAGGGTTGGCGGTAAATGATCCTGACAGCCTGGAGGCGGCGCTTGAGCTGGCACGTGAAACCTTGGCTGATAAGGCGTGACCAAGGTTCGCTTTATTTCGCTATCCTGGCTTGATTACATGGTTAGAGGCAGAACGTTATGACGCAAGAGAGTAGAGTTGCCCTGGTGACAGGGGCGAGTCGCGGCATTGGACAGGCCATTGCTCGCGAGTTAGGTCGCCAAGGCCGTACTGTTATTGGTACCGCGACCAGCGAGTCAGGTGCTGAAAAAATTGATGCCGATTTGAAAGAACACGGCATTGAAGGGGCCGGTTTGTGTCTTAATGTGACCGACCAGGCCAGCATCGATAGTGTGCTGAAAACCATCACTGAGCGCTTTGGTGCGCCCACTATTTTGGTTAATAATGCCGGCATCACCCGAGATAATTTGCTGATGCGCATGAAAGAGGACGAGTGGGACTCCGTTGTGGATACCAACTTGAAATCGGTCTATCGTGTGAGCAAGGCGTGTTTGCGCGGTATGACCAAGGCGCGTTTTGGGCGTATTGTGTCAATTAGTTCTGTTGTGGCAACCATGGGCAACCTGGGCCAAACTAACTATGCTGCAGCTAAGGCCGGTATGGAAGGTTTTAGCCGCGCCCTGGCACGTGAGGTCTCTTCACGTGCGATTACGGTTAATGCGGTGGCGCCGGGCTTTATCGCCACCGACATGACCGAGGCACTGCCTGAAGCACAGCACGAGATGTTGCTTAAGCAAATTCCGTTGGCCCGCTTAGGGGCGCCGGAAGAGATCGCCGCCGCGGTAGGCTTTTTGACCAGTGATGCAGCCGGTTATATCACTGGCGAGACGCTTCACGTCAATGGCGGCATGAATATGCGTTGATGGCCTTGGGCTTGGCGGTTGCGTCTGCCCAAGGGCGTCTATAAACTACCCCGCAGCTTTTGGCTTGCGGTTTCCAAATAGCTGGTTATCAAAAACGGCTAATGTGAACGACTGGAGTACGTTAATGAGTACTATTGAAGAGCGCGTGAAGAAAGTTGTAGCAGAGCGCCTGAACGTTAAAGAAGAAGACATCCAAAACAGCTCTTCTTTTACAGAAGACTTGGGTGCTGATTCGCTCGACACCGTTGAGCTGGTCATGGCTTTGGAAGAGGAATTCGATACTGAAATTCCTGATGAAGAAGCTGAGAAGATCACCACGGTTCAAGAAGCCATCGATTACGTGAACGCCCACCAGTAAGGGCTGCGTCGATGCATCGAACCAGGGTGGGGTGCTAGCCACCCGCCTTAAAAGCCGTCCTTTTCCAGGGCGGCTTTTTTGCTTTGCTGCCACAATGCTTATAACGTTCAATCTCCGTTATACTGTTGACCAAATTTAAGCAGCAAATGACCCAAGAGGGTCGCGTCACCATGGATGCCTGGAGGAAAGCTGATGGCACGGAAAAGGGTAGTGGTAACTGGGTTAGGCCTGGTGACCCCAGTGGGTAATAGCGTTGATGAGTCATGGGCCAACATCGTGGCCGGTAAAAGCGGTATTACGCCCATAGAGCATTTTGACACCAGCGGCTTTAACACTCGCTTTGGTGGATCGGTTAAAAACTTTGATATTAGCCCGTATCTGAATCCTAAAGATGCCCGCAAGATGGATCTGTTTATTCAGTACGGCATGGCGGCGGGCGCCCAGGCGGTAGAAGATTCCGGCATCGAGTGTACTGAGGAGAATGCCGACCGTATCGGTGTGGCTATCGGCTCAGGCATTGGTGGCCTTCCCATGATTGAGCACAATCACAACGCGCTGAACAAAGGCGGTGCCCGTAAGGTGTCGCCGTTCTTTGTGCCGGGCTCTATCATTAATATGATCTCAGGCAATATGGCGATTCAGCACGGCTTTAGAGGCCCGAACATTGCCATTACGACTGCCTGCACCACGGGTACCCATAATATTGGCTATAGTGCACGCACTATCGCCTACGGCGATGCCGACGTGATGATCTGTGGCGGTGCTGAAATGGCCACTACGCCGCTAGGGCTGGGTGGCTTTTCGGCTGCTCGTGCACTCTCTACCCGCAATGATGACCCGGAAGCGGCAAGCCGCCCCTGGGATACTGATCGCGATGGCTTTGTGCTCTCCGATGGTGCCGGTGTGCTGGTGCTTGAAGAGTATGAGCATGCTAAAGCGCGGGGCGCCAATATCTACGCCGAGCTGGTGGGCTTTGGGATGAGCGATGATGCTTATCACATGACCTCGCCGCCGGAAGATGGGCGTGGCGCAGCGCTCTCCATGCGCAATGCGATCAAAGATGCCCAGATAGATGTTTCTAAAGTGCATTACATTAATGCGCATGGCACATCGACGGCTGCGGGAGATTTGGCGGAAAGCCGCGCTATTGAAGACGTCTTAGGCGATGCCGCTGCTAACGTGGCAGTTAGCTCCACCAAGTCGATGATTGGCCACCTTTTGGGGGCAGCAGGCGCTGTAGAGGCAGTATTTTGTATTTTGGCAATACGCGATCAGGTGGCACCACCCACGATTAACCTGGATAACCCCCAGGCAGGCTGCAACCTGGATTACGTGCCGCATACAGCGCGGGATATGCCTATTGATATGGCGCTATCGAACTCCTTCGGCTTTGGTGGCACTAACGGTTCGCTGCTGTTTAAGAAGGTGTAGTTGGCTATGTCGCCCCCCGCGCTATCTGGCGAACAGTCTGTGCCGTTTGATGACCGTGGGCTGGCGTATGGTGACGGTCTGTTTGAGACGGTACTGCTGCGTGCGGGGTCACCCGTGCTGTGGCGCTATCACATGGCCCGTTTGGCGCAGGGCTGTCATCGTCTGGAAATACCGCTACCTTGTCAGCAGGCACTTGATGCCGCTTGGCAGGGCGCCTCCACGGCTGAATTCGAAGTGCTTAAGCTGATACTGACCCGCGGCAGTGGCGGGCGTGGCTATGCCCAGCCGGAGCAGGTGGCACCGCGACTGCTCAGCCGTCGAACGCCTTTTCAACCGTCGGTTGAGCGCTGGCAGCAAGGGGTGACAGTGCGACTTTGTGATTTGCGGCTTGCCCGTCAGCCTCGGTTGGCGGGTATCAAGCACCTAAATCGACTGGAAAACGTACTGGCCCGCCAAGAGTGGAGCGATAGCGCTATTGCTGAAGGGGTGCTGGCCGATAGCGAAGGTTTTGTCGTAGAAGCCACCAGTATGAATGTTTTTTGGCAGCAGGCGGGGGAGGTGTTGACACCTCCGCTTGACCAGTGCGGTGTGGCGGGAACGCTGCGTGCTGCACTGCTTGAACAAGGTGCCGTTGCTCAAGCTTCGCTTTTGCTTCATCAACTCGCGGATGTCGAACGGCTATGGGTGGCAAACTCTGTCCAGGGGGTATGGCCAGTGACTACGCTACTTGCAGCGGATGGCTCGCTGTTGCAGCGCTGGCCCTTATTTCAGGCTGACCCGTTCCAACGCTTGGCGCATCAGCTATTGGGTGTTGCTTAAACACCAATGTTTGTTTAGATATCGTTTGTTTGGATATCGCCCGGTAATTTTCTTAGAGGTGTCATGGTGAAACGGTTATTAACCGCTTTATTGGTGTTAGTGGTGGTCGGCGCTGCAGCTGCAGTAGGCGGTTATTTCTATTGGCAGAGTCGATTAGAGGCACCGCTAGCGCTTGATGAGCCAATGCTTTACCAGGTGCCGTCTGGCGCGGGCTTTAATCAGGTGGTGGCGCAATTGGAAGATCAGGGCGTGCTGGCAGATGCCTGGGCGTTTCGTTTGCTCGCACGGGTTGAGCCAGAACGTGTGCCGCAGCTGCGTACCGGCGAGTACCAGCTATTGCCGGATATGAGCGGTCTGGAAATGATGGCACTGCTAGGCAGCAATAAGGTGGTTACCTACTCGCTGACGATTCCTGAGGGTTGGTCCTTTCAGCAGATGCGCGAGTTACTCAATGCCGCGCCGAAACTCGAGCATCGTACCGCTGAGTTGAGTGATGCAGAGGTGATGACGCTCCTCGACCGCGAAGGCACCTTTCCCGAAGGCTGGTTCTTCCCCGATACCTATCGTTACCACCTGGGGATGAGCGATGTCGATATTCTGCGCCAATCACTTACGCGTATGGAGCGCATACTGGCCGAGGTATGGGAAGAGCGCGCGGACGACCTAACCATTGATTCTCCCTACGAGGCGTTGATTATGGCCTCGCTGATTGAACGGGAAACCGGTGCACCTGAGGAGCGGCGCGAAATTGCCGGGGTGTTTAAACGCCGTATGGAGCAGGGTATGCGCCTGCAAACTGACCCGACGATTATTTATGGCATGGGCGAGCGTTACGAAGGGCGGATTACCCGTGCCGATATACGCGAGGCTACGGCGTATAACACTTACGTGATTGACGGGATACCACCCACGCCGATCGCCATGCCGGGGCGGGCCTCATTAGAAGCGGCGGTAAATCCGTTGCCGGGAGAAACACTCTATTTCGTTGCCCGTGGTGATGGTACGCACCACTTCTCGCGTACCCTGCGAGAGCATAATAATGCCGTTAATCGCTATATCCGCAACCGATAATAGCCATGACTGATGACCACATTAAGGGAGCATGATGAGTAAGCGTGGACGCTTCATTACGCTGGAAGGCGGCGAAGGTGTCGGAAAGTCCACCAATGTGGGCTTTGTCGCCGAGTGTCTGGAAGCCCAAGGGCTGGAAGTGGTGCGCACCCGCGAGCCGGGCGGCACCGCCCGTGGCGAAGCGATTCGCGCACTGCTGCTGGATCCCGCCCCCCAAGAGCCGCTGCATGTGGATGCTGAGCTGTTGCTGATGTTCGCCGCCCGCGCGCAGCACTTAGCGGAAAAAATTCTGCCCGCCCTGGCCAGAGGGGCGTGGGTGGTGTGTGATCGTTTCACTGATGCCACCTTTGCCTATCAGGGCGGTGGGCGGGGCATTGCAAAGGAGCGTATCGCCGTGCTGGAAAACTTTGTTCAGCAGGGGCTTTCGCCGGACTTAACCCTACTGCTCGATATGCCCAAAGAGGCGGCAAAACAGCGCTTAGAGTCACGCCTGCGTGATCGCCATGAGCAGCGTGATCGCTTTGAGCAGGAGCAGGCCGAGTTCTTCCAGGCGGTGCGTGATGGCTATTTAGCACGAGCAAAAGAAGCACCGGAGCGCTTTGCGTTGATCGACGCCCAGCACCCGCTAGAAGAAGTACAAACGCAAATTCATCAAGCCCTGCTCACACGGGTCGCGGCATGGCGTTAACCGGCGTAATGCCGTGGCACCAGGCCACGTGGCAGCAGTTAACCCGCCTGGCCAATAGCGGACGCATGCCCCATGCGCTACTTATTCACGGCGCTCACGGCGTGGGTAAACAGCAGTTGGCAGAGGCGTTAATTGCCCGGACGCTATGCGCCTCGCCTGCCGACCAGGCCTGTGGCCACTGCCATAGCTGTGCCATGCTGGCATCGGGGTACCACCCGGACTTACTGCGTGTTTCGCCGGAAGAGGGTAAGCGCCAAATCCGTATTGACCCGATTCGCGAGGTTAATCGCTTTGTTTCGCAAACGGCCCAGCAGGGTGGTTACCGGGTGATTGTGATTTCTCCCGCCGAGGCAATGAACGTTGCCGCCGCCAATGCGCTACTCAAAAGCCTAGAAGAGCCTGGCGATAAAACGCTGTTTATTCTGCTCTCAGACGTGCCTTCACGTATGCTGGCGACGATCCGTTCCCGTTGCCAGCAGTGGTCGCTGCCAAGCGTTGCTTATGAGGCGTGTCGCGGCTGGTTAATCGAGCAGTTGGGCAGCGCCGATGAAGCCTATTTCTGGTGGCAGGTGGCTGGCGGTCTGCCGCTGCTTGCGGTGGAGCTGGCCGTCCCGGAAGAGCGTGCATTGCGCCACCAGATTCACGACAGTTTTGAGCAGCTAGTGCGCGGTGCCGAGCCCGTTTCAGAGGCGGCCCGCCTGGATCGCCAGGCGATTGATGCCATCTTGTGGTACGGTATCGCCTGGCTGGAAGACCTGATTCGACTGGGCTTATCCGGTGAATCGGAGGTGTTACATAACCCCGATCTTGAGCCGCTCTATCGCCAGGCGGTTAAAAATGGCCGAGTGCAGGATTGGTTTCGCCTGCTGGATTATGCCCGCGAGCAGCGGCGCTTGCTGGCGGTGGGGGCCAACCCCAATCCTCAGTTAGTGCTTGAAGCATGGCTGGTGCGCTGGGCGGCGCTGCTGCGCTCATAGCGGCTTATCTTAACATTTTGCAGCGAGGTCGTTATGGCAGCTCAAAAAGCGCTCTCTCTTACTGTTCCGGATGTGCCGACACTGCTCTCCGCGTATATGCCTTTTCTGGATCATGGGGGTATTTTTGTGCCCACTCAAACCCCTTACGCCCTTGGTCAGCAAGTGTTTTTACTCCTCACGCTACCGGGTGAAAGCGAACGCCTTTCGGTCACCGGTCAGGTGGTGTGGGTATCACCGGAGGGGGTGAGTGGCCGCCGTATGCCAGGTATTGGTCTTCACTTCAGCCAGCAAGATTACCCGGTGCGTGACCGCATTGAGACGCTGCTTGCCGGTCAATTAGATAAAGCAGCCCCGTCGTTTACGCTCTAAATCAGACGGTTAAAACGCTTATAGCCCACCCGCTTTCGAGATCTACATGTTTGTTGATTCACACTGCCACTTAGACCGTTTAGCCGACCAGACCCATGGGGGCGATATCGCTGCCACCCTGGCCGCCGCTCGTGCTGCCCACGTCAGCCAATTGCTTGCTGTGGCGGTGACATTAGAGGATATGCCGCAGCTGGCGGCCATTGCCCGTGCCCATCACGATGTAGCGATCTCCGCGGGGTTACACCCTTTATATAGCGTTGAGCGCGAACCCAGCGTGGCAGATATTAAAGAGGCCGCTGAACAGTATGGCGCCGTAGCGATTGGCGAAACCGGCTTGGATTATCACTACCGTGACAGCGTCCCTGTAGAGATTCAGCATGAGCGCTTCAAGCGGCATTTGATCGCGGCACAAGAACTGGAACTGCCGGTGATTATTCATACCCGCGAAGCCAAACAAGAAACCCTGGCGCTGCTGCGTGAATATAGCGACCCCCGGGTGGGCGGTGTATTACACTGTTTTACAGAAGACCTGGCGATGGCCCGCGAGGCGGTGAGGCTGGGGTTTTATATTTCGCTGTCGGGCATTATTACTTTTCGCAATGCGGCTCCACTGCGTGAACTTGCCCGTCAGCTGCCGTTGGACCGCCTGCTGATTGAGACCGATAGCCCTTATCTAGCGCCCGTTCCATATCGTGGCAAGCCCAATGAGCCAGCCTGGGTGGTGCAAGTGGCAGAGTGCATCGCCCAAGAGCGGGGCATCAGTGTCGATGAAGTTGCCATGCAAACCACCGCCAACTTTTACCAGCTCTTTCGTGCCGCCGCGCCGGATGCCCCAGAACACGTTAAACAGGCGCTGGCAAACGCTGGGCTTTTATAGCGAATACGCTTAAGCGAGGTGGGCGAGATGAATATTGACCGATTGCTGCAGCAAGGTAGTGGAGAGCCAGAGCGCGCTGGCGCTATTCCGCCGCTTGATGAGTGGCAGCCTGAGCTCTCTGGCGATATGAATATACGCATTCGCGCTGACGGTAGCTGGTGGCACGAAGGTCAGCCGTTTGCCCGCCCCAAGGTGGCGCGCCTGTTGGCCACGCTGCTGCGCTTTGATGACCAGGGTTACTGCCTGGTCACACCGGTAGAGCGCTGGCGGATACAGGTCGAAGACCTGCCGCTGGTCGCGGTAGAAGCCGACTTTCGTGATAATGCCTGGTGGTTTACCACCCAGTTTGACGACGTTGTTCGCTTAGATGCCGACCATCCGCTCGCCGTTACGTTAACGCCGCAAGGGGAAGCGGTGCCGCAACTGCCGGTACGTTTTGGACTGGCTGCGCGCTTGCACCGTAATGTCTATTACCAACTGGTAGAGGCCGCCGAAGCCCGTGATTTAGGCAATGGCACTAGCGAAATTGGGCTGATGAGCGCCGGGCACTGGTTTGCGCTGGGGCAACTCGACGACGATTCATTGGGCGAGGCGCCGTGAAGTTAACCGCTGAACAGCAGGCTGTGGTTAATCACCAAGCTGGGCACGCGCGGGTGGCGGCAGTGGCTGGGGCCGGTAAAACGACCACTATGGCTGCCCGGGTACTGCATCTATTGGCTAGCGGTGTGCCGCCAAAGCGTATCCTGGTGCTGATGTTCAACCGCTCCGCCAAGGATGATTTTCAGCGCCGGTTAGCCTCAATGGCACCCGCTGGGCAGGCGCTGCCGGATGTGCGCACTTTTCACTCCCTGGGCCACCGTTTAACCCAAAGCTTATGTCGATGGGGGGCGCTGGCGCCACGCCAGCTACTGTCCGCTGATTGGCAGCTGGAAAGGCTGCTTCGCCAAGCGAGTCTCAATGTGCTGCGTGACGCAGTTGAACGCCGCGATGCTGCACTGGAAGGGGACCGTCTTGAAACCCTGGCCCACTTTTGCGGCTTAGTGAAGGCGGAAATGATCACCCCGGAAGCGCTCTATGAGCGGCTCAATTTAGACCCCGACACGGACTATTTCCCGGCGGCCTTTGCCGAGGGCGAGCGGCTACTAGCAGCCGAAGGGGTGATGACCTATGCCGATCTGCTCTACCGCCCGCTGTTGGCTTTAGAGGGAGATAGTGACCTGCGTGGTCGCGTGGAAGGGTTTCTCGATCATGTCATTATTGACGAGTATCAGGATATTAACGCCGCGCAGCAGCGGCTTTTATCCGTGTTGGTGGGCCGCACGGCCGAGGTAATGGCGGTGGGCGACGCTAACCAGTGTATTTATGAGTGGCGCGGCGCCAAACCCGACACCATGCTGGAAAATTTTACGGCCACCTTCGGCAGTGCGACCGACTATCCGCTATCGACAACCTTTCGCCACGGTCACGCCTTAGCGCTCGCCGCTAATCATGCCATTGCCGCTAACCAGCGGCGCCCTGACCAGCTGTGTTTAGCCGCGGCCAATAACCCCGAAACCCGCGTTGCGGTGGGGCAGGGCAGCCGCCTGCTACTCGATGCATTAATGGATTGGCAGGCCCAGGGGCGAGCGTTTAACGAGGCCAGCCTGCTGGTGCGTAGCTGGGCACTCTCGGTGCCATTTCAACTGGCGCTGCTCCAGGCAGGCATTCCGTTTCGGCTGCAGCGCGAGGATCGCTTTGTGTTTCGTTTGCCGCTGGTGCAGGCCTTGGCGGGCTATTTAAAGCTGTCGCGTCGGCCTGACCTGCTACGCGACCCCCAGCAGTTGCTACTGCTGCTTTCCCAGCCGACGCCCTTCGTTGCCCGTGAGCGGCTGCAGCGGCTAGCCTATCAGTTGGCTGCTACTCAGCAGTGGCCCGAACGGCACGATCCCATGTTGACGGAGCTAAAGCCGATTCAGCGCCGTACGCTGAAAAAACGGTGGGTTCTGCTTTGCGAACTGCCGCAACTGAGTGCCTGGCCACCCGCCAAGCTGTTACGTTACGTGGTGGAAAGTATCGACGCTGAAAAGACGCTTAAGCGTGCGGCGGCGCGACGGGATAAAGGCGAAGAGGATGTGCGCTTACTCGACGTGCTGATTGAACAAGCACAAAGCGTGCAAGACCCCGACGCTTTTATCGAGCTATTGGAACGCCCGGTAGAGAACCAGGCGGGCGGCGTGCTGATCAGTACAGTGCACGGTGCCAAGGGACTTGAGTGGCCACTGGTAGCGGTGGCCGGGGTCAATGAGGAAGATTTCCCTCACTATAGCCGCGATAACCCGCTCAGCGACGAGCGCTTGGAGGAGGAGCGACGGCTCTTCTATGTGGCGATCACCCGTGCCCAAGAGCAGTTGCTGGTGCTGCATGACGGCGGCGTGCACCGGCCGAGTCGCTTTATTGCCGAAAGCGCCTGGCAGGATAGCATGCGCGTCGCTGCCTGCCTGGTTGCTGAAAGCTCAACTGCGGCTTCGCTACAGGTGACCTCAGTGGGGCTGGTAGAGCGCTATCTGGCGCGTCTTGGGCGCGACGACATTGTGCTTGCCCCGGCGCAGGTTGAAGAGACCAAAGCCGGTTATTCAGGCGCGGGCTCTTCCGGAGAGACGCACTTTTATCCTGGCCAGCGGCTGCTTCATGCGGTGTTTGGCGAGGGCGAAGTAGCGGCGGTAGAGGGAAGTGCCAGCGACCCGGTGATTGATGTGCGCTTTGATCAGGCGGGAAGAAGGCGGCTGATTGCCCGACGGGCACCCATTGAAGTGTTGAAAAATGGCTCAACGCTTGTTGGGTAAGTAGTTGATTCAACAACAAGACACACTCTTTCACACTTGCCGTCAAATTAAGCTTTAGGGCGGTTTGACTTAGCATGGCCCTGCCGATTTAATACCCACAAGCCTACCGAGCTAATACTCAGCAGCTCATCGCATAATAACTGATGAAATAGGGAACGGGCATGGTAAGGCAAGCCACTTGGCTCTGCGCCATTTTGATTGTTACCCAAAGCGGCGCCTTGCTGGCCGATAGCGGTCTGCCGAACTTGGAATTTAATGGTTTTGGCACGCTAGGGGTCGTTCACTCTGATGAGCGTGACGCTGACTTCGTTGCTGACCCCTTTGCTTCAGAAGGTGCGGGGTATAGTAATGACTGGAGCGCTGAAGTTGATAGCCGCTTAGGGCTTCAAGCAACGCTACGAATGACGCCTCAGCTCTCCTCTGTTGTGCAGGTGGTCAGCGAGAAGCGATACGACGGCTCATTTGCACCTGATATTGAATGGGCGAATGTTCAATACGATGTTACCCCTGATCTTAGTCTGCGCGTTGGGCGTATGGTGCAGAGCTCTTTTATGGCCTCTGAGCACCGCAAGGTTAATTACGCCACCCCTTGGGTTAGACCACCACAAGAAGTTTACCGTTTAATCCCTTTGGCTAATTTCGATGGTGTTGATGTGCGCTATCGATATCACCGCGGAAGTGCCACCAATGAGCTGCAGATGAATTTTGGGGGTGGCAACGCTGATTATCAAACTGGAAGTATCGACGCCAGCGATTCATGGGGTGTGTCTCATCGCACGCATTGGGGGAGTGCCACCCTGTTTGCCAGCTACGGCGAACTGAAAGTAAGCGCTGATGAGCTCACAACGTTCTTCGATATTTACCGTCTCTTTGGTCTGCCTGGCGAAGAGCTTGCTAGCCGTTACGAAGTTGATGGTAAGCGTGCGCGCCTGCTGAGTTTAGGGGCGAGTTATGACCCCGGTTCATGGTTTGTGATGGGAGAGTGGGCGCACTTTTCGTCGTCGTCTCTGTTAGGCAAAAGTGAAGGAGCCTACATGACTTTCGGCTACCGTGTTGCCGAATGGACGCCCTATATGGGTGTGGCGCGGGCAAAAATCACCAGTAGCACCTCGGAACCGGGATTGAATGCTGCCCTCTACCCATCGCCCTATGCAGAAGGCGCGCAGCTTCTTAATGGTGTATTAAATGAGATTCTATCCAGCGGGATGCAGCAAGACAGTATTACGGTTGGGGCTCGCTGGGATTTCAGGCAGGGCATGGCACTTACAGCCCAGTATGATCATATCGATATGCGTTCAGGTTCATCCGGGGGGCTGATTAATCAACAGCCCGAGTTTACCCCAGGTGAACGTATTAACTTGTTCAGCCTTGCGCTCGACTTTGTGTTTTAAGGAGAGTGACAATGGTTAAACGTCTTATTGCGCCTGGAATCAGCCTCTTATTGGGGGCAATGCTGAGCCTGTTTTATAACCCCGCTTTAGCTGAGGTGTTGGTGGTTGTATCAGCGGACGCGCCTTTTTCTCGCCTTACAAGCAGTGATCTAAGGGATATTTATTTAGGACGCCGTACGCAAATAGCCGATGGGATGATGGTGGTACCTTTGGATCAGTCTGAAGGTACGGCGGCGAGAAGCGAGTTTTACACTCACTTCACGGGGCAAACCCCCGCGCAGATCAAAGCGCACTGGGCCAGGCAAATATTTACCGGCCGGGGGCAGCCGCCCCAAGCGCTCGCTAATAGTCGTGCTGTGGTAGAGCGGCTGGTCAGTGATACAAAAGCACTGGGTTATATAGACCCTGCTTTTCTTGATGAGCGTTTAAGAGTTGTGACAATTGAGTAGTCTCAATGAGCAGAGAAGTCCTCACCGGTTCAGCTCAACCAAAGCCTTTATTAAGCGATGGCCTCATCATCTTGTAGAGCCACTGGTGCTATTTAGCATAGTGGCTTTTATGATGCTGTTGGTTGTTTGGGGGAGTACTTATTTTTTAGTTAATAAAGAGCGTGTGGCCATTGAGCGTCAGGCAAAGCTCTCCGTGGGTGAAATCACCGACACCTACGAAGCACGCGTTGTAAGAGCTCTCAGGGAAATTGACACGACATTGAAATTAGTCCGTTTTACCGCCAACAACACCGTTCACGCGAACGTGCTTAATGCATTAAATGAACAGCGTTTATTGCCACCTGCGCTGCTATTTACCATCAGTCTTGTTGATGCCCAGGGTATGGTAGTTGAGTCGACTGATTCAGAGCTGCTTGGGCTGCGCTTGAGGTCTCCTTTACAAGCCACGCAGGAGGGCGATTACTTAGCTTTGGGTGAGGCACAGACTGATCAAGACAAGCAGCTTACCTTTACCCGGCCACTACTGCCGGGGCAAGCGCCCACCCAACAAATAGGCTCGGGCTGGGTCGTTATTGCTATTGATGCCAATTATTTTGTGAGCAGTTATGAAGCTCGTTCTTTGGGTCAGCAGGGCCTGCTGGCGCTAGTCGGCGCAGATGGAATCGTCCGCGTCAGGCGTACCGGGGAGGCTATTAATTCAGGCGAGTTGATGGAGTTAGCGGCTTGGCAAAGTAGTACGCTGGATGCTGTTAGTGTCCCCTTTCTGACTCACTGGCAAGACGTGGAGCGCTACACGCTGGTGCGCAAACTCTATGATTTTCCACTATCAATCGTCGTAGGGCTTTCGGCCCAGGAGCAGTTGGCAAAGGCTCAGTTACTAGTGCGAAAGTACTGGCAGCGGGCCGCGTGGACAAGCGCTCTGCTGCTCATTATTCTGGCGATACTTGGCCGCCTGAGCTGGCAACTTCAGCGGGAGCGGCAACGGGTAATGGACGAGCGCGTATTGCATGCTCAGCAAGTCGAGCACTTGGCTTTTCATGACACGCTAACCGATTTGCCTAATCGCGCTTTTTTGAGTCATCTGGTGAGCCAGGAAGTTATCCTTTGTGGTCGCCATGGCGAATCCTTCGCGCTACTTTTCTTGGATCTTGATCAGTTTAAGTTAATCAATGATTCTTTGGGGCACGCTGTGGGCGATCATCTATTACAAGAAGCGGCTAAGCGGCTGACTGGAGCGGTACGCGAAAGTGATGTGGTTGCCCGGCTGGGGGGGGACGAGTTTATTATCCTTTTACGCAAAGTGAGTCGAACCGACCAAATTGAACCGATTGCTGACGAATTACTATCTTCCATGAGGCAGCCATTTACCTTAGCGGGTCACGAGTGCCGTATATCGGTGAGTATCGGGGTGTCTCTTTTCCCTGTTGATGGACTCGATGAACAAAGCTTAATGAAAAATGCGGATATAGCGATGTATCAGGCCAAGCAAGCGGGTAAAAACAAAGTGCATTTTTATAGCATAGCGACGAATTAAGTACCAAGCTCTTAGGATAACCAGCCGTTTTCACCACAGGTGTTTGACTTAGTCTAGAAAAGCGTATTTAAAAGGCGTCGGCGAGCGCCGACGCCTTAAATATCATTCGTCTCTACGACATGCTGGAATGCTACATATTTGGATAGTTGGGCCCGCCGCCGCCTTCGGGGGCTACCCAGGTAATGTTTTGCGCTGGGTCTTTGATATCACAGGTTTTGCAGTGCACGCAGTTCTGGAAATTGATCTGAAAGCGTGGCTGTCCCGCACTATCTTCTACCACTTCGTAAACACCGGCCGGGCAGTAGCGCTGTGCCGGTTCGGCGTATTCGGGCAGGTTTTCGCGGATCGGCAGGTCAGGATCATCAAGGCGCAGGTGGCACGGCTGATCCTCTTCATGGTTGGTGTTCGACAGAAATACCGAGGTCGGCTTGTCGAAGGAGAGCTTGCCGTCCGGTTTGGGATAGTTAATCTTTTCAAACTCGGCCGCAGGCTTAAGGGCGCCGTGGTCGGTAGTGGTGTCGTGGACGTTAGGCAGCTTGTTGCCCAGCAACTGGTGGGCAAAGTTATATGCTCCACCGCCCACAGTGCCATATTTATGGATCGCGGGGCCGAAGCTGGCGCTCTCTTTAAGCTCCTGATATGCCCAACTCGCTTCCCATTTCTGGGTAAAACTCGTTAGCTCCTGCGCACCCTCATCGCCAGCTTTGATCGCCTCAAATACGCTCTCTGCCGCGACCAAGCCTGACTTCATGGCGGTGTGCAGACCCTTGATCTTGGAGAAGTTGAGGGTGCCTGCATCGCAACCAATCAATAGCCCCCCTGGGAAGGTCATTTTAGGCAGGCTGTTAAAGCCCCCTTTGGTAATCGCCCGGGCGCCGTAAGCCACGCGCTTGCCACTCTCCAGGTACTGGCTAAGGACTGGATGATGCTTCATGCGCTGGAACTCGTCGAAGGGCGAGAGCCATGGGTTCTGGTAGCCCAAGTCCATAATTAGACCAACGACGACCTGCTGGTTTTCCGCGTGATAGAGAAACCAACCGCCGTGAGTGTTTTTGTCCAGTGGCCAGCCTGAGCCGTGGAGTACAAGCCCTGGTTCGTGTTGTTCAGCAGGTACATCCCACAGCTCCTTGAGACCGATCCCGTAGTGTTGCGGGTCGCGGCCTGCATCCAGGGAGAAGTCTTTAATTAGGCGTTTGCCCAAATGCCCGCGCGCACCTTCAGCAAACAGCGTGTACTTGGCGCGAAGCTCCATACCCGGCATATGGCCATCTTTGGGAGTGCCATCTGCGGCGACGCCCATATCGCCAATCAAAATGCCGCGCACGGCGTCATCTTCAATGATAACGTCCTGGGCGGCAAAGCCTGGAAAGATCTCAACGCCGAGGGCTTCGGCCTGTTCGGCCAACCAGCGGCACAGATTGCCAGCACTGATCACATAGCGGGTAAGGTCGCCGTCGGTGTTGTGCATGCTTTTAGGCACTAAGGCGTTGGGCACTTTCTGCGCTTTTTCGGCGTCTTTGAGCAAAAAAACATCGTCGCGAATCGCCGGCGTATTGAGTGGTGCGCCGCGCTCCTCCCAGTCAGGGAATAGCTCTGCCAGGGCGCGGGGTTCAAATACCGCCCCTGACAATATATGCGCGCCCACTTCCGAGCCTTTTTCAACCACGCAGACGGTAAGCTCTTGCTCAGCTTCGTTGGCTTGCTGCATTAGGCGGCATGCGGCGGAAAGCCCGGATGGGCCCGCACCGACAATGACGACATCAAAGTCCATTACATCGCGTTCAACAGTTTCCACCCGGTTTCTCCTTATTCTCTTTAAGTGCCATTATTTATACACACTAGCGAATGAGAACTAGCTTATAAAAAATCGGCCTTAATTTAAAACGGTCGTTTGCTTCTGGTTATATGCCATGATAGGCATAATACCTGTGTCAGGTCACGCCTACGATGGTGAAAGAGGCATTTATTGGCTGTATGCTTCGCTAATCAGCGTTCAGTGCTACGACTAAGGCCGTAGTGGTTGTTTAGGCATTAGGTGTTGTCGCTTTGCAGCAGGCTATGGCAAATTGGTAGGGTTTCTCAATTGCGCACCTATCAAACGCTTGATTGAATTTAATCCATTGAATTTAAACGCGCCCTCATTGCTGTTGGCAGTCGCTGTGTTGAGGCAGGTGGGTCGCTTTTGAGAAGTGGCCAGTTAGTCTTCACGACACGTCTTAAATTAAGGGGTATCCGCTGGGCGGGTGCCGTCTCAGGGTAACGGCTTTACGACAAGCCAAGCGAGGAACCTATGAAAGTACTCGTCGCGGTTAAACGCGTCATCGACTACAACGTCAAAATCCGCGTTAAAGCGGATCACTCGGACGTCGACCTTACCAACGTCAAAATGGCCATGAACCCGTTCTGCGAAATTGCCGTGGAAGAAGCGGTACGCCTGAAAGAGAAGGGGGTGGCCACCGAAGTGGTAGCCGTCACCGTTGGCCCCAAAGCCGCCCAAGAGCAGCTGCGTACGGCACTGGCGCTGGGTGCGGATCGCGCTATTCATATCGAAACCGATGAGCGCGCCGAATCCCTGGCCGTAGCCAAGCTACTGGCTAAAGTGGTTGAGGAAGAGCTGCCGGGCTTAGTGATTCTCGGCAAACAGGCGATCGACACCGACAACAACCAGACCGGCCAGATGCTTGCCGCGTTGACCGGCCTGCCCCAGGGCACGTTTGCGTCAGAAGTGGCGGTCGACGGTGACAAGGTGCATGTGACCCGTGAAATCGACGGCGGTCTGCAAACCATTGCCCTAACGCTGCCGGCGATTGTGACCACCGACCTGCGTTTGAATGAGCCACGCTACGCTAAGCTCCCCGATATCATGAAGGCCAAGAAAAAGCCGCTGGATGTCAAAACCCCCGCCGACTACGGCGTCGAGGTTGCCTCCAAGGTGAGCCTGCTAAAAGTCGAATCGCCAGCGGAGCGCAAGGGTGGCGTTAAAGTCGCCTCGGTAGACGAGCTGATCGACAAACTGAAAAACGAAGCCAAAGTTCTCTGAAGTCGGTTGTTTACCCCCGTACGTTGAGATAAGCGCTTTTGAAGGAGCTGATTTTATGAGCATTCTGGTACTTGCCGACCTGCATGAAGGCCAACTGGCCGGTGCGACGGCTCACGTGATTGCGGCCGCCCAACAGATCGGCGGCGATATTGACGTTCTCGTCGCTGGTGAAGGCGTGCAAGCCGCGGCCGAGTCTGCCGCCAAGCTCGACGGCGTGAGCAAAGTGCGCGTCGCCGATAACGCCGTTTACGCTCACCAGCTCGCCGAGCCCATGGGGGCGCTACTGGTCGAACTGGCAGGTGATTACACCCACGTACTTGCCAGCGCCTCCACCACTGGAAAAAATGTGCTGCCGCGCCTGGCGGCGCTAAAAGACGTCAGCCAACTGTCGGATGTACTTGGTGTAGAAAGTGCCGACACCTTCCTGCGCCCGATCTACGCCGGTAACGCCATTGCCACGGTCAAAAGTGACGACGCGCTGAAGGTCATCACCATCCGCACAACCGGCTTTGACGCCGTGGGCACAAGCGGCAGTGCCACCATCGAAGCGGTCAACACTGTGGTAGAAAACAGCCAATCCAGCTTTGTTAAAGAAGAGCTGGCGGCATCGGATCGCCCCGAGCTGGGCGGCGCCAAGGTGGTGATCTCAGGTGGTCGCGGCATGGGCAACGGCGAGAACTTCAAGCTGCTCGACGGCATTGCCGACAAACTGGGGGCTGCCATTGGCGCCTCCCGCGCCGCGGTAGACGCAGGCTTTGTGCCCAACGATATGCAGGTCGGCCAGACTGGCAAGATCGTTGCGCCGGATCTCTACATTGCCGTGGGCATCTCCGGTGCCATCCAGCACCTGGCGGGCATGAAGGATTCCAAGGTGATCGTCGCGATCAACAAAGACGACGAAGCGCCGATCTTCCAGGTCGCGGATTACGGCCTGGTGGGCGATCTGTTTGAGATTCTGCCGGAGCTTGAGAGCAAGCTGTAAGTGGTTGAACAGCTAAGTCCTAAAAGCCGGCTTCGTCAGAAGTCGGCTTTTTTGTGCCGGGTCTATTAGGTAAACTGGCAATAGTTGACTAAAGTACTGGGGCAAAAGGTAAGAAAAACCACCCCGGTGGTTGAAAAAGCTGCGGGCTGTCCGCACATAGTTAAGTGAAAGCAACGAAAGCCACTCAAGGAGATGATGATATGGCACATACATTACCCGAACTGCCGTACGCATATGACGCTCTCGAACCGAATATCGATGCGATGACGATGGAAATTCACCACTCTCGTCACCATCAAACCTACATCAACAACCTGAACGCCACGCTGGAAGGCACAGGTCTTGAAGATGTACCCGTCGAAGAGTTGGTCGCTAATCTGGATCGCGTTCCAGAAGCCAAGCGCCAAGCCGTTATCAACAACGGTGGCGGCCACGCCAACCACTCTATGTTTTGGCAGATGATGTCGCCAAACGGCGGTGGCAACCCACAGGGCGATGTGGCGAAAGCCATTGACGCTGAACTGGGCGGTCTGGAAGCCTTTAAAGAAGAGTTCAAAAAAGCGGCTGTTGGCCGTTTCGGTAGCGGTTGGGCATGGCTATCCATTACCCCTGAAAAGAAATTGGTGGTAGAAAACACCCTGAACCAAGACAGCCCGCTGATGCACGGCAACACGCCGTTGCTGGGTCTGGATGTTTGGGAACATGCCTACTACCTGAAGTATCAAAATAAGCGTCCTGACTATATTGCAGCGTTCTTTAACGTTGTTAACTGGGAAGACGTTGAGCGTCGTTACCAGGCGGCGATTAGCTAATATTGCTATGATCCGCTAGCTGCGCCGCCTCGCGGCGCTGTGAAAAAACCGTCCATTTTTTAGTGGGCGGTTTTTTTATTGCCTGGGATAACGTGGGGTATTAGTTGTCAATAACCTGTGGATGAAAAATACCACATATGCTTGAATTGATTTTCTATTGGTCTATATATAGTATGCGTTGTATCTTCTAGAGGGGGCGGGCACTAGATGTGCTCTACCCGAAAAATGCCGCTATGAAAAGGAAAATGGCCATGGAAATCCAAATTTATAGCAAGCCAGCTTGTGTTCAGTGTACCGCGACTTACCGCGCGCTAGACAAGCAGGGGCTTGAGTACACCGTCATCGATATTACCGCTGAATCTGGTGCCCAAGAAGAAGTTGAAGCGCTGGGCTATCGCCAGCTTCCCGTCGTGGTAGTCGGCGAAGATCACTGGTCGGGTTTCCGTCCAGACCGTATTCAAGCGCTGGCTTAAGTCATCTAAATGCTGGCAAGTTGCACATCCGCGCCTGCGGCCGACAGTTTGGTGTACTTCTCTACTAAATCAGGCAATACCCATCGTTTTGTAGAAAAGCTTGGTTTTGCCGCAAAGCGACTGCCGCTGAATCGAGACGAGCCTGTTCCACGTGTCACCCAGCCGTATATTTTAATTACCCCCACTTATGGTGGGGGAAGTGAGCAGGGTGCGGTGCCCAAACAGGTAATCCACTTTCTCAACGACACGCATAATCGGAGCCTCCTGCGGGGGGTCATTGCAGCGGGCAATACTAATTTTGGCGAAGCCTATGGCCTTGCTGGCCGCATTATCGCCAAAAAGTGCAACGTGCCGCTGCTGTATCGATTCGAACTGTTTGGCACCGACGACGACGTGGCCAACGTCCGCAAAGGAGTAGAAGAGTTTTGGAAACGACAAGCCTAGCCTCTAAAGACACAGCCTCTAAAGATTTAACCCCTAAAAATGTTGAGGCAAAACGGCCTGCGGCTACTTCTGAAGCGCGCACGCTGGATTACCACGCCCTCAATGCCATGCTCAACCTGTACGGGGCCAATGGCGAGCTGCAGCTGGATAAAGATCGCGAAGCGGCGCGCCAGTACTTTTTGCAACACGTTAACCAGAACACAGTGTTTTTCCACTCGTTAGAGGAAAAGCTCGATTACTTAGTCGAAGAGCAGTACTACGAAGCAGAAATGCTGGCCCAGTACAGCTTCGCCTTTATCAAGGCGCTGTTCGAGCAGGCCTATGCGTATAAGTTTCGCTTCCCCAGTTTTTTGGGCGCTTTTAAGTACTACACCAGCTATACGCTGAAGACGTTTGACGGCAAGCGCTACTTAGAGCGTTACGAAGACCGCGTCTGCATGGTCGCGCTGACCCTGGCGCGGGGTGACGAAACGCTGGCGAAGTCGCTGGTGGATGAAATTATTAGCGGTCGTTTCCAGCCCGCGACGCCGACCTTTTTGAACTGTGGTAAGCAGCAGCGCGGTGAGCTGGTGTCGTGCTTTCTGCTGCGTATTGAAGACAATATGGAGTCGATTGGCCGGGCGATTAACTCCGCCCTGCAGCTCTCCAAGCGTGGCGGCGGCGTAGCGTTCCTGCTCAGCAATATTCGTGAGTCGGGTGCCCCCATCAAGCGCATCGAAAACCAATCGTCGGGCATCATCCCGATTATGAAACTGCTGGAAGATGCCTTCTCCTATGCTAATCAGCTGGGGGCGCGTCAGGGCGCCGGAGCAGTGTATCTCAACGCTCACCACCCGGATATCCTGCGCTTTTTGGATACCAAGCGTGAAAACGCTGATGAGAAAATTCGTATCAAAACGCTTTCGCTGGGCGTGACGATTCCGGATATTACTTTTGAGCTCGCCAAGCGCAACGACGATATGTACCTGTTCTCGCCCTACGATGTAGAGCGCGTTTACGGCGTCCCCTTTGGCGACATCAGCGTTACCGAGAAGTACCAGGAAATGGTCGCCGATGCGCGTATCCGCAAGCACAAGATTAACGCCCGAGCATTTTTCCAGGTGCTGGCCGAGCTGCAGTTTGAGTCCGGTTATCCTTACCTGATGTTCGAAGATACGGTGAACCGCGCCAATCCAATTGCTGGCCGCATTAACATGAGTAACCTGTGCTCTGAAATACTTCAGGTGAATACGCCTACGGAGTATGACGACGACTTGGGTTACCGCCATATTGGCCAGGATATCTCCTGCAACCTGGGCTCCATGAACATAGCCAAAGTCATGGACTCAGGCGATCTCGGCACCAGCGTGGATATCGCCATTCGCGGCCTTACCGCCGTTTCGGAAATGAGCAATCTGCGCAGCGTTCCGTCGATTGCCGAAGGCAATGCGAAGTCCCGGGCGATCGGCTTGGGCCAGATGAACCTGCACGGCTATTTGGCGCGTGAACATATCTACTACGGTTCTGATGAGGGCTTGGATTTTACCAATCTCTATTTCTACTGCGTGGCCTTCCATGCAATCCGCGCGTCGAACCGATTGGCCATTGAGCATAAAGACACCTTCGCAGGTTTTGCCGATTCCACCTACGCCTCGGGTAGCTTCTTTGATAAGTATACCGATCAGGCGTGGCTGCCACGTACCGAAAAAGTACGTGGGCTGTTTGAGCGCAGCGGTATCGCGCTGCCGACTCAAGACGATTGGAAGGAGCTTAAAGCCTCGGTCATGGCCCACGGTTTATACAATCGTAACCTGCAGGCGGTGCCGCCCACAGGCTCGATCTCCTATATCAACAACTCCACCTCCAGTATTCATCCGGTGGCGGCGAGAATCGAGATTCGTAAAGAGGGCAAATTAGGGCGTGTTTACTATCCCGCACCTTTCCTGGATGAAGCCAATTTTGACTATTTCCAGGACGCCTACGAAATTGGCCCGGAAAAGATCATCGACACCTATGCGGAAGCCTCACAGCACGTCGATCAAGGCCTATCGCTGACGCTGTTCTTCCCGGACACCGCAAGCACCCGGGATATCAATAAGGCGCAAATTTACGCCTGGCGCAAAGGTATCAAAACGCTTTACTACATCCGCTTGCGTCAAAGTGCGCTAGAAGGCACTGAGGTGGAAGGCTGTGTGTCGTGCACGCTGTAATCGCGTCGACGCATTAGGTTTTTTTGAGCGTTAGTTTTTTATAACCCTGCTTATATAACCAAGCTTTGCTAGCCCGGCTGTGATGGCCGGGCTTTGAGAGAGTGATATGAACACCATGCAACGTTTATCGCGGGTTGATGCGATTAACTGGAACCGACTCCAGGATGATAAAGACCTGGAAGTGTGGAACCGCTTAACGAGTAATTTTTGGTTGCCCGAAAAGGTGCCGCTGTCTAACGATATTCAGTCATGGAATACTCTGACTGAAAAAGAAAAACAGCTGACGATTCGTGTGTTTACCGGTCTCACGCTGCTCGATACCATTCAGAGCAGCGTCGGTGCACCGGTATTAATGGAAGATGCTCGCACTCCCCACGAAGAGGCGGTTTACACCAACATCGCCTTTATGGAGTCGGTGCACGCGCGCTCCTACAGCTCGATTTTCTCGACGCTGTGCACCACCCGCGATGTGGACGACGCCTTTCGCTGGAGCGAAGAGAACCCCACGCTACAGGCAAAATCCCAGCTGATTTTAGAGCGTTACCGCTCTGACGATCCGCTGATGCGCAAAGTCGCCAGCGTTTTCCTTGAGTCGTTTCTGTTCTATTCTGGCTTCTACCTGCCGATGTACTGGTCAAGCCATGCCAAGTTGACCAACACCGCCGACCTGATCCGTCTCATCATTCGCGATGAAGCGGTACACGGCTACTACATTGGCTACAAATTCCAGCAGGCAATGGCGGAAGCGACACCCGCGCGTCAGCAGGAAGTGAAAGATTATGCCTACGAGCTGCTGTTGGAACTGTACGACAACGAAGTGCGCTATACCGAGTCGCTGTATGACGAGGTAGGCCTGAGTGAAGACGTGAAAAAATTCCTTCACTACAACGCCAACAAAGCGCTGATGAACCTAGGCTTCGAGCCGCTGTTCCCCAGCAGCGTCACCGATGTGGATCCGACTATCATGGCGGCGCTGTCGCCCAACGCCGATGAGAACCACGACTTCTTCTCCGGCTCCGGTTCCTCCTACGTCATCGGCAAAGCCGTCGCCACCGAAGACGACGACTGGGCGTTTTAATATCACCGGAAGTTATGGGCATGAAGTCATGGGCATAGAGGAGGATGTATGTCAGCTAGCGAAGCTAACCTATTGAAGATCGCCGCTGCCGTCGTAAGCGACCCCGATGGGCGTTTGCTATTAGTGCGTAAGCACAATACGTCTTTCTTTATGCAGCCCGGCGGCAAGATCGATGCGGGTGAAAGCGCGTTAGAAGCGCTGTGCCGCGAACTGAAGGAGGAGTTGGGCTTGCATGTTAGCGAGGATCAATTGATCCCGCTAGGCGTGCACAGCGCTCCCGCCGCTAATGAGCCGGGCATGGCGCTTGAAGCGCATCTGTTTAGCTTGGTTATTGATGAGCCTGTCGAAGCGGCGGCTGAAATCGCCGAAGCAAGATGGGTAACCCGAGAAGAGGCTTGGCAGCTACCGTTGGCACCGCTGACAAAAGAGTACGTAGTGGTCAGTTAGTGTTGATTTCTCAGTACCTTAAGCGTATCTAGCTCGGGGGCGATTGCATCAGCGCCGTTTGGTTGTCTCCTCTGCGAAACTAATTGTCTGGTTGTGTTTAATTCCTCTACAAGCGTATAAAAGAACATGCACTTTTGGGGAGTGGGGGCTCATGACAGACATAATAAAGACAGCGCGAAAGGCTAATTTAGACACAACGCTATTGCGTACGCTGGTATCCATAAACGACTGCGGTGGGTTTTCCGAAGCGGCTCAGGCCTTGCATCTAACTCAATCGGCTGTTTCTCACCATGTGCGTCGTCTTGAGGGGCAGCTCGATAATACTCTTTTCGAAACTCATGGCCGACGAAAACGTCTTACAGAGGCTGGCGAGCTCTTTCTATGGTATGCACGGCAGATCCTTGCCCTCAACGACGAAGCTTTCGATAAGCTCGGGCAACACCGCGGGGTGACAACAGAGATTCGCTTGGGAGTATCGGAATATTTTGCCCAAGATTACCTGCCTATCATGCTGGCCTCTTTGTGTTTTGAGCAAGAAGGTATTCGCATCATTCCTCAGTTGGGGCGATCAACGAAACTGCAGCGTAGGCTCAATGATGGTCAGCTTGATATGCTCATTGCTGTCGACGCTCTAGAAACATTGCATTCGAATGTGCAAAAAGGCGTCCGGTTGTCTGACCGACGCCTTTCCTGGGTAGGTGCCTCAGGATTTTTGCTTGACTCCAGCAATGAGATTCCTCTCGTTGTATTCTCTCCACCTTGCATGCTACGAGACCTTCAAATTAATGAACTCAAGCAAAATCAGTTGCTAGGGCGCATAGTCTACGAGGCGCGTGATTTAGGCGATCTACTTGCAGCGATCAAGGCTGGCCTGGGTGTGAGTGCTTTGCCGGTTACTCCCTCGCAGTATGGGCTCGTCTCTCCGATAAATTTGCAACAACTCCCTGCGCTGCCGGATGTACGAATCAGCATTACAACTGCTGCCACCGTTGAGCTCGATCAATTTGAGTGGCTAATTCGGCTTATTCGTCGCTGCTGGAACTCTCATGAACAGCAGGAAGTAGAAACTACGACTCTCCAAGAGTCATGCGCGATATAACTGCGGTAAGGTGGAATCGCTAGCGGTTATTCAGATAAACCCCGAAAGCGGTCACTGTAAAGCCAATCATGGCTAACGGTTGAAGTGTTTCGCCAAGAAGCACAAAGGCCATAAGGGCAGTCATGCCGGGTATGAGGTAGAAGAGGCTGGCCACTTTGCTTGCCTCGCCACGACGAATCATGACGTAAAGCACGCTGATGGCTCCGATCGAGTTCACAAGGCTCATCCAGCTTGTCGCGAATAAGAAAGTAGGCGTGACTTGGAAGTACAGGTCTTCAAGTGCATAGGCTGCAACAAAAGCAAAGCTTGCTGCGACACTTAGTTGAATGAATCCACCCGTACGTAGATCCATGCTCGTACAAAATTTCTTCTGGTAAAGCGTGCCAAGCGTGATACCAAGAAGGGCGAAGAGGATAGCGATATATCCCCCGACCGTCGCCTCTCCGAAAGAGAACTTTTCTGAAACAACCAACGCAACACCTACTAGACCAATTAGAAGCCCAACCCATTGATGTGACTTTATGCGTTCAGACAGAAAAGCGCTGGCGCCAAGTGCAACGAAGATGGGCATTGTGCCGACGATGAGCGCCGAAACCCCAGCGCTCACGCCGAGATTGATACCGGTATAGAGTCCCGAGAACTGCATTGCTTGAATCAGCAGCCCGACAACCGCAATGTGTCCAACGTCCTTCCACTTTTTTGGCCACGGTGCGCGTGTTGCAACGGCGACCATTAGTAGCACCAAGGCGGCACTAGAGAAGCGCAGAAAGATCATGGTGTACGGTCCGACAAAGGGCAGGGCTGCTTTGCCAGCCACGTAGCCAGAGCTCCACATTACGATGAAAAGCAAGGGCAGCCCTAAGGCGGTCACGCTTGGGCGAAAACGGGGGATTGTGATTGTATTTGGTGTCATTGGAATCTCTCCTTAGTGGGTTTGTTACTAAGGAAAGGCTAGCGAGATCCAATGATTATGAATAATGAAGATTTGCCCAGGAAAACTTTACAAGTCGTAATGAGTGGAAGGCCGTAGTGGCCGATTATAGGCGGTTGTGTGATGCTTCTAATATCGACGTGGTTATCCTTGGGTGCTAGTGAATACTTGTCCGCTACAGTTTTCGGGTCAATGCGTTATTCTTCTCTCGGCGAGCGGTTGCTAGCCCCACTCGCATCTGCTGCCGGAACTCTTCGCGGCTCAGTAAAGTGGCATTGCCGCTTCTGACTTTGGAGGCGCGCTGAATAATCTCATCGTTCCAGGCTTGTTCAGCTGAATTATCTTGTGGGCCGTCCAGGCTTATGATGAGTTCGTGAGCCAGCGCTGCACGCTCCGATTCTGAGAGCGTCGAAATCTGTGAGCGTAACTGGTTGAGTGTTTCGTCAGTCATAGCGCCTCCCTAGGTTATCTACAGTTATTCCATCCCCATCCCAAAACCCGAGCAAGCGGGTAGGCCGAGCGCAAATTACGATGAAGGCCGGGGTTTAAACGCCGCAAAATCCATTGATTGTTAATGATAAATATTGTCATTTCTTCTATTAGTGGTAGGCTATGGCTCGTAAAAGATAAACGCAAATCGTTCTGATACCCAATTAGTTTCTAGTGGGGCGGTGTCCGCCGCCCGCTACTCAGTGACGGAGAGTCGACGTGCTGAACAGGCCTTTCTTTGCCTTGCGTGGATGGTGGCTAGCGGGAGTGCTGGCCAGTGGCACGCTATTGGCAAGTGAACAAGCAGTGGCTCAAGCAGCCGAAAGTGTAGAAGCCCAACAGGCCCAGGCAGCGCTTCAAGAGCAGATAGACGCTGCCGATGAGCAAACCCGCGAACAGTTGGAAGAGCTACGTCGTTTAGAGCGCGAAACCCGCCAGTTAGCGGCTGATAATGCTTCGCTGACAGGACGCTTGGCGGAAGAGGCTGAGCGCCAGCAGCGGCTGGCAACTGCGCTGGATACGTTGGAAGAGACCCGTGCCGCGCTGCCTGTCATCGAACAAAATATGTCGGTGCAGCTTAGTCAGTGGATCGAACGTGACCTGCCATTTCTGCGCGAAGAGCGGTTGGCGCGGGTTGAGCGTCAGCCCGACGAGCAGGGTCAAAATACCATTGAACGTATTAATGGGCTGCTCGAAGCGTGGCGCGTTGAACTTGATTATGGGCAGGAGATGGATAGCTGGCGGGGGCGCTTACGCCAGGATAACCGCGAGCGCGAAGTGGATTTCTTGCGCATCGGGCGTATTGGCTTTTATTACCTAACCCCTGACGGCCGTGAAGGCGGTGTGTGGAATGCTGAAAGTGGCGCATGGGAGCCGCTGGAAGATGAATACCTGCGTGAAGTGCGCAGTGGGTTGCGCATGGCGGAAGATCAGCGCGCTCCGGATCTACTCACCTTGCCGCTCTCGATCAGTGCCAATGACCTGCAGGGAGAGCAACCATGAGTCGTTTCAGCCTAACAGTTAACCGCCAACCCGATAGTCGCCTATCCATGCGTCGGCTAACACTTCGCCAACTTGGCTATGCCTGCGTTGTATTGGGGCTGGTAGCGGTCAGTGGCGTATCAATGGCGCAAACCGAGAGCGCGACTTCGCTGCGGGAAGCTCGTGAGGCGGCGCAAGCGCGAGACCAGCAGCGGTTAATGCGCTTTCTTGATGATCAGCAAGCATTAGAGTCCGCACTGGAAGAGGCGCGCGCCGAGCATGAAGAGGCCCAGCAGCAGCATGATACGTTAGCGGCTCAGCAGGCAGAGCAAACAGATCAAGCCAGCGAGCTAAGCGAGCGCCAAGCGGAGCAGGGCGCTGCGCTTTCAGGTCTGCTCGCAAATCTTGCCCGGCATAGCTCCGAGATTCGAAATGCGCTGGGTGAAGAGAGCCTGCTCACCTTAGAGGAGGGGTCACTGCCGCCGCGCTTGGATGAAGTTGAAGTGCTTGAGCGCCACCAGTTGGAAGATGTAGTGGATCATTTAGCGGCGTTAACCGCGCGCACCGGTCGTGCCGAGCGGCTTTCAATGCCGGTCGCTGATGCTAGCGGTGAAGTGACCACCCGTGAGTTAGTAAGGCTGGGCGATTTCGCAGCTTTTACCGAGAGCGAGCTTTTAGAGCGTGGTGAAGGCGATGGCAACCTCGTCGTTTTGCCGCGTACGCCCGATGCCATTGGCGGATTACTGGCCGATTACTACCAAGGCGAAAGCAACGTGATGGCGGTGGATCCTACCCAGGGCAGCGTGCTGGAAGCTTTGGCCCAGCAGCCTAACCTATGGGAGCGCTTCCAACAGGGCGGCTATGTCGGCTATGTGGTCGTGGCACTGGGTGTGTTGGGCATGATCATCGGGCTTGGCCAATACCTCTATCTGGTGCTGGTCAGTCTGCGGGTTAAACGTCAGCGTCATTCCCTTGATCAACTGCAGGCCAATAACCCGTTGGGGCGGGTACTGCTACGCTTTGAAGGCATGGACAAGCATCAAACTCCTGAAGCGCTAGAAGCGCGGCTGGACGAAGCAGTATTGGCCGAACTACCCAAGCTAGAGCGTAGTCAGCCGATGGTGAAACTGCTCGCCGCCATTGCGCCGCTGCTCGGTCTACTGGGGACAGTGACCGGCATGATCGTTACCTTTCAGGCGATTACCGTGTTTGGCACCGGCGACCCGCAGCTAATGGCGGGCGGTATTAGCCAGGCGCTGGTTACCACCGTGTTGGGTCTAATTACCGCTGTGCCGTTGCTGTTCGTGCAAACAGCGCTGGCAGGCCGCAGCCGCTACTTAACCCACGTGATTGAAGGGCAGGCGAGCGCCACCTTGGCGGATCACCTGGAATCACACACACCTGTGGTGAACTAACATGTCCACACTTCCTCTCTGGCTCGAACCCGTTGAGCGCTTAGTGGAGGCGGGTGGCGCGGTACTGGTGGTTTTGGCCGTCGTGGCCGTATTGGTGTTTGCCATGGCCATGGAGCGCTGGTGGTACTACCGAATTACCTGGCGTATAGCGCGGCGACAATTGCTACGTCGCTGGGCGGCGCGCAGCGATCACACCAGTTGGAGTGCTCGAACGCTGCGCCAGGTTTGGGCAGAAGCATTGGTCGCCAGGCTGCGCAAACCCCTGCCATGGTTAAAGCTGTTGGTTGCGTTGTGCCCTTTGCTGGGGTTGTTAGGCACGGTCACGGGCATGATTAGCGTGTTTGATAGCCTTTCGCTGAGCGAGACCCATCAAGCCCGTGCCATGGCAGACGGCGTCGCCCGGGCGACGCTGCCGACCTTAACCGGTATGGCCATTGCCGTGGTAGGGCTGTTATTTATTAGTCGTTTAGAGCACGTCATTCGTCGCGAAGACCAGCGGCTGCATGATCGCTTGGCGCGGGCACTGGAGGAAAGTGATGCGTAGACGCCGTTCCATAGATGCAACCGCTGAGAGTAATGAGGTGAACCTGACACCCATGCTTGACGTGGTCTTTATCATGCTGATTTTCTTTATCGTCACCACCAGCTTTGTCAAAGAGAGTGGTGTCGAGATTGAGCGACCTGAATCCAGTGCCGCCACCCCGCGCCCGGATGCTCAGGTGCTTGTCGCGGTTTCCTCCGAGGGCGCTGTGTGGGTGGATGGTAGCCCGGTAGATGTTCACCGGGTTGGGCAGCAGGTGGCCGATATGCTGAGCGACGATGGTTCGGTGGTTATCCAGGCGGATCGTGAATCGACCACGGGCTTGCTGATCGAAGTGATGGATCGCCTGCGCGAGGCGGGGGTTGACCAAGTGGCGGTGGCGGCGAGTCGGAGTGGGTCATGATGCGCCACCTTCTGTCGTTGTTGGGAGGCGTTGTGCTGGCGGTGGGCTTATTCTGGCTGCTGGCGCAGCTGGTTGCCCCCCCTGAGCGGGAGCCCGAAGAGCTGACCATGAGTATGGCGATGACGATGGTTGAAGCGCCGGAAGTCGCCCCTGAGCAGGAGGCGCCCACGCCGCAGCCTGTAGAAGCAGCGCCCCAGCAGGCGCCGCCGCCCATGCCAGCCCCCGAGCCACCGCCCGTAACTGAGAGCACTATTAGCTTGCCGGAAGTAGAGCTGCCGGATGAGCCCGTTGAGCCGGTTCAAATGGATAGTCAGCTCCCCGAACTGACGGAAGTGACGCCGGAGCCTCGGCCAGAGCCTACTCCCGAGCCTGCGCCGGAACCACCGCCACAGGAAGCGCCCGCTGAGCCAGCGCCCGCTTCAGACGCAGTAGAGAGTGAGCCCGCCGAGCGTGAAGCCGCGCCGGAAGCTGAGCCCGTTCCTTCTAACGAACCGGTCAGCGTTGGCCAAGCGACGCCGACCAGCCGGGTCAACCCAAGCTATCCGCCACGTGCGCAGCGGCGGGGTATGGAGGGTTATGTGGAAGTAGCCTTTACGATTCAGCGCGATGGCAGTGTTGATAGTTCTTCTATTCGCATCACTAATGCGCAGCCACGCCGGGTATTTGATGATGCGGCGCGCGAGGCAATTGCCCAATGGCAATTTGAACCCAGTAATCGGTTACGCAATGCCACCCAGCGGATCGAGTTTCAGTTGAGGTAGCGGTATGCAGCGTCCTTTATCGATTTTAGTGCTCAGCGTTTGTTTAATACTAACCACGTGGTCCTTCTCGGCGCTGGCCAGCCCTGCGCTAAAAGGCGGTGTGATTGACGATCTCAATACGCTCCAGGCCCAGCTACAGGATGGAGCGTTATCCAGCGTTGTAGAGCGGGCGACCGCACAGGCCGAGCGCTTGGCGCCGGGGAACCAATCGGATCAATGGGCCAGCGCGCTCTATCAGCAGCTGGCGGCAGGTGCCTTGGCGCGCCAGGATCAACACGCAGCGGCAGCAGATCGGTTGGCGATTGCCCGCGGCTTAAATGGTGTTGATGACGCCCAGGCGGCTCGCTGGCTACGTGAGGAAGCCTCACTGCGCCGTGCTGCCGGTCAGCGTGATCAGGTCATTGAGCTGCTTAGTGAGTGGTTATCCAGCCATCAGGATAGTGATGCCACCTGGCAGTTAACCCGGCTGCTGGCGCAGCAGGCGCGCTGGGAGGAAGCTGCCGACTGGCTTGAGCAAGCACTTAATGAGACGCCAGAGCTAAGCGAAGCGCAGCAGTCTGTAACGCTGGCTGTGTATCGCAATGCAGGGCAAGGTGATCAGGCATTGGGCTGGCTGCTGGATGACTTGAGTGCGCAGAGTGAAGCCGCCGAATGGCGTCAAGCCGCGGGGCTTGCTCAGCAGGCTGGCCAATCTGGGGTAGCCGCTGGCCTGTGGGAGACGGCCTGGCAATTAGGCAAGTTAACCGAGCAAGAAGATTTCTGGCTGTTGGTTCAACTTCATCTCGCTGGCGGCACCCCCGCAAGAGCGGCAGAACACTTAGAGCAGGCGCTGAATGAGGGTGATATTGTCCGCGATGAGTCTCATCTGCGCTTGCTGGCTAACGCCTGGTGGCAGGCTAAAGACGTTGAGAAGGCCCTGAATGCCTGGCAAGCCTTAGCGCTGCATACGCAAGCTGCTGCCGACTGGCGAGCCTATGGTCAACTTGCTTACGCCTGGGGTGAGGATGGTCAAGCGAAACAAGCCTTTGCCCGCGCCTCTTCGCTAGGTGACGATGAGGCGGAGCAGTGGCTGGCCAGTTTTAACTAGAAAGGTCTAGGTAGGCAGGGCTGTGTAGCAAGGACTAGGGCTTAAGCGTAAGAGCGAAGTCACTCCAAGTAGGGGCATGATCGGAAGGCCGCTCCATGCCACGCAGGTCGTAGTCGATGCCCGCATCAGTGGTCTGCTCGGCTAGCGGCTTGGTAACTAGAATATAGTCGATACGTAGGCCGCGCTTGGGCTCCTGGTTAAACCCTTTTGAGCGGTAGTCGAACCAGCTGAAGCGGTCATCGCTGTGCGGATAGCAGAGACGATAGCTGTCGGATAGCCCCCAGGCTTTAATGCCTTCCAGCCACTCGCGCTCAATAGGCTGAAAGCTGGTTTTGCCTTCGCGCAGCCAGCGCTTGCGGTTGGCGTCACCGATGCCGATATCCTGATCTTCCGGTGAGATATTGAAATCGCCCATAATCGCCAACCGCTCGTCAGGGTGGTGCTGTTCGTTAAGCAGCCGCGCTAGCTGACCATAAAAGCGCTCTTTATGAGGAAATTTGGTCGGGTGAGTGACGTTTTCGCCCTGCGGGAAGTAGCCGTTCCACACCGTCACCGGTTCGCCATCTTCAGCCAGCAGGCGGACGCCAATCATGCGGCGCTGAGCGTCTTCCTCATCGTCGGGGAAACCGTAAAGCACCTCTTGGGGCGCCTGACGACACATCAGAGCAACGCCATAGTGGCCTTTTTGGCCGTAATAAAAGACGTGGTAGCCCATGGCTTCCACGTCTGCGATAGGAAACTCGCTGTCTTGTACTTTGGTTTCCTGCAGGCCGATCACGTCAGGCTGCTGGGTATCGATCAATGCCTGTAACTGGTGAAGACGGGCACGAATACCGTTAATATTGAACGAAACCAAGCGCATTACGAGTCGTCCCCCTGAGGCTTGTTAGCACCGCTATCCGTTTTTTCAGGGTGAATAGCGATATCTTGACCACTCTGCTGACGGGCGAGTTTTCGCACTGCCTGCAGTTTGCGCTGCTGCTGCTTTTTAGCCACAAAGCGGCGCGAAGGGGCGACTTGATCAGGGTTGTCGTGGCGCCATTTTTTGTAATCCTTGCGCCGACCGGTACGAATAGTCACCTTGTCGGCCAGTGAACGAGTTTTTTTCTTACGCGTCATGTCGCGCTCCT
Source organism: Halomonas sp. AOP13-D3-9 (assembly GCF_052379125.1). NCBI lineage: Bacteria > Pseudomonadati > Pseudomonadota > Gammaproteobacteria > Oceanospirillales > Halomonadaceae > Halomonas > Halomonas sp. AOP13-D3-9. Next base: position 71,101 of record NZ_JBQSYH010000016.1, on the reverse strand, counting down.
TACGTCGATTTAACGGCTATTCTAACAGGCCTTGGGACTCCTTCGACAGCAGGACGCGCTCTTATCGCCAAGCCCTGGTACAATGCGCGCTTCATGATGCCAACTTCCACAGCAATGGACAGATAGACAGCCTATGAGCGAGTCGGAACAGACCACAGCCCCGGCCCAGAATCGCAAGCCAAAACGTCGCCGTCGTAAACCGCGTCGTCGCCAGTCGAACTGGGATCTTCGTCAGTTTCAGGTGCCTGCCGTGGCCGGCAAGTGGCGCTTTCATGACTTTGATCTGCCGCTGCCCTTAATGCGCGCGATTCATGCCCAAGGGTTTGAATACTGCACGCCTATTCAAGCTGAGGCCCTGCGCCAAACGCTGCTAGGTGGCGACATTGTCGGCAAGGCGCAAACGGGAACCGGTAAAACCGCGGCCTTTTTGATCTCGGTGATGGCCTACTTCCTGGAAGAGCCCACACCCAATGGGCAAAAGCCGGGTGCGCCGCGGGCGTTGATTATTGCGCCTACCCGCGAGCTGGCACTGCAGATTGAAAAAGATGCCAAAGCGTTAGCACGGTTCACGCAGCTCAATGTGGCGAGCGTGGTCGGCGGTATGGACTATCAGAAGCAGCGTGAAAGCCTGGGTAGCAAGATCGATATTCTGGTGGCAACGCCAGGGCGGCTGTTGGATTTCCACCAGAAACGCGATATCGACCTCAATGAAGTTGAAGTATTGGTGCTGGATGAAGCCGACCGCATGTTGTCGATGGGCTTTATTCCCGACGTGAAGCGTATTATTCGCTACACGCCGAAAAAAGAGGAGCGTCAGACCTTCCTCTTTTCGGCCACCTTTACCGACGACATTTTGAATCTTGCCAGTCAGTGGACGTTAGACCCAGCCCACGTCGAGATCGAAGTGACCGTTGAGAACCAGGCGGATATCGATCAGCGGGTGTACTTGGTGTCCGATGACGACAAGCAGCGCTTACTGGTGAATCTGCTTCAGCAGGAGAGCTTTGAGCGTGTCATGGTGTTTGGCAACCGCCGTGATTTGGTGCGTAAGCTGGATGACCTGCTTAAAAAAGCCGGTGTCAGTGCGGCGATGCTGTCGGGTGATGTGCCCCAGAATCAGCGCATCAAAACCCTGGAAAGCTTCCGCGAAGGCGAAATTCAGGTATTGGTCGCCACCGATGTGGCTGGTCGTGGTATTCATATTGAAGATGTCAGTCACGTCATCAATTATACCCTGCCGGAAGACCCGGAAGACTACGTACACCGTATTGGCCGTACCGGTCGCGCCGGCGCCAAGGGTGTGTCGATCAGCTTCGTCGGTGAAGAGGATGCCTTCTCGCTGCCGGAAATCGAACGCTATATCAACGACAAGCTGCCCTGCGTGCATCCGCCGGAAGGTATGCTCTAAGTCGCATGCTTGATACAGCCCTCAAAAGCGAAATTCAAGATGCTTACCGTCGCGTGGTGGACTCCCTGGAGCTAACCCCACGCTACGGCCAGCGCATGATGATTGCCGAAATTGCCCGCACGCTGGGTAATATCGAGAGCGACGGCGAGGGTAAGCGGACGAGCGATACCCATGTCTGTGTGCTTGAGGCGGGTACTGGTACGGGCAAAACCTTGGCCTACCTGCTCGCCGCCTTGCCGATCGCGAAAGCGCGCGGCAAGCGGCTAATCATCTCGACCGCGACGGTTGCGCTTCAAGAGCAGGTGCTCAACCAGGATCTACCTTCGCTGGCCAGCCATAGTGGCCTTGCCTTTCGCTACGCGTTAGCCAAAGGGCGGGGGCGTTATGTGTGTGTCGCGCGGTTAGATCAGGCGCTGGAGGGGAGTGAACCCAACCCGACGCTGTCACTGTTTGAGCAGTCTCTGCAAACCCAAAGCAGCGATTTCAATGTCATTGCCAGTGATATGGCGCAAGCCTATGGGCAGGGTGAGTGGGAAGGGGATCGCGACAACTGGCCCGAGGCGATTGAGGATGCCCACTGGCGCAGGCTGACGGTGGATCACCGCCAGTGCACGGGACGACGCTGCGGGCACTTTGGCGCCTGCGCGTTTTTTCGTTCCCGCCGGGAGCTTGAGAATGCCGATGTCATCGTCGCCAACCACGATCTTGTGTTGGCTGATTTGGCCTTGGGTGGCGGCGCGATTCTGCCTGACCCAGCAGACTGCATTTTCGTGTTTGACGAAGGTCACCACCTGCCGGAGAAGGCGCTTTCTCACTTTGCCCACCGCTTTGCGGTGCACGGCTGTTTGCGCTGGCTGAAAACGCTGAAAAGCAGTTTGACCGACCTTCACCAAGCGTTGGCCATTCAGCCTACGGTGTCTCGCCTGTTGGTAAGCTTGCCAGAGCTGATCCATAACCTGGAACCCGCCCTGGGTGATGTATTTAGCATGGGGCATCAGCTTGCGGGGCGGCCCAACGGTTTGGCTGATGAAGAGGCTACCCATCAATCGCGCTTTGAGAAGGGCCAAGTGCCTGATGTGCTACGCGAGCAAGCGCAGCAGCTATTGGTGATGTTCGCATCGCTGTCGCGCTGCCTGGAAAGCATTAGCGATATTCTGCGTGAAAGCCTCGATCCCGATAAGCAGACCGGCCTTGACCGTGAGCAGGCGGAAACCTGGCTGCCGTTGGTGGCGCTGCTGCATGGACGTGCACTTGAGGCACATGCCTTGTGGCAGGCGTTTAGCGAGCAGGATGTGGCCAATGAGGCACCTAGCGCCCGCTGGATAACCCTAAGCCGTGTGGCGGGGGAGCCGGAAGTTGAGTTTTCGGCCAGTCCGGTATCGGCCGCACATACGTTGGCCAAGCATTTATGGGGACGTTGCCACGGTGCGGTGGTTACCTCGGCGACCTTGACCGCCTTGGGGCGCTTTGAGCGCCTGCAGGAGCGGGCAGGTTTGGCCAACCGCTATCGCTATCAGGCGTTGCCGAGTCCGTTTGATTACGCCAATGCGGTGCTGCGCGTGCCCAAAGAGGCCACCGACCCCAGCGATAGGGACGCACACGAACGCGCCATCGTCACGTTTGTGTCGCAACTCGCCGACACCGAGGCGGCGCTGGTGCTGTTCTCTTCCCGCGCTCAACTGCGGGCGGTGGATAAAGCGCTGCCCGCAAGTGTGAAGGAACGCGTGCTTGCCCAGGATGCGCTGCCCAAGCGTGAGCTTATTGAGCGCCATCGGGCGGCGGTGGATAAAGGGGCTGGTAGTATTATCTTTGGTTTGGCGAGCTTCGCCGAAGGTATCGATCTGCCCGGTGATTACCTGACCCATGTGGTGATTACGCGACTGCCCTTTGCAGTGCCCGACGACCCCGTGGGCGCGACACTAGCCGAGTGGATAGAGAGCCAAGGCGGCAATGCGTTTATGCGCATTAGCGTGCCCGATGCGTCTATCAAGCTGGTACAGGCTTGCGGGCGTTTGATTCGCAAAGAGAGTGATCGCGGGACGATCACAATACTGGATAAACGGGTGATTACCCGCCGCTACGGGCAGGCACTGTTGGATGCGTTGCCGCCGTTTCGGCGCGAAATTAGCCGGTAATGAAAAACCCCGCCGTAGCGGGGTTTTGCAGGTGTTGAACGCAGTGTTATTTGGCAATGCGCTTAGCCAGGGTGGCGGCCAGCTTCTCGTTCATGCGATTGAAGGTTTCCACCGTGGTGTCCCAGTCGATGCAGGCATCGGTAATCGACACACCATACTGCAGTTGGCTGAGGTCTGCGGTTAGTTTCTGATTGCCCCAGCCAATGTTGGATTCAACCATCAAGCCGATAATGGAAGTGTTGCCTTCCAAAATCTGGTTGGTGACGTTTTCCAGTACCAGCGGCTGTAGCGCCGCGTCTTTATTAGAGTTGGCGTGGGAGCAGTCGATCATAATGTTGGGCGATAGCTTGGCCTTCTCAAGCTCTTTCTCAGAGAGGGCAACGCTTACACTATCGTAGTTGGGCTTGCCGTTGCCGCCGCGCAGGACGACGTGACCGTAGGCATTGCCGCGGGTGCGAATGATCGCCACCTGGCCTGCCTGGTTAATGCCCAGGAAGTTGTGCGGGCTGGCCACGGACTGGAGCGCATTGATTGCGACATCCAGGCTGCCGTCGGTGCCGTTTTTAAAGCCGACCGGGCAGGAGAGGCCAGAGGCCATTTCCCGGTGAGTCTGCGACTCGGTGGTGCGGGCGCCAATCGCTGACCAACTGATGCAATCCTGTAGGTACTGGGGCGAGATGGGATCGAGTGCTTCGGTGGCGAGCGGTAAGCCCATTTCGGCCAGATCGACCAGCAGTTTGCGGGCGATATGCAGGCCCTCATCGATCTCAAAAGAGTCGTTGAGGTGCGGGTCGTTGATCAGGCCTTTCCAGCCCACTGTTGTGCGCGGCTTTTCAAAATAGACGCGCATCACGATATACAGGCTGTCGCTGACTTGATCAGCCAGCGCGCGCAGGCGACGGGCGTAATCAAGCGCGGCTTCCACATCGTGGATTGAACACGGGCCGACGACGACTAAGAGTCGCGGGTCGTTGCCATCCAGGATATTCTGAATGGTTTGACGACCTTCAATTACGCTGCGCTCTGCCGCATCGGTTAACGGCACGGCATTTTTGAGCGCTTCTGGGGTGGTGAGAACGTCTTGAGCGAGGACGTTAAGGTTATTAACCTGCTGTTCTGACATCTTGCTACCTGTGTTTGCGCGATGGCTGAAAAAAGTGAGGGGGCGATAAAAGTGGCACCTACTATCGCTTGTCGAGCAGGTAAAAATCAATTGCTGTGGAACTATAGCGGCATTAAAAGTGTCAGCCGCAGGGTTTTGCGAAAGGGGCTAAGCGCTTGATACGCTGCAAAGAACGCGCAACACTGGCCGCATATCGTTATAAAATGCAGCAACATACTCGGGCGATGTATTCGCTCTTTTACTAACTCTATTATTAATCAATGCCCAAGGGACGCTATGCTGCTTGCTGTGAACGCCCATTTATCAGGGCTAATAGGAATGGGGCTCGGCGCACGCCGTACGAGCTGGGGGAGCGTGTGAATGGGCACTCGGGAAACAGACCAACAGCTTGTTGAACGTGCCCAAAAAGGTGATACGCGCGCTTTCGATCTGCTGGTAAAAAAGTACCAGCATAAAATTATCGGCCTGATTGGTCGTTACGTTCATGATCACTCTGAAGTTCAGGATGTGGCCCAGGAGGCATTTATTAAGGCATATCGCGCCTTGGGCAAGTTTCGCTCAGAGAGTGCGTTCTATACCTGGATGTACCGCATCGCGATTAACACGGCGAAAAACTATCTGGTCTCACGGGGTAGACGCCCGCCGGGAAGTGATCTGGATATCGTCGATGCTGAAATTATCGACCAAAGCGGAAGGCTGGCCGATTCAGAGTCGCCGGAAGCGGCGATTGCCAGAGACCAGTTAGAAGCGGCGGTTTATCAGGCGATTGAAAACCTGCCGGATGATCTACGCACGGCGATTACCCTGCGTGAGCTGGATGGCCTTGCTTACGAAGATATAGCGCAGGTCATGCAATGCCCGGTGGGCACCGTGCGTTCGCGGATTTTCCGCGCTCGCGAGGCGGTTGATGAACATATCCGGCCATTAGTATCCACCGCGCGGAACAGTCGCGATGAGTAGTGGTCAGTAGAGGGTAGGTAGGATGGTCGCTATCGGATGCCGAAATAAAGGTTTTATCTTTTTTGTGAACTGTCTGGCATGTAAGGCGTCATAAAGCCTGACTATCTTGATGAGTACGTTCGGTGTATCGATAAATGATATATCAATGTGCAAAGCGTCATGAGCTTAGCGTTGTAGGCTAATGAGAGTTGGTAATTTATTAGTGTGCAACTGAGTCTTGGCCTTGGAAGTCGTCGGAGTGGTGGTGCGCAGAATGATGGCCCATCACCCCAGTACTTCTTTTAAACAGTGTGAGGGTGTGAAGTATGAGTCAAAACACACGGGAATCACTTTCGGTGTTAATGGATGGCGAAAGTGATGAGCTTGAGCTTCGCCGAGTGTTGAAGGCACTGCCTAATGATGACGATGCCGCAGATACCTGGCGCCGTTATCACCTTGCCCGCAGTATGATGCAGCGCGAGCAGGGCGTAGATGTAAGCGTTGACCTTTCGGCGGGTATTATGGCCCGTTTGCGCGACGAGCCTGCTCCAATGATGCAAGACGCTGAGCCTGTGGCTCACCGTGCGGGAGGCATATCGTTTGCCCGAGGTGCTGGGGTTGCAGCTGCGGTGTCATTGATGGTGATCACTGGCGTTCAGTTCTTTGGCAATGACTCATCCGTTCGCCAGGGCAGTAGTGACATTGCGACGACAGCGTCCAATTCCAACGGGGATACCCAGGTGCAGCCTGTTAGCTTGGCTTCTCAGTCGGCAGTGGCTACGCGTGCTGACATGCCCATGTTTGAGCCAAAGTCGTTTCGGCTTAGCGGCCAGTCGGGTCAAAGTGGTCTAATGAATATTAGCGAAACTGGCTTCTCTTCGCAGCCACCCCAGGGAGTGACCGCTTCCCAGGGCATGAACATTGATATAGATCAGATTGGCTTGCTGCAGTCCTATTTAGAGCAACATACTCAGAGTGCTGCTTACGGCAGTGGTGACAGCTGGATGCCGTTGATGCGCTCTTCAGCCGTTACCGAACCATTAGGGCAGCGCTGAATCAAATGACGCTATTGATATGCCTGTCAGGTGAGTAGGGAGTGCGCGAAATGGAAGTGCGCGAAATGATAAACGCCTGGCGAGCTAAGCGCATAGCAGTGCTGGTGGTGACTGTAAGTATGCTCTCATTTCAGGCGCATGCAGAAAGCACTGATAACCCTCCAAATAATGATGCAGGCTATGAATGTGCAGTAGCTCCCCAGGCGACACCTAGTAGTGCACAGCAGTGGCTGGAGCGGGGCTTATGGGCCAGCCACTGCTATGCCTTCCAAGCCAGAGCAGTGGCTATTGATGACGTCGATGTGCGCACATTAGCACTGTCTCATCGTATTCAAGACGGTATCCGACAGCAGGTAGTGCAGTATTTAGATGGCCCTTCTGTCAGCATTGAGCGTCGCTCGCCAGTGGGAAGCTTAGCCTGGACCGAAGAGACTAGTGACGGTGAGCTACCTTCGCCCGCAAAATGGGCGGCGCATCTCGAAAATTATTACGCGATTAAGCTTGAGGAAGGAGCCCGTGTCGCTGGACGCGACGCTGTCAAGCTCATTTTTACTCCCACTGATGAATGGCGTTTTGCTCATGAGTGGTGGTTAGACCGGGATACTGGCCTGCTGCTTAAGCATGTACTTAGTGATCAGCAAGGCAGGATCATTGAAACCTTTCAAATTACCCAGCTTCAGTCACCCCAGAAGTATATCGGCAGCGTTCGAGTGGTCTCGCCGAAGGTTATAGTTAACACTTCTTGGCAGCGCCCTTGGCATAGCACCTGGCTGCCTGATGGTTTTGTTGCCCAACCGATTGCTTTTGCTGGCGATAATGAACATCAGCGTGTCTACAGCGATGGCTTAGCCACCGTGAGTATCTTTGTAGAGCCCATTGCGTCTGAAGAAACGACCGTCTTACGTGAAGGTGTGCAGCAGTTGGGCGTGTCGTCCGTTGCTATTGAGCACACCAGCACCGCTGAAGGGCGCTGGCAGTTAGTGGCCATTGGTGAGCTGCCGGTAGCAACATTGCAGCGTATTGTGCGCTCAATCACTTTCGACTTGCTTGAAGGTCAACCTCAAGAAAGCGTCGATGAGGCTGAGTAGATAAGTATGTCGCCCCCCACGCCCTGTAACTCTTTGCCTGGCAGTTCTCTGCTGCGCACTGGCACGGTTGTCGGCTATACCTCGCAGGTAGTAATCGTTGAAATTGCCGCTCGGCAGAACTGCGAGCAGTGTGCTCAGGGGCGTGGGTGCGGGGTTGGATTGCTGGCGCGCCAGCGAAGCCAGCGTATTGCCGTAGCGCTTCCCCTAAAAATAGAAAACGCTGAGCTTAACTACCCGCTAGGAAGCCAAGTCACCATCAGCCTGCCGCGTGCCTCTGTGACGCTGCTGGCTTTTTGTGTTTATGGTCTGCCGCTAATGTTGGCGCTGTTGCTATCCGGTCTGGTCGCGCTAGTGAGTAGTCCGATTTGGTTGGCTCCCCTGAGTTTTTTTATTGCTCTGGTGGTCGGTGCACTAAGTATTAAATATCTAATGCGCGGGCGTAGGGAACACTTCCGCCCACACCTGGTCAATTGTCCGCGGCATTACGCCGTGAGTTGTTGACCTACCCTCGTTACTATCACACTAAGTAGGAGCTCTTGCATGAAGCGCTTGATTCTCCCTTCCACACTATGGGTCTGTGTGGTGGCATTGCTAACGTTTAGCCAAGCCGCCAGCGCACAAGGTTTACCTGATTTCACCCAGTTAGTTGAAGACGCCGCCCCTGGGGTGGTGAATATCTCGACCAGTCGAACGATTCAGCGCAGCAGCGCACCTGGTTTTGGTGGGCAGGAAATTCCGGAAATCTTCCGCCACTTTTTTGGCGATAGTTTTCCTGCTCCACCAAGCAATGGGCAAGGGCGAACAGAAGAGCGCCAGTCGTTAGGCTCGGGATTTGTCATCAGTGAGGACGGCTACGTGATGACCAATGCACATGTGGTTCAGGACGCCGATGAGATTCTTGTGCGGCTCAATGATCGTCGCGAATTGAGTGCGGAGGTAGTTGGCAGCGATCCGCAAACAGATGTGGCATTGTTGAAAATTGACGCAAATGACTTGCCTACGCTCAATCTAGGCGACTCTGACGAACTCAAAGTCGGCGAGTGGGTGGCTGCCATCGGTTCCCCCTTCGGGTTTGATCACTCAGTTACGGCGGGCATCGTCAGTGCCATTAATCGAACCTTGCCGCGGGATGCGTATGTACCGTTTATTCAAACCGATGTGGCGATCAACCCCGGTAACTCTGGCGGTCCGCTGTTCAACTTGGATGGGGAAGTCGTCGGCATCAACTCGCAAATCTTTACCCGCAGCGGCGGCTTTATGGGCGTGTCGTTTGCTATCCCCATCAACGTGGCTATGGATGTAGCCGAACAGTTGCGTGAAGATGGCCGCGTTAATCGTGGTTGGCTAGGCGTAATGATTCAGCCTGTCTCAGATGATCTGGCAGAGTCGTTTGGTATGGAGAGAGCTAATGGCGCCTTGATTGCTGATCTTGACCCCGAAGGCCCCGCAGCCCAAGGTGGACTGCAAGCGGGCGATGTCATCCTTGAGGTCAATGGTGAAGAGGTCGAGCGCTCGAGCTCTCTGCCGCGCTTGATTGGTAAAGGCGCCCCAGGTACCGAGGTGGAGCTCACCTTGATGCGCGACGGTGAACAGCTAACCGAGTCAGTCGAATTAGGTAGCTGGCCAGATGCCGAGCAGCAGACGGCGCAGGCCAGCAGCAATAACCAAGCCCGTCTTGGCGTAATGGTTGCTGAAATTGATGACGCCATGCGCGAGCAGCTGAATATTCCCGGCGGTGTGATCGTTCGTCAGGTTGAGTCTGGCAGCGTGGCCGCTGAGGCAGGGATTCGCTCAGGAGACGTGTTGGTGAGTATCGATCATCGCAGCGTTTCTTCGTCCGATGAGCTGGTAGAGATTGTCGAGGCGTTGCCCACTGATCGCGCCATCCCTGTGCGTCTGTTCCGCGATGGACGTTCGCTATTTGTAGCACTGCGTCTGGAATAACCCGTCTATTTTCACTCCTGGTCCGGCGGTTCTCGCCGGACCGCTGTTCCTAGCCTGCGCATATCGCTACAATAGCGGATATCTTTTTGTCGGAAATGGCCCTTATTTTTAAACGGCAGCTGTTTTCGAGCTTTGAACTCTCGAAGCGGCCTGCTAGTAGGGCCGCTTGCGTACCACTAAGGCAGAACAGACTCGATGTCCCAAGACGTTCCCAACGGAAAGCTTAAGCACATACGTAATTTCTCTATTATCGCCCACATCGACCATGGCAAGTCTACGCTCTCAGATCGTCTGATCCAGACCTGCGAAGGATTAACCGAGCGTGAGCTTAAAGAGCAAGTGCTCGACTCCATGGATATCGAGCGCGAGAGAGGCATCACGATTAAGGCGCAGTCGGTCACGCTGGATTACACCGCTGCAGACGGCCAGGTTTACCAGCTGAACTTTATCGATACGCCTGGGCATGTTGACTTCTCTTATGAAGTGTCGCGTTCGCTCTACGCCTGCGAAGGGGCGTTGCTGGTTGTCGATGCCGCACAAGGGGTAGAAGCTCAATCAGTGGCCAACTGTTATACCGCTATCGAACAGGGACTAGAAGTTCTGCCGGTACTCAACAAAATTGATTTGCCTCAGGCGGATTGCGACAAGGTTTCCCAGGAGATTGAAGAGATTATCGGCCTGGATGCCACCGACGCCTGCCAGGTCTCGGCCAAAAGTGGCTTGGGCATTGATGCCTTGCTAGAGCGCTTGGTGCGCGATATTCCGCCGCCCAAGGGCGACCCGGAAGCGCCGCTGCAAGCACTCATTATCGATTCCTGGTTTGATAACTACCTTGGCGTTGTCTCGTTAGTGCGCCTGTTTGATGGCACGCTGCGCAAAGGCGATAAGATCCGTATTAAATCGACGGGCCGCGATTGGGGCACCACTGAGGTGGGGATTTTCACCCCACAGCGTAAGCAGACAGGTATTCTGCGGGCCGGTGAAGTCGGTTTTATTGTCGCCGGTATCAAAGAGATTCACGGCGCACCGGTGGGCGACACCATTACCCATACCAAAACGCCAGATGTCGCGCGACTGCCTGGTTTCCAAAAAGTAAAACCGCAGGTTTATGCCGGTATGTTCCCGGTCAGTGCGGATGATTACGAAGACTTCCGTGATGCGCTTGAAAAGCTGGCGCTTAACGATGCTTCGCTTGCCTACGAGCCGGAAAACTCCGATGCCCTGGGCTTTGGCTTCCGTGTAGGCTTTTTGGGCACGCTGCATATGGAGATCGTCCAGGAGCGCTTGGAGCGTGAGTATGATATTGATCTGCTTACCACCGCGCCAACGGTTGTCTATGAGCTGGCGATGAAAAATGGCGACATCACCTACGTCTCCAACCCCTCTAAGCTACCTGACATGGCCGACGTAGATGAAATGCGCGAGCCTGTGGTACGCGCCAGCATTCTGGTTCCTCAGGAGTACGTGGGCAACGTGATCACCGAGTGCGAGCAGCGCCGTGGCACACAGCTGGATATGCAGTTCCTGGGTAACCAGATTCAGTTGGCCTACGAGCTGCCCATGTCCGAAGTGGTCATGGACTTCTTTGACCGCTTGAAATCGATCTCCAAGGGTTACGCTTCGCTTGAATATAACTTTGAGCGATTTGAGATGGCCAAGCTGGTGCGTCTTGATGTGTTGATCAACGGCGACAAGGTCGATGCGCTGGCGGTGATTATCCATCGTGATCACGCCCACCATCGTGGTCGTTTATTAGTGGAAAAAATGCAAGAACTGATCCCGCGGCAGATGTTTGATGTGGCTATTCAAGCAGCTATCGGGGGCCAAGTGGTGGCGCGCTCCACCGTCAAGGCGCTGCGCAAAAACGTGACGGCCAAGTGTTACGGCGGCGATGTCAGCCGTAAGAAAAAACTGCTCGAGAAACAGAAAGCGGGTAAGAAGCGCATGAAACAAGTGGGGCGCGTGGAAATTCCCCAGGATGCCTTCCTTGCTGTGCTCAAGGTTAACGACTAGGAAAGAACGCCACTCATGGATTTTTCATTACTGCTGGTACTTGCCGTTGCGCTCTCGGGCGCTATTTACCTGTTGGACGTGTGGCTACTAAAGCCCAAACGCCGCCAACGCTTCGCCGCTGCGGAGGCCAAGGCCCCGGAAGGTCTGGATCCAGCTACCAGCGAAAAGCTGCTGAAAGAGCCTTGGCCGGTCGATTATGCGCGCTCGTTTTTTCCGGTGCTGTTAGTGGTGCTGGTGGTGCGTAGCTTTATCATTGAGCCCTTTCAGATTCCTTCGGGTTCAATGCGGCCAACGCTTGAAGTGGGTGACTTTATCCTGGTCAACAAGTTTGCCTACGGCCTACGCCTGCCGGTAGTCAACACCCGCTTTATCGAAGTCGATGATCCTGAGCGGGGTGATGTGATGGTGTTCCGTTTTCCGGAAGAGCCCTCGGTAAATTTCATCAAGCGAGTGGTTGGCATACCAGGGGATCGTATTCGCTACGAAGGCAAGCAGCTTTACGTTAACGGTGAACCGGTTGCCAAAGAGTTGATCGAAGAGGGACCAGATGGTTCGCCACAGGAGCTGCTGTTAGAAGAACAGCTTGGCGACGCTGAGCACTTCATTTATAACAACCCTCGCGCCCCCGGCCCACAAATGCGTGAAGTGGAAGTCCCTGAAGGGCACTATTTCATGATGGGGGACAACCGTGACCACTCCAACGACAGCCGCTACTGGGGCTTCGTGCCGGAAGAGAATATTGTTGGTCGTGCGTTTGCGGTATGGATGCATTGGGATGGCGGATTGCCAAGTTTCACCAGCGTGCGGCACATTGAATGAAGATGCTGCTTAGGCTGAATTTAGTCAGTTATGTCACTTTAGTTAACGTCAATGACGTAGGAGAGCTGTGAGTAATTCCTTGAACGCTTTTTGCCGACGAATCGGCCATACCTTTAGCGATGATACGCTATTGGAATTGGCCTTGACCCACCGTAGCTTCGGTGGTCGTAACAATGAGCGCCTGGAGTTTCTGGGTGACTCCATCGTCAACTTTGTGATCGCTGAAGCGCTATTTCAGCGGTTCCCCCAAGCTCGTGAAGGGCAGCTTTCGCGCCTGCGTGCGCGGTTGGTGAAGGGGCAAACCCTGGCAGAATTAGCCCGGGAAATGGAGTTCGGTGAATGCTTGCGGCTAGGCTCTGGTGAGATGAAAAGCGGCGGGCATCGGCGTGAATCGATCCTGGCGGATGCGGTAGAAGCCATTATTGGTGGTATCTATCTGGACGCCGGGATGTATGTGGTGCGCGACCGGGTGTTGGATTGGTACGCAGAAAGACTGGGTAATATCTCTTTGCAAGATACTCAAAAAGATCCCAAAACACGACTGCAAGAATTTTTGCAGTCACGCCAAGCGGCGTTGCCGCGGTATGAAGTTGTCTGCGTCAAGGGCGAGGCGCATGCCCAGACCTTTACCGTGGAGTGCTACATTGACCTGTTGGCCGAGCATACCACCGGTAAAGGCCCTAGCCGCCGCCATGCTGAACAGCAAGCGGCAGAAGAAGCGCTGTCGTACCTCGAAAAAAGCCCTGGAGATAAATCATGAGCCAAACCTGCGGATTCGTTGCCATTGTTGGCCGACCCAACGTGGGCAAATCAACCCTCATGAACCGTATTCTGGGGCAGAAGATATCGATTACCTCACGGCGGCCGCAAACCACGCGCCACCAGGTCATGGGTATTAAAACAGTTGATGAAACACAGTTTATCTATGTGGATACGCCGGGCATGCACATCATGTCCAAGGATCGTAATAAAGCCATTAACCGCTTTATGAACCAGGCGGCCACCCAGGCGCTGCGCGATGTCGATTGTGTGGTCTTTATTATTGACCGCACCCGTTGGACAGAAGAGGACCAGGCGGTGTTGAAGCGCCTTGAACACGTTAAGGCGCCGATAATTCTGGCGGTCAATAAAGTCGATCGGTTAGGCGAAAAGGGCGATTTGCTGCCTTGGCTAGCGGATGTCGGCGCTCGCCGTGACTTCGCCGCCATCGTGCCGATTTCAGCGAAGCACGGTACCCAGGTAGATACCCTGGAAGAGGAGGTGGCCAAACACCTGCCCGAAAGCGTCCACTTCTTCCCCGAAGACCAAATTACCGATAAAAGCCTGCGCTTTATGGCCGCGGAGCTGGTGCGTGAAAAAGTCATGCGCCAGTTGGGCGATGAGCTCCCTTACCAGATGACCGTCGAAATTGAAGAGTTTCGCGAGACTGAGCGTGTGACTCATATCAGCGCCTTGATCCTGGTCGAGCGCCAGGGGCAAAAGGTCATTTTGATTGGTGAAAACGGCGACCGCCTCAAAAGCATAGGCCGCGAGGCGCGCCTGGATATGGAGCGCGCTCTGGGCACCAAGGTGATGCTCAATTTATGGGTGAAAGTAAAACGTGGTTGGTCGGATGACGAGCGCGCCTTGAAAAGCTTGGGTTACGACCTCGATTGAAGGTAACGATGGCGCCAGAGCCGGCTTTTTTACTTCATCGCCGGCCTTATCGTGAAACCAGTGCGCTGGTGGACCTATTAACGCTTGATTACGGTAGGGTGAGGGCGGTTGCTCATGGAGGCCAGCGGCCTGGCTCAAAATCACGCCAGCGTCTGCAGCCGTTTACACCGCTGTTTGTGACCTGGCAAGGCAGCCGTGATCTAAAGCGGCTCACGCTAATGGAGTCCCGCGGCCAGACGGCGCTGCTGGCCGGGGAAGGTCTGTTATGTGGGCTCTACGCCAATGAGATTGCCACCCGACTACTGCCATTAGAGCTGCCAGCGCCTGACGTTTTCGCGTTTTACACCGCGTTACTCGAAGCACTCCCAGCGCCCGCGGAACGCGCATTGTCGCTGCGTCGCTATGAGTGGGCGTTGTTGGAAGCGCTTGAAGCAACGCCACAGTTTACAACACCCGACGGTAGCGTTTTAGATCCTCAGCTTCGCTACCGCTTTGATGCCGTGTCGCGCTCTTTTTTGCCTGCAGATCGCGGTTTGGATGGTCGCACGTTGCGCTATATCGAGCAGGGGGATTGGCAACATGAAGGGCTTGCCAATGCATTGAAGGCAGTGACACGAGCGGCGCTGGCCCCTCACCTTGGCTCCACCGTGTTACGTTCGCGAGAACTGATGCTTGATTTAGCCCGGCGCCGCCACCGCCCCTGATTTTTTGAATGTCCTTGTTCACAAACTCTTATCTTATTGCTGCGTTGGAGGCATCATGCACCCCCCTCGGATACTGTTAGGCGTCAATATTGATCACATCGCGACACTTCGCCAAGCCCGAGATACTCGCTATCCCGATCCCGTACAGGCGGCTTTAGTCGCTGAAGAGGCGGGCGCCGATGGCATTACGGTGCATTTGCGTGAAGACCGGCGGCATATCCAGCCCCGGGATGTACGCATTCTGGCGGAAGTGCTTAACACGCGCATGAACCTGGAAATGGCCGTCACTGAAGATATGCTGGCCCTGGCTGAAGACGTTCGCCCCGCGCATGTCTGTTTAGTGCCGGAAAAACGTGAAGAGCTGACCACCGAAGGCGGTCTGGATGTCGTTGGCGGTTTTGACGCCATTGCCAGCGCCTGTCAGCGGTTGAGCGCGGCGGGTTGCGACGTATCCTTGTTTATCGACCCTGATATTGAGCAGATTGACGCTGCTCAGCGCGCCGGAGCGCCGACGATTGAACTGCACACCGGGGCTTACGCCGAAGCGCGTTCCGGCAGCGATGCCGCCAATGCGGAGTATCATCGCTTAACCACCGCTGCGACTCACGCTATCTCACTAGGCTTGGTGGTTAACGCTGGCCACGGCTTGCACTATCACAACGTGGAAGCGATTGCGGCGCTGCCGGGCGTTAACGAACTCAATATTGGCCATGCCATTATCGCCCGTGCGCTGTTTGTTGGCCTGAAAGAGGCCGTGCAGGAGATGAAGCGCTTGATCGTCGCTGGCCAAGAGGCAGGGTTAATGGCGGCCTTAGATGCCCACGATCATGAGCACGACCATGACCATGCAGACCACGCTGAGCATATTCATAATGGCTGCTGCGGGCATTAATCAGCGGTTTTCTATTGAGAGGTTGTTTAGGCGATGATCGTGGGAATCGGTTCTGATATTGCCCGCGTTGAGCGTTTTACGCGGGCCATGCAGCGGCACGGCCCACGCTTTGCCCAGCGTATTTTAGGCCCCGATGAGCAGACCCTTTGGCTGCAGAAATCCCAGCCCGCGGCGTTTCTGGCCAAACGCTTTGCTGCCAAGGAGGCCTTTGTAAAAGCCCTGGGGCTAGGCCTGCGCCAGGGATTGCAGTGGAGTGATATTCAGGTGCTGAACGATGCCTTGGGTAAGCCCTATTTCCTGCTCAGCGGCGAAGCCGAACGGCTGTTGCAAGCCGCAGGTGTGATCAACAGCCATGTGACCTTGAGCGATGAAGCTGAGTACGCGGTGGCTTTTGTGGTGCTTGAGCGCTAATTTCAAGATTAATGTTAAGGATTACTGGGTGCTCGATTTACTTAGCGCCCCAATAATTTAATAGACGGTAATTTAATGTCCTGTCATTTAATGTCTAAGTAGCTGTGGGCGGTGCGCACGTAGCCGCGCCATTGCTTGGTATAGCTCTTCCAATAGTCCCTCAACATGGTCTAAACCGCTGGTACGAAGGCGGGTTTCCAGGGCCTCGACCAGCAGAGCTAACTCCGGCGCGCCGCAGTAACGGCTGGCGCCATTAAGTCCATGTACCCAGTCGAGCAGTGTGGGCAAGTGTTGTTGGCTAAAAGCGGTGCGCATATGCTGTTCGCTTTCATCCAAACTGTCGATCAAGCGTTTGAGCTGCTCTCGCGCCAAGTCCTCTTTTCCCCCCGCTAGGCGCGCGCCAATCTCAAGATCAACGACAGGTAGCTTAGCGGGTGCCGTGTGGCTGAAGCGTGGCTTGGTGGTTTTGCTATCGCGCTGAGAGTCGGGCGTTGCAGGGTTGCTGGCGGTTAGCCCTTGGGTAACCCCCAAAAAGCGCTTTAGCAACTGTTCTAGCTGTTCCTCATCAATCGGTTTTATCAGCACGTCATCAAGGCCTTCCGCGAGCCACCGCTGGCGTTCGCTGCTAAGCACATGGGCGGTGACGGCAATAATCGGGCAGCGGGCCCAGGTGCTACTGATTCGGCGCAGCGCCTGGGTGGTCTGGACGCCATCCATCCGCGGCATGCGAATGTCCATTAACACCATGTCAACATTATGGGTGCGGGCGAACTCAAGCGCCTGATGGCCGCTTTCTAGCGTGGTGACATGCAGAGCAGGGGTCTCAAGCATGCTTTTGAGCAGCTCCCTGTTCGGCGCATTATCGTCGACAATCAGTAGTTTGAGTGGCGGAGTCGCGGCTGGAAGCGCTAGCTGTTCCTGTTCGGTGTTAGGCGACGTAAATGCAGGTAATAATAGTAGCTGCTGGAGGGATGTCACCAACTGAGCGCGGGAAAAGGGTTTGTAGAGCGTCTCGCCGCCATGGGTTAAGTGCAGCGGCGGCAGATCAAAGCTGTTGCCATTGGCTAAAATGAGTGTGGGGCAGGGCGTTTGATCAATCACCGTTTGCCAATGGGCGTGCCATTCGGGGCTAAAGTCGCTGTGCTCCAAGCCTAATATGAGTAACTGTGCTGGCTCAGAGGCATCAAAGGTGATCGGCTGTGCTTCCCAGCGCTGCAGTAAATGCTCGAGTACGTGCCGGGTTGGTGCGTGAGTCTCATATAAACGAATAGTCGGATTGGCAAGGCTGATTTCCGCTGGCCGTTCGATGGCTTTATGAGCCAGCATGGGCAGTGTAAAGGAGAACGTCGTGCCTTTGCCCAGCTCGCTTTCGACGCCAATCTCTCCGCCCATGCGCTCAATCAATTGTCTGCAGATAGTAA
Organism: Halomonas sp. AOP13-D3-9; assembly: GCF_052379125.1. NCBI lineage: Bacteria > Pseudomonadati > Pseudomonadota > Gammaproteobacteria > Oceanospirillales > Halomonadaceae > Halomonas > Halomonas sp. AOP13-D3-9. Next base: position 53,493 of record NZ_JBQSYH010000016.1, on the reverse strand, counting down.
GGCCAAGGCCGCTGCCACCAAATTGCCGCGAATGGCTGGGCTCTGCTTGAGAAAAGGCGCTAAACAGTGCTTCCTGATGGGCCTCGCTTAGGCCAATCCCCGTGTCACTGACGCTGAGATTGAGCACCACATGCTGGCCTTCCAGGTTGTCCAGCATGACGCGCACAATCACGTCGCCTTCATGAGTGAACTTGAGCGCATTGCCAATTAAGTTATTCAACACCTGATGAATGCGCAGCGGGTCGCCGGTCAGTGGTGTGGGTACGTCGTCATACACCATGGCCACCAAGTGCAGCTGCTTGCGTTGGGCTTCTGGGGCGTGCAGCCCCACCACTTCGTCGACCAGGGCGACGATATCGATATCCGTCTCTTCCAGGGTGAGGCGATTGGCTTCAAGCTTGGAAAAGTCGAGTACATCGTTAACCAGTATCAGCAGATTGTCGCAAGCGCGGTGGACATGCTGCAGCCACTCCTGCTGTCGTGTATCCAGCGACGAACGGCCCAGTAACCGGCAGAAGCCGATAATGCCGTTTAGCGGCGTGCGAATCTCATGGCTCATATTGGCTAAAAATTCAGACTTCACGGCGTTAGCTCGCAGAGAGCTCCGGTGAGCCAAATCGAGCTTGATATTCTGCTCCTCAATGGTTTCCATTGACTCTTGCAGCTCGCTGGTGGCCTGCTTAATTTGCGTTTGCATATCCCGCTGGGCCTGCTGAAAGTGCTCGGCCAGGGCGTTGATATAGCTACTTAAGTGGTGAAGCTCGGTTGCATTTGAGGGCGCCAGACGTAGCCGATAGTCACCGCGGGATAGCCGATAAAGGGCCTGGTTGGCTTCCTCGATAGGGCGGGTGGCATAGCGGCTGATGGCAAACGCAACTAAAAACAGCAGTAGGCCAAGTAGCATGCCGCCTAAGCTTAGACTGGCGATCAGTTTATAGCGTCCTAGGGTTAATGCCCGGGTGTCCATTTCGATATCTAGCCAACCAACGCTGCTATTGTCTGCTTGGCTGGCATTAGTCTGGGGAGTGCTTAGCGGCAAACGCAGTCGCCAAGCCTCTTGCTCCTTAATCAATTGCTGATCAGCGGGGGCGGTTAGCGGTGGTGGGTTGGATTGACCCATTAATAAAAGACGATTGCCTTGTTGATTAAAGAGCGCAACCGTACGCAGCCCTTGCATATTGAGCAGTTGGCGGCCCAAGGTCTCCAAGCGCTGGATATCAGCCGTTTCGACCGCATTAGCAAGACTTGGGGCCAGCAACTCGCCGACGCTGACTAAACGCTCTTGGTGGGCCGCGCGCGCTTGCGTATCACTCAATATGACCAGCATTACCGCCATCAGGGCGTACACCAGGAGTGGAAAACCGAGTAAGGCAAATAGAAGACGGGTATTCAATGACATGAAAAGAAGCTCGTTGATTCAATAAGGTTGCCTGTCCAGTCCAAGGCAGCACCGATATAATGCAGCATAACGGTGACGATAAGGAACATTCATGAATGATCTCAAGGGCTATCTCAAGAACGATCTCAAGGGCTATCCCACGTTAGAAGATGTGGTTGGTAACACGCCCCTGGTACGCCTGAAGCGCATTAGCGCTGGACGTAACAATACACTGTTGGCCAAGCTCGAAGGCAATAATCCTGCCGGGTCGGTCAAAGACCGCCCCGCGCTCTCCATGATTAATGAAGCAGAAGCGCGGGGCGATATTACCCCTGGCGATACGCTGATTGAGGCGACTTCAGGCAATACCGGGATTGCGCTCGCCATGGCGGCGGCGATTAAAGGCTACCAGATGGTGCTGATAATGCCGGAAAACGCCTCCGATGAGCGTAAACAGGCGATGGCAGCTTTTGGGGCTAAATTAATTTCTGCCAGCAAATCCGGGGGCATGGAGGAGGCTCGGGATATCGCAGATGGCATGATTGCCAGAGGCGAGGGGAAGCCGCTCAATCAGTTCGCCAACCCGGATAACCCCCTGGCGCACTACCGCACCACCGGCCCGGAGGTATGGCAACAGACGGGCGGCGAGGTGACTCACTTCGTTAGCTCCATGGGTACCACGGGTACCATTATGGGCGTGTCACGCTATTTGAAAGAGCAAAATCCAGCCATTCAAATTGTCGGCTTGCAGCCTGCCGATGGCGCGAGTATTCCCGGTATCCGCCGCTGGCCACAAGCTTACCTGCCGGCTATTTTTGAGGCACCGCGGGTGGATGTCACCCTGGATATTGGCCAACAGGAAGCTGAAGAGCACATGCGACGTCTGGCGCGCGAAGAGGGTATTCTGGCCGGGGTGTCGTCGGGTGGCAGCCTCGCCGGTGCGCTGCGCATCGCTGAGCAAACCGAAAATGCAGTGATTGTGTTTATTGTCTGTGACCGTGGTGATCGCTATCTCTCCACTGGCCTTTTTGCCCCAGGAGTATAACCATGGCCATGTTGGGAAAACGGCGGCCGCCCAGGCCTGCGTCAGGTCATTCTGGGCTAGCGGGTACGCCAGGCGGCAAAACGCGGCCTACGGCGACGGATGATACATCGCCCCTGGTGATTGAACGCTTGGCCCACGATGGCCGCGGCGTTGCCCACGCTGCCAACGGTAAAACCGTGTTTGTTGATCAGGCGCTGCCCGGTGAACAGGTGGAAGTAGCCGTTCACCTCACCCGCAAGCGCTTTGATGAAGCGCATATCAAGTCATTGCTGACGACGTCGGAGCAGCGCGTTACCCCGCCGTGCCCGCATTTTGGCCACTGCGGTGGTTGCGATTTGCAGCATTTAAATATCGATGCCCAGCGTGCCCATAAGCGCGAAGTAGTGCGCGACCTCTTTGCGCGTCAAGGCATCACGCTGGATCAGATCGCCTCGATTCAGGGGGATGATCAAGGCTACCGTCGCCGTGCGCGGTTGGGCGTCAAAGTCGATAGCCAGGGTAATACGCGGCTTGGTTTTCGCGCTGCCCACAGCCACCGCCTGGTGGATATCGAACGCTGCCCGGTATTGGTGAATCCCCTGCAGCAGTTGCTAACGCCCCTGCGCGAGCTGCTGGAAACCCTGGAGGCCCCGCGACAGGTAGGTCATATCGAACTGCTGGCAACGCCTGCAACACCGGTGGTGTTGGTGCGTCAGTTAAAGGAGCATGGTAACGACGCCGAACGCTGGCAAGCCTTTGCAAAGCAGCAGGCAGTCGCGCTGGGCACTTGGTTGGGGCGTGAATCGCCCACACTGCACTGGCATGGCGCACCGCCGACGCTAGAAGAGTCGTTAACCGTTAACGGCCAGCCACCGCTGAGTTTAAGTTTTGCGCCGGGGGACTTTTTACAGGTCAACGCCCAGGTTAATCAGCAAATGGTCGCTCAGGTGATCCAGTGGTTAGCGCCTAAGTTAGGACAAAAGCTACTCGACCTGTTTGCCGGTATCGGTAATTTCAGCCTGCCCATCGCGGCCGCGGGAGCTGAGGTGCATGCGGTGGAGGGTAACCCCGCCATGGTGGCGCGCATTGCCATTAATGCCAAGCGTAACCAGCTAATGGTTAGCGGCCAGCAGGCCGATTTAAACAGCACTGTCAGCGTTAAGGAGCTGTTAAACGACCACGGCGATAGTGACGCGCTGGTGCTCGACCCGCCGCGTAGTGGCGCTGAAGTCATTTGTCAGGCGCTGGCGCAGCACCCTGTGCCCAGGGTGGTCTATATTTCCTGTGATCCAGCGACGCTTGCCCGGGATGCGGCACATCTTGTGCATGCAGGTTACCGGGTCAAGCAAGTAGCAGTGGCGGATATGTTCCTTCACACTGCACATATGGAAACGCTGATGCTGTTTGAAACTGATGTTAAAAGCTGATGTTAAACGTTGCGGGCTAGGGTTGCCCCATCGCATCAAGCCACGGTGACGGCCGTGTAGAGACCGTCTTCCTGAAAGGATAAGTGATTGTCATGGTGAAAGTGCGTGAAGACCAGCCGCTAACCGCAAGCGGAAAGGTGGACATACAGCAGTGGTTAACGCGCCTGCAGGAGGATGTGCGCCTACCTGAGCCTGAACGTTTAGTCGAGGCCTGTGAACTCGCTGAGCAGTTAGAGCTTGAGGCACCGCGTACCCATCGCGTATGGCTGTCGCCAGGTTCTAGCTTTCGTATGGGCCTGGAAATGGCCGATATTCTTGGCGAATTAAAGCTCGATCAAGCGACGCTGGAGGCCGCCGTTCTCTACCGCGCGGTGCGTGAAGAACTGCTGAGCCTTGAGTCGGTGTCAAAGCGCTTTGGCGAAGAAGTGGCCAGCCTGATTGATGGCGTGCTGCAAATGGCCGCTATCAGCTATCCGCTGGCGCCTGACCATGGTATGGGCCAACACAATCAGCAGGAAAACCTGCGCAAGATGCTGGTTAATATGGTCGGCGATGTGCGGGTAGCGCTGATCAAAATTGCCGAGCGAACCTGTGCCCTGCGCCAGGTAAAAGACGCTCCCCGGGAAAAAAGTTTACAGGTGGCCAGGGAAGTCGCCGATATTTACGCACCGCTGGCTCACCGCCTGGGCATCGGTCAGCTTAAGTGGGAGCTGGAAGACCTATCGTTTCGTTATTTACACGAAGACGAGTACAAAGCGATAGCCAAGCTGCTGGCGGAGAAGCGTCTTGACCGCGACCGCTACATCCACGATGTCGTCGAAACCATCAAGGCTTTGATGGAAGCCCAGCACATCCACCGCTATGACGTGGATGGTCGGGCCAAACATATCTACTCGATCTGGCGCAAAATGAAGCGTAAGCGGATCGATTTTTCCCAGGTACACGACGTACGTGCGGTGCGTATCCTGGTGCCAGAAGTAGCCGACTGCTACACCGTACTGGGCATTATTCACTCGCGTTGGCACCATGTGCCCAACGAATTTGACGACTACATCGCCAACCCCAAAAAGAACGGCTACCAGTCGCTGCATACCGCTGTGATGGGGCCAGAAAACAAGGTGCTCGAAATTCAAATTCGCACCTTCGCCATGCACGACGAAGCGGAGCTGGGCGTGTGCGCCCACTGGCGCTACAAAGGCCACGACACCAACGCCAAAAGCCGTAGCTACGAAGAGAAAATTGCCTGGCTGCGTCAGGTATTAGAGTGGCAGGACGAAGTGGGCGGCTTTGGCGATCTTCGCGAAGGGCTCTCTAGCGATGTGGCACCTGACCGTATCTATGTATTTACCCCCGACGGTCATGTGATCGATTTGCCGCGGATTGCTACACCGATCGATTTCGCCTACCGGGTGCATACCGAAATTGGCCACCGCTGCCGAGGCGCCAAGATTAATGGCCGCATCGTACCGCTCACCTACAAGCTTAAAACCGGCCAGCAAATAGAAATTCTTACTGCTACCAAAGGCGGGCCGAGTCGCGACTGGTTAAACCCCAGCCTGGGCTATGTGCGCACCTCTCGGGCGCGGGCCAAAATCCAGGCGTGGTTTAAACATCAGGCGCGGGATCAAAATCTGGACGAAGGACGCGTGCTGTTTGACCGTGAAATGCGCCGTCTGGACGTCGAGGGCCTTGATCTGCCCAAACTGGCCAAAGCGGTTAACTACCTCAATGCTGATGATATGTACGCCGCCATTGGCGCCGGTGACCTGCGCATTGGGCAAGTGCTACACCAGGCCCAGCAGCTGTTTGGCGAAAGTGACGACCAAGAGCAGCTCGACCGCCTACTCGCCAAGCCAAAACGCCAATCCAGCAAAGCCACCAAAAGCGATATTACCGTGCTGGGTGTCGGCAACCTGAAAACCAGTATGGCCAACTGCTGCCGCCCGGTGCCCGGTGAGCCGATTATCGGCTTTATTACCCAGGGGCGCGGCGTTACTGTTCACCGTCAGGATTGCAGCAATATTCTGCAATTGCGCCTGGACGAACCCCAGCGCATTATCGAAGTGGAGTGGGGCGAGCGCGCCCAAACCCGCTACCCGGTGACCATCGAGATTCAGGCCTGGGACCGTTCCGGTCTATTGCGTGATGTCACTGGTTTACTGGGTAATGAAAAAGTTAACGTGCTGGCGGTGAACACGCTCACCGATACTGATGAGGGCATTGCCCGGCTGCGTATCACGCTGGAAGTCGACGGTCTGGAGTCCCTGGGGCGGCTGTTCTCGCGTATCCAGCAGTTGCCTAACGTTACCGAAGTGCGCCGTTTGCGTAACGCCGACCCGGAACAAAATATCCGCAAGGGAGGAGCATAATGCGCCATGGTATCGACGACCTGCTGACGCTCATGCAGGTGCTGCGTAACCAGGAGCAGGGCTGCCCTTGGGATCTCCAGCAGGATTGGGACAGCATTGTTCCCCACACCCTGGAAGAGGCTTATGAAGTCGCCGATGCCATCGAGCGACGCGCTTTTGACGAACTACCCGGCGAGCTGGGCGATCTGCTCTTTCAAGTGGTTTACTACGCCCAGTTCGGCGCCGAAGAGCAGCGCTTCGACTTTGCTGATATCGTCGATACCCTGACCGCCAAGATGTTGCGTCGCCATCCCCACGTATTTCCGGAGGGCACCCTTGGCTCGCGCCGCCCGCCGGGGGTGAGCGCCGAGGAAGTGCAAACCCAGCAGGTCAACAGCCGCTGGGAGTCGTTGAAAGCCGAAGAACGTGAGAAAAGGAAGCGTGCTGAAAGGGCCGATGAGGCGCCCTCTGTGCTCGACGATGTACCGCGCACGCTACCTGCGCTAAGCCGCGCTGCCAAGCTGTCTAAACGCGCCGCGCGGGTAGGCTTTGAGTGGCCCGATGCCCGCGGTGTGATTGACAAAATTCGTGAAGAGTTGGCCGAGGTCGAAGAAGCGCTTGCCGCTGGCGACCAGCAGCACGCCCAGGAAGAAGTCGGCGATTTGTTGTTTGCGGTCACCAACCTTGCCCGCACGCTGAATGCCGACCCGGAGCAGTGCCTGCGCGCTACCAATGCCAAGTTCGAGCGCCGTTTTCGTTTTGTTGAGCGCGAGCTGAGCGCTGCCCAGCGGCCATTGACGGAGGCTTCTCTAGACGAGATGGAAGCCCACTGGCAGGCGGCGAAAGCAGAAGAAAAACAACCTACCCATCCCTGATTTAATAATTATGCGACCCCTGCAAGGAGGCCATGCCAATGAGTCACGACCTACACGAATCTCTGCGCGATAACGTGCGTATTCTGGGCGACAGCCTGGGGCGCACCATTGCCGATGATTTGGGCCAAGCATTTGTCGATAAAATTGAAACCATCCGCGCCCACGCCAAGCGCGGGCGCCAGGGCGACTCGCTGCAACAGCGCGAGTTGATCGAGTATCTGCGTGAGCTCCCCGAGAGCGACCTGCTGCCGGTCACCCGAGCCTTTAACCAGTTTTTAAACCTCGCCAATATTGCCGAACAGCACTATCGGGCACGCTTTCGCCGGGTAGAGGACTACAAACCCGGTTCCCAGCCGGTGTTGGGGGAGCTGCTTGAGCGCGCCCAGCAGGCGGGCAACTCACCGCGTAATCTGGTTGAGGCCCTCGCCAATATGCGCGTAGAACTGGTGCTCACCGCGCACCCCACGGAAGTTATCCGCCGCACCTTGATCCAAAAATATGACGCCATTGATGAGTGCCTAACCGCTATTGAGAGCTCTGATGACTACCCTGAGCGTGGCACCCGCGCCCAGGGGCGCCTGGAAGAGCTGATTAGTCAGGCGTGGCACACCGACGAGATTCGCCACGAGCGGCCCACCCCGGTAGACGAAGCCAAATGGGGCTTTGCAGTGATCGAAAACTCGCTGTGGCAGGCGGTGCCTGACTTCCACCGCGATCTGGATAATCTGCTGCTGGATACCGCTGGCGAGCGCCTGCCCCTGGACGCCGCACCGATTCGCTACGCCTCCTGGATGGGGGGGGACCGGGACGGTAACCCCAACGTTACCGCACGGGTGACCCGCGAAGTATTGCTACTGGGCCGCTGGATGGCCGCCGATCTCTATCTGCGCGATCTTGAGCAGCTCAAAACCGAGCTCTCCATGTGGAAGGCCAATAGTGCGCTCAAAGCCGAAGCGGGCGATGTCGCTGAGCCTTACCGCGAAGTGCTCAAGCGGTTGCTTGCGAGGATGGAGTCGACCCGGGATTGGGCCAAGGCCGAACTGGAAGGGCGCAACTACGACGGCGGGCCGATTATCGAAACCCGCGATCAGCTCTATTCGCCACTGCTCGCCTGCTACCGCTCGCTGTGCGATGTAGGTCTCGACACCATCGCCAATGGCGCACTGCTGGACACCCTGCGCCGGGTAGCCGTGTTTGGCGTCACGCTGACCAAGCTCGACCTACGCCAAGAAGCCAGCCGCCATGCCCAGGTGATAGAAGAGCTGACCAGCACGCTGGGCCTTGGCCACTACCGCGAATGGGACGAGGCTCAGCGCCAAGAGTTTCTGCTCGCCGAGCTTTCCTCGCGCCGCCCGCTGATTCCTCGCCGTTGGGAGTGCTCCGCCGAGTCCCGGGAGGTGCTGGACACCTTCAAAGTCATCGCCCAGGAGCATTCTGAAGCGCTGGGAACGTACATTATCTCCATGGCCGCTGAGCCCTCAGACGTGCTCACCGTCGCACTGCTGATGAAAGAGGTTGGGGGACAGGTAACGCTACCGATTGCGCCGCTATTTGAAACCCTTAACGACCTGGATCACGCAGGCGACGTTGTCGATAAACTGCTCTCAATTCCTGGCTATCGCTCGCTGATCGATGACCGTCAGGAGGTCATGATTGGCTACTCTGACTCGGCAAAAGATGCCGGCCAGCTGGCCGCTGCCTGGGCGCAGTACCGTGCACAGGAGTCGCTGGTGAATGTGTGTAATCGACACGGCGTCGATTTAACCCTGTTCCACGGCCGCGGCGGCACCGTCGGCCGCGGTGGTGGTCCGGCCCATGCGGCGATACTCTCCCAGCCCCCTGGTTCGGTAAACGGCAGCCTCAGGGTTACTGAGCAGGGCGAGATGATTCGCTTCAAGTTTGGCCAACCCGATATTGCCCTTCGTTCCATGGAGATCTACGCCTGTGCAGTACTGGAGGCCACGCTATTGCCTCCACGCACACCAGAACCCCACTGGCGCGAGGAGATGGATCAGCTCGCCAAGGTGGCGCACGCGGCTTACGTAGGCGTAGTGCGGGAAGACCCGGACTTTGTGCCTTATTTCCGCGCGGTCACACCAGAAGGCGCATTGGGCAGGCTGCCGTTGGGCTCACGCCCCACCAAGCGGCGTCAGGATGGCGGGGTCGAAACCCTGCGCGCCATTCCATGGATTTTCGCCTGGACGCAGATTCGCCTGATGCTGCCCGCATGGCTGGGCAGCGGCGAAGCCTTCTCGCGGCGCTTGGAACAGCCCGGTGGCCGTGATGTGCTGCAAGAGATGCGCAATGAGTGGCCCTTCTTCGGCACCTACCTGGACATGCTTGAGATGCTGCTGGCTAAAGCTGACGTAGCGATTGCCGCTTACTACGAGCACCGCTTAGTCGACGAGCCCTCGTTGAAGGCGTTGGGTAAACAATTACGCCAGCGCTTCGCGTCGTTGGAAGAAGCCGTGCTGGATATTCTTCAGCAGGAGAAGCTGCTGGAGAACACGCCGCTGATTCGCCAGGCGATCGATGTTCGCAACCCCTACATTGATCCGCTGCACGGTTTGCAGGCGGAGCTGCTGCAGCGTAATCGTGATGCCGATGGGGCGATTAGCGCCGATCTTTCCCGCGCACTCATGGTCACCATGGCGGGAATTGCGGCGGGTCTACGTAATACGGGCTAGGTAGTACGGGCTGGTTTTTTTAATTACTCTAAGGAGGAGGCGTCAATGCTCTCAGATGCTCAAGCAGTACTCGATTTTTGGTTTGAGGAATTGACGCCGGCTCAGTGGTTTAAAAAAGACGCTGAGTTGGATCGTACAATCTCGCAGCAGTTTGGCGCGTTGCATGCCCAAGCCGCACAGTGCGAGTGCTACGCTTGGCGGCAAACAGCCGAAGGGCGGCTCGCGGAGATCATTGTGCTGGATCAGTTCTCGCGTAATATCTACCGCGACGACGCCCGCGCCTTTGCCACCGATACCTTAGCGCTGGCGCTGGCCCAAGAGGCAGTGGCCGTTGGAGCCGATGCTCCGCTTTCCAGCGTGCAGCGGGCGTTTTTGTATATGCCCTATATGCATAGCGAGTCTGTGGTCATTCATGAGCTGGCGATGCAGCTGTTTGACCAGCCGGGGTTAGAGAATAATCTCGATTTTGAAGTACGCCACAAGGCGATTATTGATCGTTACGGGCGTTATCCGCACCGCAATGCATTGCTGGGGCGGGCCTCTAGCGACGAGGAGCTGGACTTTCTAAAGCAGCCCGGCTCCTCTTTTTAAGCGTATATTTATTCCCTTTTAGCCCTATGGCGTTATATGTCGTTGCGAAAATCTACCCGGATCAATAAGTACATTAGCGAAAGTGGCATGTGTTCGCGCCGCGAGGCCGACCGCTTTGTGGAGCAGGGCAACGTGTGGATTAATGGCCGCCGCGCCGCTACTGGCGATCAAGTGGTGGCGGGGGATCTGGTTAAGGTCAACGGTCAGGAGATCGAGCCTCAGGAAGAGGAGGATCTGGTGCTGATCGCGCTGAACAAACCGGTGGGCATTGTGAGTACCACCGAGTCCAGCGAAAAGGACAATATCGTTGAGTTTGTAAAACATGGCACGCGGATATTTCCTATTGGGCGGCTCGATAAAGACTCCCAGGGGCTGATCTTTTTAACCAATAACGGCGATCTGGTTAATAAGATTCTGCGCGCCAATAACAACCACGAAAAAGAGTACCAGGTGACGGTGAACAAGCCGATTACCGACGAGTTTATCGACGGCATGCAGAGCGGCGTGCCGATTCTGGGTAAGGTGACCAAGCGCTGCAAGGTGCAAAAAGAGTCCACCTTTGTGTTCACCATTACCTTGGTGCAGGGGCTCAATCGGCAAATTCGCCGTATGTGCGAATACTTTGGCTATGAGGTCACCCAGCTGATTCGCACGCGGATTATGAATGTGCCGCTTAAAGGCTTAGCCCTGGGCGATTGGCGCGATCTCACCGCCAAAGAGATCGAGACCATTATCGCCCTGACTGAACGCTCAGAGGCTGCCCCAGAGAAGAAAAGCAAACCTAAACCTGAAAGACCCAACTACAGCGCAGGCAGAGCAAAGCCGCCCGCCGCTAAAGGGCGTCAGAAACCGGCCAAAGCCGCCGACGCTAAACCCCTTCCCAAAGGTAAAAAAGCCGCCAGCGGAAAAGTCAGTACCGGCCCGAAAGGCGCTGCTTCTGGTAAGCCGCACTCCAAAGGCAAAGCCCCCGGTAAGCCGGGCGCTAAAAGCAAGCTTGGCGCGAAAGGTAAGCCAGTGGGTAAAGGCCGCGGTAAACCGGCGGCGGGCGGCAAGCCTTCACCGCGACGCAAATAGCATTCAACACCTCATCCTTCAAGAGTCTCCACTGTGATCCCAATCGTCGCTTTTTACGCTGTGGTCAGTATTCTCGCTTACGTGACCTATGCCATCGATAAAAAAGCGGCGATTAAAAACCGCCGTCGGGTAAGCGAGAAGTCGCTACATTTGCTTGGGGTGTTGGGCGGTTGGCCGGGCGCGCTACTGGCCCAGCAGCGGCTGCGGCATAAAACCCAGAAAACCGCTTTTCGATTGGTTTACTGGGTTACGGTAGCAGTGAATTTAGCGGGTTTGTGGGGCTTGCTGTTTTACCTAGGCTATTCGTCATAGCAGGTAGATGTATTCATGTTTGGCAACCATGCCTATCACCTGCTCAGTGCCAAGTGGCCGAGCCAACAGTTGCCGTGTATTTAGGGCTTAAACAGCTCGTCGAGAGATTTGGCTGTCAGCATTCGAGTTCCCCAGGTGCTAAGCTGCTCATCGGTTGCCGCGTCAAGCTTTGCCTCTACCCACAAAGGTAACTCACCAAATTTTGAGGCTAACTGAATACGCAGCAGCCCTGAAAAACCTTCTAGTCGACCTTCTTGCTTAGCTTCATTCAAAAACGAAACCTCATCCCGCAGCGCCCGTTCCCGCACAAGCGCCAAACGGCGAGTCTCTTCGTCGGCGCTCAGCTCGCGGATCCGGCTCATCGCTTTCTTAACCGGCTCGTGGGCAATATTGGCCATGGTAAGCTCCTCCTGCCAATGCTTAAAGAAGGTGATCCAGGCGCGCAGCGGGCCTTCCGATCCCCCAAGACGATCCGCCTTGTTTAGTTCGATCAGGTTCATCTGCAGAATGTTCCCCAGCGATACATTCGGCTGCTGCTCGTCGCGCATCTCAAACCGCCACATTGCCTGCTGTCGTTCTGCGTTCGTTGCGGTGAACAAGTCAAAGTCGAGAAGATGTAAACCTACCGTAGCATTAAGCGTTTGGTAATCCTCGCCCGCGCCGAGCTGATTTCCCAACATACGGGCTAGGTAAAACAACCCACGCTTGTGCCAAGCACCGTAGCGACGCACTTGTATTTCTACATTATAGCAGTGGCCTTCGCCATCGCGTGCAAGTACATCGAGTATGATGTACTTGCCGTTCAGCTCTGACGGCTCAATCGTCGGATTGAGTATTTCCACCGACTCAATGTCAGGTAAGTCAGGGCGCAGGTCGTTGATCAAATCCACTAATAGATCAGGAGCTTCGGCAAACAGACGCTTGAAGACGTAGTCGTTGGTGGGATCGAGTAGCTCATTCATCGCACCTCCTTGGGCAGTACGGATATGATCATTCCAATGCCTCAAACTTTAGACGCAAACAGAAAGTTAGCAATCAACTCTTTGCCGCCTTCGGTAGCGAAAGACTCTGGATGAAACTGGATACCGTGAATCGGGTACTCCCGATGTTTAACGCCCATCAGCTCAAACTCACCCATTGACTGCCAGCGGCTGCGCTGTTCGAAATTAGCAGCTTCCAGGGCACCTACGGTGGCGGTTACTTCCAGGCACTCGGGCAGGGTGGCCGCATCGGCAATCAGTGAGTGATAGCGCATTACCTCAAGCTGGTCGGGTACGCCATTAAACACCGAATGGTTATTATGATTGATCGGGCTAATTTTGCCGTGCATGGGTAGCGGCGCTTTCACCACCTTGCCGCCGAATACGTGCACAATGCCCTGCATGCCCAGGCAAACGCCTAGCAGCGGCGTGGTCTTACCCAGTTTTTCGATCACCTCAGCGCACACGCCAAAGTAGTGTGGGTCATCCGGCGAGCCGGGGCCGGGGGATATGATAATGCGATCCGGCGCCATGGCTTCGATGGCGTTAAAATCGATTTGATTATTGCGTTTAACGAGTATCTCGAAATTGGCCAGCCCGCCGCGATTTTTCTCCGTGGTCAGAATCTCACCAATAAACTGGTAGAGGTTATAGGTGAAGGAGTCGTAGTTGTCGATGATCAGCACCTTCATGCGGGGCTCTCCGTTTCCGTGCTCATAAAGGGGGTCAAGGCCTTGCGGGTGCCGGCAAACTTGCGGCGAATCTCTTCGTATTCATCTTCGGCGTTACTGTCATACACGTTGCCGCCGCAGGTTTGCACGTAAGCGCGCTCGCCGTTGACGAATACCGTACGAATGGGAATGGCAAAGGTGCAGTCGCCGTTAAACGAGAACTGGCCCACCGCACCCCCGTAGGGGCCGCGCCCGTCGGTTTCCAGGTCGTCGATAATTTTCATCGCCTCAATCTTGGGGGCGCCGGTGAGTGTGCCTGCAGGGAAGTTGCTGGCCAGCGCGGTAAACATATCTTCGCCTTCGGCGATAATGCCGACGATCTCGCTGGAGATATGCTGAACGTGGCTGAAACGCTTAATATCCATCAGGCTGCGCACTTTGACGGTGCCGAACTGGGCCACCCGGCCAATATCGTTGCGGTGTAGATCCACAATCATATTGTGTTCGGCGATCTCTTTGGGGTCGTTGAGCAGCGCCCGGGCGAGCTGGGTATCCTCCTGGGGCGTTTGGCCACGCAGCGTGGTGCCCGCCAGGGGGAAGGTTTCCATTTCCCCTTGGCGCAGCCGGAACAGAAGCTCGGGGCTGGCGCCAATCAGCTTCTGTTCGCCAAATTTGACGTAGTACATCTGCGGCGAAGGGTTAATGGTGCGTAGCTGGTCGTAGAGCGCCAAGGTATCGCCTTTAATACGAAAACGCTTTTTAAAGCCGACTTCACACTGGAACACCTTACCGTCGATAATATCCTGCTTTACCTTGGCCACCGCCTCGGCGTGCTCTGCCTGGCTCATGGTGTCGCCCAGCGCGGTGATTTGCAGCGGGCCTGCTGGCTCATCGTCTGCATTGATCAGCGTCTGCAAAAAGTCGTAGCGGCTGTTGTCGTAGTAGAAGTAGGTGACTTCCCCGGTCATTTTGTCGAGGATCAGACCATCTTTGTAGAGCCCAAAGCGGAAGGTATCGAAATCGTCGCTGGCTTTGAGCGTTAGCGATGGCTCGAAATACTGCATGGCGTCGTAGCCAAGATAGCCACTTAATCCACCGGCATATTTGCGGGAAATAATATTCTGCGGGATCAAGCTGCGCAGCAGCTCATAGGGATTATCGCTGGGGTAGTGATTGGCGTTGCCTTTGCGGTCTTCGATGGTCAGCGTGTTGCCGTTGGCGTAAAGCGTGTACTCGGGATCAAAGCCAATGATCGAATGGCGCGCCATATGGCTGTCTTCGCCCAGGGACTCCAGCATGTAGCAGGTCGCAAATTGGCGTTCGATTTTTTGAAATAGCGCAAAGAAGTCGCAGTCCGCCGCCAAGGTCACATAGTGAGGTTTGCGTGGCAGCGTAAAAGGCTGCGGGCCTGATGCGGCCTGTGTATTGGCAGTGGTCATGATGGATCATTCCGTGAAGAAGGTGGCGATGTTGAAGAAGGTAACGTTGCTAAGGCGCGGGAGCCCCGTGAAACCGTAGCAATGCCCACGCCCAGGGTTTCGGCAATTTTGCGGTGGGGCACGCCTTCCTGCAGCATTTTAAAAATCTGTAGGCGTTTACTGATTTCTTGGTACTCTGCAGGAGTCAGCAGGCTGGCCAGCGCCTCATCCATTGCGTCCGGCGAGTCGATGGCGAGCAGGTGACGAATGAGCTCAGCCTGGTAGTGTTCGTTTGTGGGCATGGTCAAGGCCGGTTAATAAGCGTGTACTAGCGTACTAGTACGATATATTGTTGGCCAGAAAAGTCAAGCAATGCGTGTTGATTTACGTTAAGGGAATTCGATGACCGGCTACTTTATTCAAGCTTTTATTTACCTTGTCGCCGCGGTGATTGCGGTACCGCTGGCCAAGCGCTTTGGCCTGGGGTCAGTGCTGGGTTATTTGGTTGCTGGGGTGGTGATTGGCCCCATTTTTGGGCTAGTGGGGCAGGAGACCACCACCATTCAGCACTTTGCCGAGTTTGGCGTGGTGATGATGCTATTTTTGGTGGGCATGGAGCTTGACCCCAAGGGCCTTTGGGCGATGCGCGTTAGGCTGATCGGTCTGGGTGGGCTTCAGGTAGTGCTAACGGCCGCTGCTGGCACTGCCATTGCTTGGTGGCTGGGGCTTGTGTGGCAAACCGCCCTGGCGGTGGGGCTGATTTTTGCGCTCTCCTCCACGGCCATTGTGTTGCAAACACTCAATGAGAAAGGGCTCGCCAAAACTGAAGGCGGGCGCAGCGCTTTCTCGGTACTGCTGTTCCAGGATATTGCGGTGATCCCAATGCTGGCGCTGATTCCGCTGCTGGCGCTGCCGGAATTAATGGGCGCGGGCGGCGATGATGGCCATGCCAGCTTAAGCTTGGTCACCCATTTGCCCGGTTGGGCACACGCCTTGGTGGTCGTCGCCGCTATCGCCAGCGTGATAGCCGGGGGCTACTATTTAGTGCCGCTGCTGTTTCGCTATGTGATTGGCTCTGGCCTGCGCGAGGTGTTTACCGCTACGGCGCTGATGCTGGTCATTGGCATCGCCGCACTGATGAGTGTGGTCAATCTATCTCCTGCCCTGGGGGCCTTTCTGGCCGGCGTGGTACTGGCCAATAGCGAGTTTAAGCACGAGCTGGAAGCCAATATTGAGCCCTTCAAAGGGCTGCTACTGGGGCTGTTCTTTATTACCGTCGGCGCGGGCATCAACTTCTCGGTGCTGGCGGCAGAGTGGGGCACGGTACTCTCGTTAGGCGTGGCGGTTATCGTTGTCAAAGGTGTTATTTTGCTGGGCTTGGCGCTGCTATTCCGCGTGCATGGCAGCAACGGCTGGCTATTTACGTTAAGCCTTGCCCAAGCCGGTGAATTCGGCTTTGTGCTGCTAACCTACAGCGTACAAAACAGCGTGATTCCTACTGATATCTCCCAGATTCTCTCACTTGTTGTGGCGCTATCGATGTTCTTAACGCCGCTGCTATTTATTGCCTATGACCGACTGGTGCTGCCGCGCTACCTTATCGCTAAAAACGATGATCGCGAAGCCGATGCCATTGAGGAGCAGGCACCGGTTATCGTGGCGGGGGTAGGGCGGTTTGGACAAATTATCTGCCGCTTGCTGCGCGCCAATAATATCCCCATCGTGGCGCTGGATCTGGAGATTGAGCAGATCGAGAACCTGCGAAAAATTAACATCAAAAGCTACTTTGGCGACGCCAGTCGCTCCGATTTGCTTGAGACCGCAGGGATTGAGCACGCTCGGCTATTGGTTATCGCCTTAGATGATCGTGAGCGTGCCGTGCAGATGGTTAAGCATGTGAAGCATGCCTACCCCCAAGTGTGGGTGTTGGCCCGTGCCTTCGACCGTGGGCATGGCTATCAGCTGCGTGATGCGGGCGCCGACGACGTGATCAGTGAAACCTACCACTCAGCGCTAGAGCTGGGTGGTCACGCGCTGACGGCTATGGGCGTGCACCCCATGCGAGCGAAGCAGATGACCTGGGCCTTTGTGCAGAACGAAGATGCCCATGAAGACGAGCTGTTTGCCGCCTGGAAAGATATCGAAGAGGGCATCAGCTTCAGTCCCCGCTATGGTGAGCTATTTATGAAGCTGGAAGAGTCGCTGAATAGTGCCATGCAGCAGGATTGGCCAGAACCGCAACAGGAAGATGTGCCTATTTGGACACCGCCAGACCAAGATCGCGATAATGTTCAACGTGTAGGTGAAAACTAAAAAGGCAGATGCAGAGAAGCGCTTAGCATATTGAGGTGGTTGAGGGAGGGAGCGTCGATGCGTTCGTACTCCAAACGACTGACGAGTCGGTTAATCGTCACGGTGGCGCCGAAACCTTGTAGCATCGCAGTGCCGCTTTCATCGGCACCTTTCAGGTCGCTTTCACCTCGCCATTCCGTGATGCCGGACTTCGCATAGACGCTGAAAGCGCCCATGCGAATACCGGCAATAACGGCACCTCCCAAGCTCAACGTATCCATAATCAGCGGGCTGACACCAGAGGAAGTGGCGATTTCTTCGCTTTCCCGGTAGGCAATTTCAGCACCGATATCGAGTTGGGGGAGCCGCCAGGGGCTGAAGCCTGCGGTGACTCGAAAACCGCTAGTATAGTTATCAAGGCTTTGAAGATCGCTGCCTTCTAAGATAACGCCGTTATCAAGCTGCATCAGTTCGCTATTGGGTGCGGTATAGGCCATGACCGGCGGGGTATCGTCGGCGTAGCTGCTAAACCAGGGAACAGAGCAGCAGAGCAGGGTGCTTGCCAAGCGTTTGATTGGCATTTCTTATACACCTATCGTTTCGTACCCATCTATTATCGTTTTGCCATGGGTAGGGAGGAAAAGCTATTGCTATTCAGGTTAGCAACTGGCTTGGATTTCCACCACTTTAATTGCGCCAAGAGCTAGGTTATCGACTAAATTTTTACCCATAGTCAGAAAGCGTTCGCCAAATATCCATTGGGGTGACAGCACCGCTTGCCGTGGCGTCTGCTCCTTTTGCCGCTGGCGTTGGCGCCATTCCAAGGCGATTTCGCTCCAGTCTTCCACGTGTTCAAGTAGAAAACCGCCTGTTTCCAGCAGTCGAGTCAGCCCTGTAATAGTCAGTAGGTGGGAGTGCTCGGAAGAGGCTGCCCAGGGCACCGGGTAGCGAAGGTGTGCCACATTGGGGCCGCTGATGACTTCATGCATCACTAGCTGCCCGCCAGGGCGCAGAACACGCTGGCTTTCTGCGATTACCTTGGTGGCATCGGGCATATTGAGTAGGCTGTGCTGAAAGAGCACGGCATCAAAGCTGCTATTGGCAAATGGCAGGGCGCTCGCGTTACCGGTTACCCAGGTGAGTGGTAACGCGTCAGTCTGGTTAACCCGTAAACTCAGCGCTTTGTTCAGTGCACTGAAGCCATGCGTAATATCCAGCCCAGTCACCTTAAAACCCATCGCAGCGCCCTGGCGCATTAATCCGCCCAGCCCCGCGCCGATATCCAGTACTTTGTGGGTGTCAGGGTTGAGGCGTGCCAGCAGCCGAGTAGAGGCCGCCACGCCGCCAATATGCAGCTGATCCAAAGGGGCCAGTTGATGCAGCGTGGGGCCAGCGGGGTAGTGGGCGTCAATCTGCGCCAATATCTCATCAGCGCGCAGGGCGCGCTGATAGTGGTCGGCTAAAGGGTTGGAGGGGATCATCGCTTACGATTCTTGATCCAAGCCCAACTCTTGAATGGAAATTTCACGCATTTTGAATTTCTGAATCTTGCCGGTGACGGTCATCGGGAACTCGTCAACGAACTTGAAGTAGCGCGGAATCTTGAAGTGAGTGATTTTGCCCTTGCAGTATTCACGCAATTCTTCACCGGTGACCTCATCGGCAGTGCTGTTGAGTTTTACCCAGGCAATCAGCTCTTCGCCATACTTCTTATCCGGCACGCCGGTAACCTGTACCTCAGAAATCGCCGGGTGGGCGTATAAAAACTCTTCGATCTCTTTGGGATAGACGTTCTCGCCGCCGCGAATGACCATATCTTTGATGCGGCCGACGATCTGGATGTAGCCCTCCTCATCCATGGTGGCGAGGTCGCCGGTGTGCATCCAGCCCGCTTCGTCGATGGCCTCGGCGGTGGCTTTATCGTTGTTCCAGTACTTGAGCATTACGCTATAGCCGCGGGTACACAGCTCGCCGATTTCACCACGTGGCAAGATACCGCCGTTACCGGGGTCGACAATTTTGTTCTCTAAGTGAGGCTGGGTACGGCCCACGGTGGAAACGCGTTTCTCAATGCTGTCGTTGGCACCCGTTTGAGTGGAGACCGGGCTGGTTTCCGTCATGCCGTAGGCGATTTGCACGCCCTTCATATTCATCTTATTGATGACTTGCTTCATGATTTCCGCAGGGCAGATCGAGCCCGCCATAATCCCGGTGCGCAGTGTGGAGAAGTCAGTGCTAGCAAAACCCTCGTGTTCAAGCTCGGCGATAAACATGGTGGGCACGCCGTAGAGCGCGGTGGCTTTCTGCTCGTGAACCGCTTTAAGTACTTTGCCGGGATCGAAGCCCTCATCCGGGTAAATCATGGTGGCGCCGTGGGTCATACAGCCCAGGTTGCCCATCACCATGCCAAAGCAGTGATAAAGCGGCACCGGAATCACCAAACGGTCTTTGCTGGTAAAGCCCATGCTTTCCGCCACAAAAAAACCGTTATTGAGAATATTGTGGTGGGAAAGCGTTGCACCTTTAGGAAAGCCCGTGGTGCCCGAGGTGTACTGGATATTGATCGCATCATCAAACTGCAGCGTTGCCTGCAGGTCGTCAACATCGGTTTGGCTAACCTTATTGGCTTCTTTCATCAGGTCAGACCAGCGCCACATGCCGCTGAGCTTTTCGCTGCTTAAATTAATAACGCACTCAAGGTCGGGCAGCTTTTGTGACTTCAGCTCGCCATCGTTACTGGCTTTTAATTCTGGTGCCAGTTCATACAGCATGGCGCTGTAGTCAGAGCTTTTAAAGCTGTTGGCAGTGACCAGAAAACGGGCACCGGACTGATTCAGCGCGTACTCCAGCTCATGGGTGCGGTAGGAGGGGTTAATGTTGACCAAAATGGCGCCAATTTTGGCGGTGGCGAATTGAGTTAACGTCCATTCACTGCAGTTGGGCGCCCAGATGGCCACGCGGTCGCCCTTGTTAACCCCAATGGAGAGCAGGGCGCGGGCACAGCGGTTAACCTCTTCGTGAAGTTGGCGATAGCTCCAGTGAATATTCTGGTGCAGCACAATCAGCGCATCGTTATCGGCGTATTGCGTCGCGATCTGGTCGAATTTATCGCCAATGGTCATACCTAGCAGCGGTTTGTCCGCCATGCTGCTGGAGTAGCTGGGTTGGGTAAGAGCAGATGATGCCATGTTGAGACTCTCCGATATTTTTCTTGTCCGAGCGGGAAGGCAGAGGATAGTTAGCTGCTTTTATTATTTTATTGATAATGTCTAATTTTACTGGCTAGGGCCTTTTGCCAGGGCGACTTTGGAGCTCGGCTTGCGGCCTAGCTCGCCAGTGATCCAAAAGCCGGTATCGATCACTGCCTGCAGGTCGATACCCGTTTCAATCCCCAGCCCTTCAAGCATGTAGAGCACGTCTTCGGTGGCCACATTGCCGGAGGCGCCCTTGGCGTAGGGGCAGCCGCCGAGGCCTGCCGTCGCCGCATCAATCACGCTGACGCCCTCTTCCATTACTGCGTAGAGGTTGGCCAGCGCCATACCGTAGGTGTCATGGAAGTGGGCGGCCAGGAACTCAATCGGCACCTGTTGCTGAACGGCTTCAATCATGCGCTTGGCGGCCAGCGGTGTGCCGACGCCGATGGTGTCGCCGAGTGACACCTCGTAGCATCCCATCTCATAAAGCGCCTTGGTGACTTCGGCTACTTTGCCTGGCGCGATCTCGCCCTCATAAGGGCAGCCCAATACGCAGGAGACGTAGCCGCGTACACGTACGCCAGCATCGCCTGCGCGCTTGAGCACCGGTTCAAAGCGTGCCAGCGATTCGGCAATCGAGCAGTTGATGTTCTTTTGCGAGAAAGCTTCAGAGGCAGCACCAAACACTGCGACCTCTTCAACGCCAACGGATAAGGCGTTTTCAAGCCCTTTCAGGTTGGGCGTGAGCGCTGAGTAAACCACGCCGGGTTGGCGCTTAATACCGGCCATCACTTCGATGGCGTCACCCATTTGCGGCACCCATTTGGGTGACACAAAGCTGGCGGCTTCAATATGCGTCATACCCGCCTTGGCAAGCCGCTCGATCAGGGCAATTTTGGTCGCCGTGGGTACTATCCCTCCTGGCTCGTTTTGTAGGCCGTCCCGGGGGGCCATTTCAAACAGGCGAACGTGCTGGGGTAGGGTGGATGGGCGCAATGCCATACAGAGCTCCTTTATTCGTTGGCCGCAAAATCGAGTAGCACAGCGCCTTGGCTGACCGTATCGCCGGCCTGGAAGTGGAAGGTTTCCACGCTGCCGTCCGCCGGAGCGGTCATGGTGTGCTCCATTTTCATGGCTTCCATGACCATTAGCGGCATGCCTTTCTCAACCGCCACGCCGGGTTCCACCAGCAGGGCAACTACGGTGCCGTTCATGGGAGCCGTCAGGGTGGATTCCGCTTCGTGGTGGCCATGATCGATGGCATCAATGCGCCGCCAGAACAGGCGCGTTTCACCGCTGGGGTCGGCCATCACCACCACATGCCCATCGCGGCGGGCCTGCAGGCGGCGGCGGTGGCCGTTTAGCGTGACCGCAACTGCATCACCAGTGAGCGGCTGTAGGCTTGCGGTGAGGGTGTCATTGCCGATAGTCAGGTTCCACAGCGCCTCGCCAGCATTGCGTTTACCTTCGACGATCACCACTGTCTCGTCACTATCAGCGGCTTTTATATCTGCCTGGTCACACAGCGCGATTCGAATGGTGTGGGGTGCGTTTAGGCGGAAGCCATCATGGCGATCCCAGGGGGAGTCACTTTCGCACTCCTGAGCCAATTGATTCAGGCCAATCAGCGCCGCGCTGGCGTAGGCCTCCATGCTGTAAGTTCGGGGAGCAAACAGCGTCGCTTCGTTGCGCTCGATAAAGCGGGTATCCAGCTCCACGTTCTTAAAGCCCGGATGCGTTGCCAGGCGCATTAGGAAGGCGCGGTTGGTCACGACACCTTGTACATCCAGCGCCGCCAAGGCGCGGTTGAGTGTAGCCAGCGCTGCATCACGATCGGCGCCGTGAACGATCAGCTTGGCGAGCATGGGATCGTAGTGCATTGACACCGTATCGCCGCTCTCTACACCGCTATCCAAACGTACTTGGTCGCCGCTTAGACCAGCACCTTCTAAATCCAGCGCGAAACGGTTGAGCAGGCCGGTAGCGGGAAGGAAATCCTGATCCGGGTCTTCGGCGTAGATACGCGCTTCAAAGCTATGGCCGGTGATCGTCAGCTCATCTTGAGAGCAGGGCAGTGGTTCGCCCATGGCGACGCGCAGCTGCCACTCGACCAAATCTTGGCCGGTGATCATCTCAGTGACGGGGTGTTCGACCTGGAGGCGAGTGTTCATCTCCATAAAGTAGAACGAACCATCAATGTCTAAAAGAAACTCGACGGTGCCTGCGCCTACGTAGCCGATCTCCTGGGCGGCGCGCACCGCGGCATCGCCCATGGCGCTGCGCAGCTCCGCCGTCATGCCGGGTGCGGGAGCCTCTTCAATGACTTTTTGGTGGCGCCGCTGAACGCTACAGTCCCGCTCGAACAGGTAAACGCCGTTGCCATGGCGGTCGCAAAATACCTGCACTTCCACATGGCGGGGCTGTACCAGATACTTCTCGATCAGCATCCGGTCATCACTAAAAGCAGCTTTGGATTCGCGGCGGCAGCCATCCAATGCGGCCTGAAAACTATCACCAGACTCAACCACGCGCATGCCTTTACCACCGCCGCCGGCGCTGGCTTTGAGCATTACTGGGTAGCCGATTTTGTCGGCTTCGCTGCGCAGCAGGGTGTCGTCCTGATCGTCGCCGTGATAGCCCGGCACCAGCGGCACGCCCGCATTGGCCATGCGCGCTTTAGCAGCGGATTTATCGCCCATGGCAGCAATCGCCGAGGCGGGCGGGCCGACGAAGGTAATGCCTGCTTCTTCAAGGGCTTTGACGAAGGTACCGTTTTCGGAAAGAAAACCGTAGCCGGGGTGAATAGCGCCGGTGCCGGTGCGCTTGGCGGCGTCAATCACGGCATCAATATTGAGATAGCTTTCCCGCGCAGCGGCAGGGCCTAAGCGCACGGCCTCGTCGGCTTCACGCACATGGCGGGCGCTGGCATCGGCGTCAGAGTAGACCGCGACGGTTTTTAGCCCCATCCGGCGTGCAGTGCGCATCACACGGCAGGCTATTTCGCCACGGTTAGCGACCAGCAAGGTATCAAAAGGCGTCGTGCGAGCGGCTTTTTGGTGTTTTTTCATGGGCGACGCTCCGAAGCGTGAGGTGTGTTATTAGAATCGGCCCAGACGGGGCGGCGCTTCTCAAAGAAACTGGATAAACCCTCTTGGCCTTCCTGGCTTACCCGAAGTTTGGCGATGACCTGGCAGGTGTGTTCTCGAGTGGCGTCACTGTCTGGCGCTTGAGCTACCGCGCCCATCAGCGCTTTAGTGGCGCGCTGGGCCTGGGGTGAACCCGCCTGAAGAGTGGTAAGCATGTCGTCGACCGCGCTATCCAGCGCATCGTGTTCGACCACCTGGTGGACTAATCCGAAGGCGAGCGCCATTTCTGCGTCTATCACCTCGGCGGTTAGCGCATAGCGGCGCATTTGCCGCTCACCAAGGGCGCGCTGAACGTAAGGGCTGATCACGGCGGGGGAAAGACCAATCTTGACTTCCGACAGACAGAATTTGGCTTTCCCTGAGGCAATCACCACATCACAGCAGGCGGCAAGCCCCACCGCGCCGCCAAAAGCCGCGCCTTGCACGCGGCAAAGCGTGGGGCAGGGCAGTGTGTCGAGACCGTGCATCAATGCGGCAAGCTTGCGGGAGTCGGCGAGGTTATCCTCCAGGTCGTAATCGACCATGCGCTTCATCCAGTTCAGATCGGCACCCGCAGAGAAGCTTTTGCCTTCTGAACCCAGCACTACCGCGCGCACATCGCCTGATTCGGCCAACGTATGCAACTGGTCAAGGTGCGCGTTTAGCTCAGCGATCAGGCTGTCGTCAAAAGCGTTATGCACCTCGGGGCGGTTTAAGGTCAGGCGCGCCACACCCTCTTCTATAGTCAGTGTTGAGTAAGCCATGGTAAGACCCCCTTACATCCGGAACACGCCGAAGCGCGTCTCTTCGACTTCTGCATTCATGGCTGCCGCTAATGATAAGCCGAGCACATCGCGGGTTTGCAGCGGATCAATCACGCCGTCATCCCATAAGCGGGCGCTGGCGTAGTAAGGGTGACCTTGATGCTCATACTGCTCACGGGTGGGCTGCTTAAAGGCTTCTTCTTCCTCTTTGCTCCACTCGCGGCCTTCACGCTCGTGCTGCTCGCGCTTCACCTGGGCCAGTACGCCCGCCGCTTGTTCGCCGCCCATCACGGAGATACGCGCGTTGGGCCACATGAATAGCAGGTTGGGGTCGTAGGCGCGACCGCACATACCGTAGTTTCCAGCACCGAAACTGCCGCCAATCAGTACGGTGTATTTGGGCACCTTGGCGCAGGCCACGGCGGTGACCAGCTTGGCGCCGTGCTTGGCAATACCTTCGTGTTCGTACTTGGAGCCGACCATAAAGCCGGTGATGTTCTGCAGGAAGATCAGCGGAATCTTGCGCTGGGCGCACAGCTCGATAAAGTGCGCGCCTTTAACCGCACTTTCGGAAAACAGCACGCCGTTGTTGGCTACGATACCCACCGGGTAGCCATGAATATGGGCAAAGCCAGTGACCAGGGTCTCGCCGTAGTAGCGTTTGAACTCGTCAAAATCGGAGTCGTCGACGATGCGGCCAATCACCTCGCGCACGTCGTAGGGCTTTTTAAGGTCGGTGCCGACAATGCCGTAGAGCTCGGAAGGATCGAGCTTGGGTGGTTTTGGCGCCTGCATGGCGAGCTTGCCACGCTTTTGCCAGTTCAGCCGTGACACGCAGGCGCGGGCAAGCTGCAGTGCGTGGGCGTCGTTCTCCGCGTAGTGGTCGGCCACGCCGCTGACCTTGGCGTGAACATCCGCACCGCCCAAGTCTTCAGCGCTAATGCTTTCACCCGTAGCGGCTTTTACCAGCGGTGGGCCACCCAAGAAAATCGTGCCCTGCTCTTTGACGATGATCGACTCATCCGCCATCGCAGGCACATAAGCGCCGCCCGCGGTGCAGGAGCCCATGACCACGGCGATTTGTGGAATGCCTTCGGCGGACATGGTCGCCTGATTATAGAAAATGCGCCCAAAGTGGTCGCGGTCGGGAAAAACTTCATCCTGGCGGGGCAGAAATGCGCCGCCGGAATCGACCAAATAAATACACGGCAGGCGATGCTTGCGGGCAATCTCCTGGGCACGAATATGCTTTTTCACCGTCAGCGGAAAGTAGGTGCCGCCTTTGACCGTGGCGTCGTTGGCAACG
The DNA here is from genome assembly GCF_052379125.1 of Halomonas sp. AOP13-D3-9. Lineage (NCBI taxonomy): Bacteria > Pseudomonadati > Pseudomonadota > Gammaproteobacteria > Oceanospirillales > Halomonadaceae > Halomonas > Halomonas sp. AOP13-D3-9. The sequence continues at coordinate 28,027 of NZ_JBQSYH010000016.1, read as the reverse complement.
ATCACACATTCGACGCCGGAAACGCGGCCAATACCGGTGACCACGCCCGCGGCGGGTATCTCGCTGTCGTAAATGTTGTGGGCCGCCAGGGCGGAGAACTCTAAAAACGGCGAGCCTTCATCGATCAAGTGATCGATGCGGTCGCGGACAAACAGCTTGCCCCGGCTTTCGTGGCGTTCGCGGGCTTTGGCACCGCCACCTTGAGCGATGGCGGCGGTCAGTTCACGCAGTTTGTTCACTTCACCGAGCATTGAGGCTGCGTTGGTTTGAAACACATCGCTGCGCGGGTTGATCTGAGTGGAAATGGAGCTCATGACAGGACCCTTACTTACTTTCGGTGAAGAGTTCGCGACCAATTAGCATCCGCCGAATCTCGCTGGTGCCTGCGCCGATCTCATACAGCTTGGCGTCACGCAGCAGGCGCCCGGTGGGGTATTCGTTGATATAGCCGTTGCCGCCGAGCAACTGAATCGAATCCAGCGCCACTTGAGTGGCTTTTTCCGCGCAGTAGAGAATCACTCCAGCGGCGTCTTTGCGCGAGGTTTGGCCGCGGTCGCAGGCACCTGCAACGGCATATAAATAGGCGCGGCAGGCGTTCAGGGTGGTGTACATATCCGCCACTTTGCCCTGCACCAGTTGGAACTCACCAATCGACTGGTTGAACTGCTTACGCTCATGGATATAGGGCATCACCACATCCATGGCGGCCTGCATGATGCCAATGGGGCCAGCGGCGAGCACGGTGCGCTCAAAATCCAGGCCACTCATCAGAACCCGCACGCCTTTGCCTTCGCCACCGAGGATATTCTCAGCGGGCACGGCGCAGTCCTGAAACACCAGCTCGCAGGTGTTGGAGCCACGCATACCCAGCTTGTCGAGCTTCTGAGCCGTTGAAAAACCGGGCATGCCTTTTTCGATAATAAAGGCGGTGATGCCTTTGGAACCGGCGTCTGGATCTGTTTTGGCGTACACCACCAGCACGTCCGCATCGGGGCCGTTGGTGATCCACATTTTATTGCCGTTGAGGATATAGTGATCGCCACTCTGCTTGGCTCGTAGCTGCATTGAGACCACATCAGAGCCTGCGCCGGGTTCGGACATGGCCAAAGCGCCCACGTGGTCGCCGCTGATTAGTTTGGGGAGGTACTTGGCTTTCTGTTCGGGGGAGGCGTTGATCTTGATCTGGTTAACGCACAGGTTGGAGTGGGCGCCGTAAGAGAGCGCTACCGATGCGCTGGCCCGGGAGATCTCCTCCATAGCGATACAGTGGGCAAGATAGCCCATGCCGCTGCCACCATCCTCTTCGGAGACGGTAATGCCCAGCAACCCCATATCGCCAAACTTCTTCCACAAATCGTTGGGAAACTCGTTATTGCGGTCGATTTCAGCAGCGCGGGGAGCAATCTCGCTGGAAGCAAAGGCGTTGACCTGCTCACGCAGCATGTTCAGCTCATCATCGAGGCCAAAATTAAGTTCTGAGTAGTGTGAAAACATGGTCAATCACCTGCTATTAATTATTGGTGTTTGCTAACTATGCTGGCTAGCTGTGTCGGCGAGTCGAGCTGGCGTTAGAGATGAACGGGCGCTGAGTCAGTGCATGGTGGCGGAAGAGGTTGCGTTTTTTTCGGAAGAACCATCAGCAGTACCCGTGCGCTCCTCTTCATGCTGTTTTTCGTGTGGCCCTTTTTCATTTAGCTCTTCGAGCGCTTGGCGGCAGCGAATTTCGGCGCTTTCAAGCTCTAACTGCACCATCGTGATGTCTTTCATCTGCTGGTCGAGAGCCGACCGGCGCTCGGCTATCTTGCTGAGCATTAAATGCAGCTGCTTTTTACTGCCGCTGCGGGTTTCGTCCCATAGCTCGAATAGCTCGCGAATCTCAGCCAGAGAGAAGCCCAGTCGCTTGCCGCGAATGGTCAGCTTGAGACGCACCCGATCTTTGCTGCTGTAGACCCGGGTCTGCCCGCGACGGGTGGGGTGAAGCAACTCCTGGTCTTCGTAAAATCGGATGCTGCGGGTGGTCAAGTCAAACTCGTTGGCCAGTTCGCTAATCGAGTAAGTTCTGCTCATGGCGACGTTCTCTCAAAAAGGCATGTTGTTAACAATCATTCCTAAGGATCATTCCTAAGATATACCTTCTATGGAACACTGCCACTGAGGCTAAAACAAGTTTACGTTAACGTAAAGTAATAATTGCTAGCAGTTTAAAAGCGTTGAATGTATTTAACCAATTGATATTTATGTTTTTAATATGTTTGTTTAGGTAAGAGAATCTCGTCGATAGACCAAAGTTGTAATTGTATTGCCATAGCGAGAGTTGCTAGTTTGCACATACACCTTACGTTCAGGTAAGGCAGTGGCAGCCACATCTGCTTACCTGTAAAGATTTAGCACAACAACAATAAGAGGCTTGCCACTCTATGAGTGCAAACGATGTCCTTCAGGGACCTGTCCTCGAAACCCGAGGGCTGACCAAAGAGTTTCGCGGCTTCACCGCCGTGGACGATGTCAATCTCCAGGTACAGGAAGGGCATATACACGCGCTGATAGGCCCCAATGGTGCGGGTAAAACCACCGTATTTAACTTATTGACCAAATTTCTGCCGCCTACCCGCGGCGATATTTTGTATCGTGGCAAGTCGATCACGGGTAAAAAGTCCAATGAAATTGCTCAGTTAGGTTTGGTGCGTTCGTTTCAGATTTCAGCGGTGTTTGCCCATATGACCGCGCTGGAAAACGTGCGGGTAGCACTCCAACGCAAACTGGGCACTTCGTTTCATTTCTGGAAGTCAGAAAAATCCCTGGATCACCTCAACGAGCGCGCCCTTGAATTGCTAGAAGAAGTGGGGCTGCGGGAGTACGCCGACACCCTAACCGTGGAAATGCCCTACGGGCGCAAGCGGGCACTTGAGTTGGCTACTACGTTAGCGCTAGACCCCACCATGATGCTGCTGGATGAACCGACCCAGGGCATGGGCGCGGAAGATGTGGATCGCATTGTGGCGCTGATCAAGCGCGTGTCTCAAGGGCGCACGGTATTGATGGTGGAGCATAACTTAAGTGTGGTTAGCCGTCTGTGCGACCGCATCACCGTGTTGGCGCGAGGCGCTGTTTTGGCCGAGGGTGATTACCAGGCTGTTTCTCGTAACCCACTGGTACGTGAAGCCTATATGGGCAGCGACGCTGCGGAAGAAGAAGGAGCTGCCGTATGAATACCGCTGAAGCGCAGGCGCCTATCGATACTGTTCAAAGCCTGGAAATGTTGCGGGTGCAGGATCTGCACGCCTTTTATGGCGAGTCGCATATCCTGCACGGCGTTAATTTCGATGTGAAACGCGGCGAGCTGGTTACGCTGTTAGGGCGCAACGGCGCCGGGCGAAGCACCACGCTGAAATCAATTATGAACATGGTGGGGCGGCGCACTGGCTCGATTGTGATTAACGGCAATGAAACGCTGCATATGAAGCCGCACCATATTCCGCGTTTAGGGATTGGTTACTGCCCAGAAGAGCGCGGCATTTTTGCCAGTTTGGATGTGCATGAAAACCTGCTGTTGCCGCCAACGGTTCGCTCAGGTGGTATGAGCCTGGATGAAATCTACGCCATGTTTCCTAACCTCTATGAGCGGCGTCGAAGCCAGGGCACGCGGCTTTCCGGTGGCGAGCAGCAGATGTTAGCCATGGCGCGTATCTTGCGCACCGGTGCGCGCATGCTGCTGCTGGATGAAATTACCGAAGGGCTGGCGCCGGTTATCGTGCAGAAGCTGGCCGAAGTGCTGGTTCAGCTTAAAGAGCGCGGTATGACCATTGTGCTCGTAGAGCAGAACTTCCGCTTCGCGGCGCCGCTGGCAGACCGCCACTTCGTGATGGATCACGGTCAGATTGTCGAAGAAATCAGTGCCGCGCAGCTGCCATCGCGGCGGGAACATCTCAACTCAATGCTGGGGGTATAACGCACCAAAAAGCACGCTAGCACCACCTTGCTCCGAAGACTTTTTCGTTTTGCTATTAACCGTAGCATCACAGCAGCTCAATAACTAAACAACAGCTGAACAACAACCGCACAATAACAAATGGGCCCCCAAGGGCCAGGAGACGAACATGACCTTTATGAAAAAAACGCTGACCGCCAGTATTGCCGTCGCGGCAGCTTCAAGCCTCGCTGTGTCCACTGCCCAGGCGGATATGAGCGATGGCGAAGTGCGCATTGGCTACCTGGCCGATATGTCCGGCACTTATCGCGACCTCGCAGGTCCGGGCGGTTTAACCGCCATGGAAATGGCGGTGGCCGATTTTGGCGGCAGTGTCAACGGCGCATCCATCGTTATTTCCAGTGCAGACGATCGCAATAGCGCAGACGTGGGTGCTAACACCGTGCGTGGCTGGATCGATCAGGATAACGTCGATATGGTCGGCGGCTTAGTGGCGTCTTCTGTGTCCATTGCGGTCACCAAAGTGCTGGAAGAGAACAACGGGCTGGGCATCGTCTCCGGCTCTGCGGCTTCGAGTATTACCAACGAGCACTGCACCCCTAACCATATTCACTGGGTCTACGACACCTATCCGCTGGCTAATGGTACGGCCAAGGCCGTTGTAGAGCAGGGCGGGGATACGTGGTTTATGTTGACTGCTGACTACGCCTTTGGCCATGCATTGGAGGGCGACGTAACCAAAGTAGTGGAAGAGAGCGGCGGTGAAATTGTGGGCGGCGTACGCCACCCATTCCCCACGAACGACTTCTCGTCGTACATCCTTCAGGCGCAAGGCTCCGGCGCGAAAATTGTTGGCTTGGCGAACGCCGGTGCCGATACGGTTAATGCCATCACCACGGCCAGCCAGTTTGGCCTGACGCAATCCGGACAGCAGCTTGCCGGCCTGTTGATTTTCTTGAACGACGTTCACGCCCTTGGCCTCGAAGCTACTCAGAACCTGTTGCTGACGACCGGCTGGTACTGGGATATGGATGAGCAGTCCCGCGAGTGGGCGCAGCGCTACTTCGATGAAGTAGGCCGTATGCCGACCATGGTTCAAGCGGGTATTTACTCCAGCACCATGCACTACCTGAAAGCCGTTGAAGCTGCAGGCACCGACGACCCAGAAACCGTGCGCGCGCAAATGGCCGAGATGCCAGTTGAAGACTTCTTTGCCCGCAACGGCACTATTCGTGAAGATGGCCGCATGATTCACGATATGTACCTGGCCCAGGTGAAAACGCCGGAAGAGTCCACCGGTGAGTGGGACCTTTACGAAATCCTCAGCACCATTCCCGCCGAAGAAGCCTATCGCCCGCTGTCTGAAAGTCAGTGCAAGCTAGTGCAAAACTAGGCTGTTCCCACTGAATAGGCCGAGCCACTGTAGGTGGCGTTTAGAACCGGTTGGCGGCAAGTGGCCGCCAACCGCTTGACGGCGAGGAGAGTCGTATCATGATGATGATATTCGGCGTGCCAATGGCCGTCTTCATGGGGCAGCTAACGCTGGGCCTTGTGAATGGCGCCTTTTACGCACTGCTTAGCCTGGGTCTGGCGGTCATCTTCGGCCTGTTGAAGATCGTTAACTTTGCCCATGGGGCGCAATACATGCTGGGGGCCTTCGCCGCGCTGTTAGGCTTTCGTTACCTGGGCATTAACTACTGGCTGGCGCTGCTGTTGGTTCCTTTAGTGGTCGGTGCCTTCGGTGTGCTGCTGGAACGCTTTTTACTGCGCAGGATCGCGCACTTAGATCACCTTTACGGGCTGCTGCTGACCTTTGGTTTGGCGCTGATTTTTGAAGGTACGCTGGTCAACTTCTTCGGTGTTTCCGGGGCGCGCTACGCCACGCCGGAAATTTTTCAGGGTGGTTTGAACCTGGGCTTTATGTTCCTGCCCACTTACCGCGCCTGGGTGCTGGTGGCGGCGCTGGCGATGTGCCTGTTTACCTGGTTTATGATCGAACGCACGCGGTTGGGGGCTTACCTGCGTGCGGGTACGGAGAACTCGCAGCTAATGCAGGCGTTTGGCGTCAATGTGCCGCTGCTGATAACGCTAACTTACGGCTTTGGGGTTGCTTTGGCTGCGTTTGCCGGGGTACTGGCTGCGCCGCTCTATCCGGTATCGCCGACCATGGGCTCAAGCCTGCTGATCGTGGTGTTCGCGGTCGTGGTAATTGGCGGTATGGGCTCGATTCTAGGCGCCATTATTACCGGTCTCTCCATGGGTATCATCGAAGGGCTGACCAAGGTGTACTACCCAGAAGCCGCGAATACAGTGATCTTTCTTGTCATGATCCTTGTGCTCATGTTGCGCCCTGTTGGGCTGTTCGGTAAGGAGGCATAAACATGACAGAATCGCAAACAATAGCGGCGCCGTCCGCGGTGCTGGAGCGGCAAAAGCGGGCGAAGTTTCGTCGCAATATGTTCTATCTGGCATTGATTGTGGTGGGCTTGGTCGCGCCGTTTTTGGCCTACCCCGTGTTCTTAATGAAAGTGCTCTGTTTCGCGCTATTTGCCTGTGCGTTTAACCTGCTGCTGGGCTATGCGGGGTTGCTCTCCTTTGGCCATGCGGCCTTTTTAGCGACCGGCGGCTATGTGACCGGCTACCTGCTGGCAAGTTACCCAGGGCTTACGCCGGAGCTGGGTATTATCGCTGGCACCTTGCTAGCCACGCTGCTTGGCGTAGTGTTTGGGGTGCTTTCTATACGTCGTCAGGGCATCTATTTTGCCATGGTGACCTTGGCGATCGCCCAACTGGCGTACTTCATGTTTGTCCAGGCGCCGTTTACCGGTGGTGAGGATGGCTTGCATGGTGTGCCCCGTGGCGACCTATTTGGGGTGATCAGCCTGAGTAGCAATCTGGCGATGTACTACTTTGTTTTCGCGATATTTATCGCTGGCTTCGCGCTGATTCAGCGCACGGTGCATTCGCCGTTTGGCCAGGTGCTCAAAGCGATTCGTGAAAACGAGCCCCGGGCGGTATCGCTAGGCTACAACGCCGACGCCTATAAACTCGTTGCGTTTATCATCTCAGCGGGTTTGGCGGGGTTAGCAGGCTCGACGAAAACCGTGGTTTTCCAGCTGGCTTCACTGACCGATGCGCACTGGCATATGTCGGGTGAGGTGATTTTGATGACGCTGCTGGGCGGCGTGGGCACTTTGCTGGGCCCGCTGATGGGCGCGGGCATTGTGGTTAGCTTGCAGCATATCCTGGCGCAGTCGCCGCTGGGCAACTGGGTCAGCGTCATTCTCGGCATTATTTTTGTGGTCTGTGTACTCAGCTTCCGTAGCGGCATCATCGGTGAGCTCGACAAGATGTACCGCAAAAACTTTAAGTAAGCGCTTTTTTAAATAGCACTCTCTCTGTCCCGTACTTATAAATACTTCTTGTTGGGCGCCGTTTGGCGCCCTTTTTTCTATCTAACCGTTGAGTGCCTACACCTAAGGTCGCAAGCGCTGGCATGTTGCTTGTGGTCGAGTAAATAGATAAGTTAACGTAAACGTCAATTACAACGACAACAGCCAGTGTGCACGTACACTCGCGGAGATGCGCCATGAATTTTGAGCTTAACGAAGACCAGGTCGCCTTTGCCGATATGGCGCGGGCATTCGCCCAAAACGAACTGGAGCCCCATGCCGCCGAATGGGATCAAACCTCGTTCTTCCCCGTTGATGTGATTCGTAAAGCGGGCGAGCTGGGTTTCTGCTCCCTGTATGCCCCGGAAAGCGTCGGTGGATTAGGCCTTTCGCGCCTGGACGCCAGCATCATCTTTGAACAGCTCTCCATGGGCTGCACCTCAACCACGGCCTACCTAACCATTCACAATATGGTCACCTGGATGCTGGCGGATTTTGGCACACCGGAAGCCGTAGAGCAGTGGGGCGAACGGCTGGCCACGGGTGAGCTGTTGGGCTCTTACTGTTTAACCGAGCCCAATTCAGGCTCGGATGCTGCCTCGCTTAAAACCACGGCGAAGCGTGACGGTGACGACTACCTAATCAATGGCAGCAAGATGTTTATCTCCGGCGCCGGGAGCACCGATTTTCTGGTGGTGATGGCACGTACCGGCGGTGAAGGTGCCAGCGGGGTCTCGGCGTTTGCGGTAGATGCCAAAACCGACGGTATCAGCTACGGGCGCAAAGAAGAGAAAATGGGCTGGAACAGTCAGCCCACGCGCATGATCACCTTTGAAGACGTGCGCGTGCCCGCCAATCATCTACTAGGCAACGAAGGCGACGGTTTCAAAATTGCCATGAAGGGCCTCGACGGTGGCCGGATCAATATTGCTACCTGCTCCATCGGCACCGCTCAGCAAGCGATTAACAAAGCGCGGGAATATATGCTGGAGCGCAAACAGTTCGGCAAGCACCTGGCCGAGTTTCAGGCGCTGCAGTTCCGCTTGGCCGATATGGTCACCGAGCTGGTCGCCGCACGCCAGTTAGTGCGTATGGCCGCCACCAAGCTAGATGCAGGCCACGCCGACGCCCCTACCTACTGTGCCATGGCCAAACGCTTTGCTACCGATGTGGGCTTTAAAGTGTGCGACGAAGCGCTTCAACTTTACGGTGGCAACGGCTATATCAAGGAGTACCCCATGGAGCGCTATGTGCGTGATACCCGGGTACACCGCATTTTGGAAGGCACCAACGAAATTATGCGCCTGATTATCTCTCGCCGAGTGCTAGCAGATGGCGCCACCGAGCTGTAAGAGGATAAGGAAAGCCAATGAGCAGCGTACTGTTTACCGAACACCCCACTGATGATGGCCACGTCATAGGCGAAGTTAAGCTCAATGCCGAGCGCTCGCTAAATGCGTTAACCCTTGAGATGTGTGAAGAGATGTTGCCCCACCTGCGTAGCTGGGCTACCGACGAGCGGGTCGTGGCGATACTGCTAGATAGCGCCGGTGAGAAAGCCTTTTGTGCCGGTGGCGATGTCGTCAACCTCTATAAAACCATTACTGGCGAGGGCGACCCCAGCTTCCCAGAGCGCTTTTTCGAGACCGAGTATCGGCTCGACTTTTTGCTGCACACCTACCCCAAGCCGGTGATCTGCTGGGGCAATGGTATTGTGATGGGCGGCGGCATGGGGCTGTTAAGCGCCAGTAGCCACCGTGTCGTGACCGAGACCTCGCGTTTGGCAATGCCGGAAGTCACTATCGGCCTCTACCCGGATGTAGGCGCCAGCTGGTTTTTAAACCGGCTTCCCAACGGCGCAGGGCGATTTCTAGCCATGACCGGCTGCCAGATCAATGCGCCAGATGCCGTTCATCTAGGTTTGGCTGACCGCTGTATCGCCAGCCACCACCGTGACGCTATGCTGCAGCAACTGACCGACGCGCGCTGGGGCGCCGGTGAACATACCGATGCCAACGGTGTGGTTAACCGCATTATGCGGGAGCTTGAGCAAACATCGCAGCCGGTATTCGCCGAGCTGGAAACGCCCGTTTACCAACACTCACCGCTGATTCGTGAGTTGATGGATCACGACAGCGTAGAACAAATTGTCGCCGCCATTACGGCGGTAAAAAGCGACAATAAGTGGTTTGTCAAAGCCCAGCAAACGCTGGCCCACGGCAGCCCTGTCTCTGTTAAGTTAATCGATGAGCAGCTAAAGCGCGCCAAGCATATGTCGCTCGCGGAAGTGTTCCAATCCGAGATGGCGCTTTCGGTACAGTGCTGCCGCCACCGTGAATTTCCTGAAGGCGTTCGCGCGCTGCTGGTCGATAAAGACGGCCAACCGGCATGGACGTATCCCGATGTGGCCTCGGTAGAGGAGAGCTTTATCAACGAGCTACTATCTTCCGCATGGTCGCAAAATCCGCTGGCGGATCTACGCTAATATAATCTTCCCATTACCGGCTAATAAGGATAATAAAATGAACACTATCGCATTTATCGGCCTGGGCAATATGGGCGGCCCCATGGCTGCCAACCTAGTAAAAGCTGGCTTTGACGTGCGCGCCTTTGATCTTTCTCAAGAGGCGCAAGAGACCGCCAAAGCGAATGGCTGTGAAGTGGCTTTCTCGGCCCAGGAAGCTGCCACCGATGCCGACTTTATCATTTCAATGCTGCCCGCCGGAAAGCATGTACGCGGGCTATATATTGAAGACGATGCGCCGCTGTTTGAAGTGATCAAGCGGGGAGCGCTGGTCATCGACTGCTCTACCATTGACGGTGCCACTGCCCGAGGCGTTGCTGAAGAGGGCGAGAAGCTGGGTATCGGGTTTGTCGATGCGCCGGTTTCCGGTGGCGTGGGCGGCGCTCAAGCGGGCACCTTGACCTTTATTGTGGGCGGCAGCGAGGTCGAGTTCAGGCTGGCCAAACCGGTGCTGGAAGCCATGGGCAAAAACATCTTCCACGCTGGAGGCCATGGCGCAGGGCAGGTGGCCAAAGTCTGCAACAATATGCTGCTCTCTATCCTGATGGCGGGCACCTGCGAAGCGATCAATATGGGGGTTAAAAACGGCCTGGATCCCGCGGTGCTTTCCGAAATCATGAAGCAGAGCTCCGGCGGCAACTGGGCACTCAATGTTTACAACCCCTACCCAGGCGTCATGGAAAACGCACCGGCTTCTAATAATTACCAGGGCGGCTTCCAAGTCGACCTGATGATCAAGGACTTAGGCCTCGCCATGGATGTCAGTCAGCAGAGCGCCTCCGCAGTCCCCATGGGCTCCGCCGCCCGCTCACTCTTTACCCTGCATAAAGCCAAGGGCAACGGCAAACTCGACTTCTCAAGCCTGATGCAGTTTTATCAGGATAAAGAGGGTGAATGGTGAGGAGTGAATGGTGAGGAGTGAATCGTAAGTGGTGAGGAGCGAGATTTTGTAGCGCGTGGTAACGAGTTTTGCGAGGAACGAGCAACACGAGGCACCCGCGGGAGGGCGGCGAAGCCGCCCCAGCTATCCCACCAAAGCCACAGCTTGTCTCCGACCTCAAGGGCGGGCAAACTTAAAGAAACTGCTCATATACAAGGACTACCATGATCACGCTTTGGGGCCGCAACAACTCCACCAACGTTAAGAAAGTGCTCTGGGTGCTAGAAGAGCTGGAACTGCCGTTCGAACAGATCCAGGCGGGGCTTGAGCACGGGGTGAATAACACGCCGGAATACCTGGCTATGAACCCCACCGGGCTAGTGCCGCTACTCAAAGATGACGCCACCAACAGCGTACTGTGGGAATCCAATACGATTATTCGCTACCTTGCCGCCCAGTACGGGCAAAGCAAGCTATGGATCGAAGCCCCCGCCGAACGGGCACAGGCTGAAAAGTGGATGGATTGGTCGAACAGCACCCTGTCACCCAGGCACCGCACGATCCTAATGGGCTACGTCAGAACCCCACCCGAAAAACGCGATCACGCCGCTCTTGAAACGGGTATGCAAGCGTGTGAAGAGCTGTTTGAGTTGATGGATAACGTGCTGGCCAAGCAAGCGTTCTTTTCGGGCAATGACTTTGGCCTGGGCGATATTGCCGTTGCACCCTTTATCTACAACTTATGGCATATCGGCTTAACCTGGCAGCCGCGCCCCCATCTAGAACGCTGGTACCAAAGAATCGCCGAACGCCCCGCCTACCAACAAGTGGTGGTGATTCCGGTTACCTGATATTTGAATCTGAATGAGAGAAGTGCGCTTGTGGCACGCTCTAAAAGCCTGGCTAGGAAGAGGTTTTTATGTAGCGCGTGGTAACGAGTAGCGAGCACCCGCGGGAGGGCAGCGAAGCTGCCTTGTTATCACGCACGCAATTCAATTCAATTCAGACACTACTCATTTTTCCATTTGATCTGAAATTCAATTTCCTCTTCATCATCTGAGCGTTCGTGTTCAATGGTGAATTCGGCGCGAACGGGGACATAGATGCGCTCGCCTGCAATCTGAATATCGAAACGTTCCCCGTTCTCGATGGCATCAGCCAGTCGTCTTAGCTTGGCCACAAAATCGGCCTTCGGATAGCCTTTCTCTACGTCCCTCTCTTCTTTGGATCCCATTTGCTTCTCCTGGGTAAAGTCATTAATGCCGACGCCTACGGTGAATCAGGCTCGTATCCAGTCTAGCAGGTGATCCGCACATATAACGGGTGACCTTTCCTCAATGACGAAGAGTGCCTAAATAACTCACTTCTATCTCCGCCAACTCATCATCCAACCCCTGCAACACCTCGCACGCCAACCCATGCCGCTCGGCACTCTCAATCAACGGCCCCAATATCGCCCCGCGCTCAGTGGGGCGTTTGGCCTCCACATCCTGCAACATCGAAGCTTTATTATTGGCGGTGTTCTCAACCACCTGCCATACCAACGCCAACCAAGCTTCCTCACCCTGGCCGTTAATGGGCGGCTGAATGCCCTCAGCTATCATAATCGCCGTAACTTCCTTTACCACCGCCACCACACGGCCCGCATAAGCTTCACCACGCAATTCACCATTACGCACGCCATTCAATGCCACCAGTGGATTAATCGCCGCGTTAACCGCCAGTTTCTGCCACAAGCGCTGGCGAATATCATCCACCTTGGTGGCGGCAAACCCCGCCTGGGTTAATGTTTGCGCCAATTCTTCCGCCAGCGCACCGTGCTGGTTATGCAAATCGCCCACAAAAGTATGCCCGCGCCCCGCATGAACCACGCCATCATCACCGGTTAGATAAGCCCCCTCAGTTGTTGTCGCGCACAACACCGGCCCCGGCCACGCCCGGGTAATACGCGGCTGCGCCAAAAAGCCGTTTTGCCACAGCACCAGCGGGGTAGAAGGGGGGACGCAGCCCGTAATGTCAGCCAGCGCAGACTCAGCCACCATGGCTTTGGTAGTGATATGCACAAAAGCAGGCGGTTCAAGCGGATTTGATGCCAGTTGAGCTATCGTCAACGAGTTAAACGGCAGCACGCGCTGTTCGCCTTCCGGTGTGGTCAGTATCTGACGCGCAGGCAGCCCACGGCGACCAACTAGCGTGATGGCCGCTATAGGTGAAAGCGAATGGGCCAGCAGGCGGCCAATGGCACCCGGGCCGAGTATCCAGTGGGTAGGCATTATCAAAAATATCATCAGCAGCAGGAGTGCCGCCAAGCTTACCGCGTTTGGTTTAGGGGCGCGAAGGTGATAAAGGCACGAGCAAAGGGGACTAATGGATAGTGACGGTGGTAAACAATGTCTGATAGGTTTGAGGCTAAGTGAAATTGATGGATGAGGCGGTCAATGCATGATGGCGTGTTATGTATGATGTTGTCATGAGACATTATTTGATGGCTGCTTTCGACCCAAAGCGGTCATCCGCAGGATAGGACCTCTGGCTCACAATGCGTTTTTTCTGGTTAGTTCTGTAACGTGAAGGCTTGTATTGCCAGAGGATAATCTTGCAAATACTTATAAAACAATTGCTTACGATCAGAGTTTTTATATTTATGCGCAATTTTCAGAGACTGGTGATAATGTTAACGCGCATGCGCATTTTTCTAACGAGCCTTACTAGGATGAAATAGTATTTACGCTTTTTTATCAGTAGATTAGATGCATTTTGGCAAGGTGGGGCTTCCCAGAAAAACGCGCATGCGCATGAATAAAACTGTTAGCTGAAAAATATATCGAGGTAATAAATGACACACCATGAAATGCATAGATCTCATAGAGTAGGCTGGTTGCGAGCGGCAGTTTTAGGGGCCAATGATGGTATCGTATCTACAGCTAGCCTTATTATTGGTGTGGCGGCAGCAAGCTCATCACAGGAAAGCATTCTTTTAGCTGGTATTGCTGGCCTAGTTGCAGGTGCGATGTCAATGGCAGCAGGTGAGTACGTATCTGTAAGCTCTCAGTCAGATACAGAAAGTGCTGACCTTGCACTAGAAAAAAAATCATTAGCCAATAATTTTGAGTTTGAAAAAGATGAACTCGCAAAAATATACGAAAATAGAGGGCTCGAACCTGTATTAGCAGAAAAAGTAGCTGAACAGTTAATGGCGCATGATGCTTTAGGGGCGCATGCCAGAGATGAAATAGGTATATCAGAAACAGTTAGCGCTCAGCCAGTTCAAGCTGCTTTTTATTCGGCTGGTACATTTACAGTAGGAGCTGCGCTTCCACTATTAGTGGCTTGGGTTATTCCTGGAAACTTATTAATAACAGCTGTTTCTGTGTTATCTCTAGTATTTTTAGCAGTTCTTGGCGGACTTGCAGCTCGTGCTGGTGGAGCATCAATTGCTGTTGGTGCCTTTAGAGTAACTTTTTGGGGAGCTCTTGCCATGGGTTTAACTGCAGTAGTAGGTAGTGTCTTTGGCGTCGTTGCTTAATAAGTAATTAGCCAATGGCGCTATATCATCTAAATTCAGCTAACAAACAGCTCCACCGGACTCTGTAATGTTTGCACCTTTCCTGCAAAAACACGCAGCAAAGTCGCCAACATCACATCGCGCGGTGAGCTGGGCGTTAAATTTTCAATCAGGTTTAGTGATGAATATCGAGATCGTAGAAAAAGAAGATCACCTTAAGCTGATAACAATCTGGGAGGAATCGGTCAGAGCAACTCACGACTTTTTAGCTGAAGATGATCTGCAGGAGTTAAGGCCGCTAATTCTGGAACAGTATTTTGACGCCGTTGACTTAAGGTGCGTTAAAAACGGCAATGGTGAAATACAGGGATTCTGCGGCGTCCATGACGGCAATATTGAGATGTTGTTCATCTCACCTGATGCGCGTGGAAAAGGCATTGGTGCAAGGTTAGCTGCCCACGCTATCAAAGAGCACGGAGCATCAAAGGTCGATGTAAACGAGCAGAATGAGCAGGCGCTAGGTTTTTACCAGCATATTGGCTTTAAAGTGACAGGCCGCTCACCAGTCGATGGTCAGGGCAAGCCTTATCCACTGTTGCATATGGCGCTATAAAAATTTAACAAGGCCAGCCACGGCGACGTCTTTTTCGTTGCGGCTTCGCCTTCACTACAAAGCCGCGCGTGCTGGCGGCGTTAGGCAGTAGCAGTCAGGTACCACCATTAATATTCAAAAGGGATTAATATGCTTGTTTATGCAAACTATATTGAACTAGAAGGAGAGGATTCATTTAGAGCGGTCTTTTCGTCGCTTTGTGGATGGCTAAAGAGGGTTACAAACGAGGCCATCAAACCTAGAGATCTTATGGGTTCAAACAAGCTCAATTTCGATAATGTCTGGGTTACAACAGAAATAGCTAATCAAGAAGCTCCGCACTTGTTCGCTGTAACAATAAAGCATCCCGATAGCTCAGTGCGTGGCAGGCAATGGATAGTTGAGATCGGAATACGCTCTTCGGATGAAAAAACAGCCGTATCGGTTGTGCTTAAAACTGACGAAATGAGTAGCTTGGTAACTTCTGACGTATTTACGACAAGGCCTTTATTAATAAAGTATATCGCTGAAAATTCTAGCTTGGCGCCAGATACGGTCGGTGTATCACCTAAGAAGATTGGTGCTACAAATGATGAATATAGGGCCTTGCTTTATGATATTGAAAAAACAGACAGAAGCTATCCAATTGTCTTGGTAAGCCCAGGGAGAGATGGGGATTATCCGGTTGATATTTCACGGCTACAAGAGCAATTGATTGGTTTGGCCCAAGTTGTTCAGGTTTCATCTGAGTGCAATAGCTATGATATGGCTGAAGTTTTAAGCCAACGTTTTTCGTCATGGAATGGTGCAATTAATATCATCTACACGCCATTTAAAAATGGACACATTAGAAACAAGCTATTTCAATCAAATTACCTTGATGGTCGCTTCTCTTCACAAAAAGAGCTTATTAGTTTTCTTCTATCAACAGTAACGCACAATACGAACATTCCTAAAATTAGAAAGCAAATTCGGTCAGAAGGAGTTAAAGCTAAATCGCTCAAAGAAAGGTTTTTGTCACGAATAAATAACAGTGAGAATGCAAGCTCAGAAGATATAGAAGAAATCCTTGAGATTGCAGCTAGTCAAGAAAATCAATTTAAAATTGACTTAGATCGTATTGAGTTAGAAAAACTTCAGCTTGAAGAAGATAAGGACTCTCTAGAAAACAAGCTGGCGACAGCAAATTGGAATATAGGCTCACTTAAACGGCAGTTGCAGGGCGCGGGGTACAGCACAACCAATACTGATAACAAAGAATTATTGGCCGTTGCCTGCCGGGTCGATGAGCCTACACCCAATGAGTGCATATCTATCATAGAATCTGCACTTGGTGATCAGGTTGTATTCCTTGAGTCGGCCTCTGTGAGCGCCAAGAACTCAACCACCTTTAAGCGGGGTAGAATTATATTAGATATGCTAAGAAAGCTTGTTATCGACTATCTCCCTCTCTATTTGGAAGGAGGCGACAATAAGGCACGCACGATATTTACCAATAAACAATATGCAGCTAATGAATCAGAAAGCGTCGTGAATAATGCCGATCTCGCAAAAACTCGAGAGTTTGTTTACAAAGGAAACTCTGTTTATATGTGGCAGCATCTAAAAATTGGAATTGCTGACAATCCTGAACATACAATTCGAATTCACTTTATGGTGGATAGAGACGACGAAAAGATGGTAGTTGGGTACTGTGGAGAACACTTGCCTTTACCTGGTAGATAAATGCCTAACAAGCAAAGGCAGGCGGATGCTGCGCACCGCTGCTTTGGGCGTTAATTTGCACAAGGAGTCACCATGACTTTTTCAGACATGTTAAATGACAACGTCACCCTTTTGAAAAAGAACGGTGATCGAGTAGATGGCATCAAAGCCAGTGTTCAGTCGAAGAAGATCTTCATCAATCGGTCTGATGTTTTGATCGAAACCGGGGACCTCATTCAGCGGAAAATGTCGAATGGTGGAGAAGAAACCTACGAGGTTATCGACCCTGGCTTTCATGAAGGTTTCGGTGGTATTGAGGCACACTACCAAATGACCCATCGGAAACTTGGCCTGCCAGAAGCCAAGGCAGCAGTTCAGAGTATTACTTATAACATTTCCGGGCCAAACGCTCGCGTTAATAATCATTCCACTGATAACTCAGTTAACACAGTCAATATTAATCCTGATGTCGCAGAGCATATTTCTATGTTACGGCAGGAGGTGAAACGTCGTTTACCTCAGCAGGACCAGCAGCCGGCTCTTGAGGTGGTTGATGCCATTGAAAGTCAGTTCGAATCAAGCACACCAAGTAAGGTTGTAGTCAAAACGCTACTGGGTGCTTTGCCGAGTGCTGGCAGCATTGCATCTATTGGCTCGTTCCTTCTCTCAGCGCTGAGTGGCTGAGGTACAAATTAACAAGTGCAGGCAAGGGACGCTCCTGACGTCGCGCCCCTGCTGCAAGCGTTAGCTTTGGATAGACACATGAGACATTTAATAATTCTCCTGATCGTAATCGGCCTTGCTGGATGTGCAACAAATACATTCCTTGGCAGACCGATGGCTGTATCAGTAGCCGTGATACCTTCCGTGGCTAAATACCAAATTGCGGATTATCTGCGAAGGGAGGGCTACTTAGTATCAGAATCAGCTGATGGATTAATGGTCGACACCAAGCCCTATAAGTCAAAGCCAAAAGGTATATTTGGGTGGGGCCCAGTATGGGAAGAGAAAATTGTCTATCAAATTACATTTGAAGAAGAACCAGTAGTGTCACCTGTCGTCAAGAACGGAATTAGAACATATGTAACAAGCACCGGAACCGCCGTTAATGTGGAAGCGTTAGTGTACGAAAGGCAAAACGCCAATTTTGAATGGGTTGAAGCGCAGGGTGAAGCGTCTAATCAACAAGTAATCCATGACTTTTACAAAAACGTCGAAAAACAATTGAGAGTGTAATAATGGATCACGAAAAGGTTAGAGCAATACTTGCGCTATCTGTCGTAATAGGTGTCTTAGCTGTAGCTGCGCTATTGGTGCTTATGCCTTTAGCCGCCGGAGTTCAAAACGCAACCGATTATTTGAAAGCATTAAAAGAATTTGGCGCTATTTTTAGCGGAATCATAGGTACAATAATTGGCTTTTACTTCGGAAAATCAAAAAGCTAACAATGCCATAAACGCGGACGTCAAAAAGCTGCGCCAGTCGTTCCTCCCTCTGCAGCTTTTTGCCCAGAGCCTAATTTTTTCTATGTATTGGGCACAAACTGAAAAGGAGTATTGCAATGCCAGATGATAAAACAAAGCGTAGCCCTGAAGATAATAAACAAATCGATATCAATGACCCGAGTGAAGTCTCAAATTGGTGTCGGTCTCTAGGGTGTACAGAAGATGAGCTTAAAGCTGCTGTTTCGGCTGTGGGTAAGTCGGCCGAAAAAGTAAAAGAGTACCTAGGAAAGTAAGCCTAACAAGCGCAGGCAATCTGACCGGCAAACCTGTCACTCAAATTGCTTTCGCAATTTAAGCGCCATCTTTGCCGGCAGTTGCTGCGGGCGTCAGCCATTCCGAGGACATCATGAGTACAGCTACAATTTCTGAACTAATCTCGGGAGATAAGGCATATCAGGTAAGGGCGCGCGCCGCATTACCGTTGCTTGTCCGTCAAGCTGAGGCTGGTGCTCCAGTTTTCTACTCTGATCTTGCGGAAGAGTTGAGAATGCCGAACCCGCGCAATCTCAACTACGTCCTTGGGAGCATCGGCCAGTCTCTAGAACGACTTTCGAAGGCATGGAAAGTTAAAGTCCCACCTATTCAATGTCTTGTAGTTAATAAAAACACGGGGCTACCGGGAGAGGGTGTCGGTTGGTTTCTCGTCAAGAAGGAAGACTTTGCAACGCTCCCGCTGAAAAAGAAGAGAGCAATCGTCGAAGCAGAACTTCAGCATGTGTTCTCCTATCCACGATGGCAAGAAGTTCTCAAGGCTCTGGAGCTTGAGCCAACGATCTCTGATTTCACGCCGTTAGTAAACAAAGCCTCGGGTGGCTTTGGAGGTGGTGAGAGCGACGAGCATAAGGCTCTCAAAGCGTATGTTGCAAAAAATCCAAAAGTCATCGGGCTTGGCGCCAACACTCCTGTTGGCACGACCGAATACCCGTTGCCATCAGGTGATAGTCTGGACGTTTCATTTAATAGTAAGAAGATTTGGGTGGCTGCAGAGGTCAAGTCCTCCATATCTACAGAGGGTGATATTGTCCGTGGTCTATTTCAATGCGTTAAGTACAGAGCTGTCATGGAAGCTGTATTGCTTACCGAATCACTGCCACAAAACGCACGAGCTTTACTTGTCTTAGAATCAAAACTGCCTCAATCACTTATTACCTTGCGAAATATGCTGGGCGCTGAAGTTGTTGAAGGTGTTTTGCCCAAAAATGGCTAATAAGTTCCTGCACGTGGATAAATTACTCGCTGCGCTCCTAATTTACCGGTGAACAAGGCGTTAATCAGAACTTCCTTAAAGACCGCTTTTGGCCGATAACAGCAATCCAGCTAGGGCCACAGTGTCAGTCCCTGCGATCAATGAGCATCGGGGACGTTCACAAAGTCTCCAGTCATGGCAACCCCGGGCATTGGACGCCAAATCACGACAAGGCTCCGCTCGGCGGCCCTTCGTGACCAGGCACGAAACCGCCCAGCAGGCGGTCGATTTCCTTGGCAGGCATCGGACGGTAGAAGAAGAACCCCTGGACTAGGTCGCAATCCATTTCGCGAAGCAATGACAACTGTTCAGCGTTCTCGACGCCCTCGGCCACCACCTCCAAACCCAACCGATGACCGATGAAGATGGCACCCTCCATGATGGCCCTATCCTTCGGCTGTGTGGGAGCGTCGTGGATGAAGGAACCATCGATTTTCAGGGCGGTGGCTGGAAAGTGCTTTAGGTAGCTCAGGGAGGAATAGCCCGTCCCGAAGTCGTCGATAGCAATATGAAAACCGCGATGATAGAGGCGCCGCAGATCCTCGAGGACGGTCTCGTCGGCTTCGATCAGGACACTCTCGGTCAATTCGATGCCGATATCCCGCGGGCCTAAGCCGTGACGCTGCAGCGAGTCCTCGAAGCTCTTGAGGGCATCGAGACGCACCAGTTGACGACCCGAGACATTGATGTCGAGGCGGTGCTGATGAAATCCCTTGGATCGCCATTCCACCTGCTGGCGGCAAGCCTCTTCGATGACCCAGTCGCCCAGACGATGGATCAAACCGGAACGCTCGGCCAGCGGGATAAACTCGGCAGGCGATATCGTCGGGCCCTCGGTAGGCTCCCAGCGTATCAAGGCCTCGAGATTCTCTATTCGCCCACTGGCAGCCGAGACCTGGGGCTGGTAGTGGAGGGTGAATTCACCGTTATCCAGGGCTTCCTCTAGTCGTGCCGAGAGATCGTGCTGGCGAACCAGCTCATCATGGAGCTTCTGTTGGAAGAAGCGAACAGCACCCCGACCATCCAGTTTGGCACGATTCTTGGCAACATCGGCATTACGGATCAATTCGCGTGACGATTCACCATTCTCGGGAAAGAGTGCCACGCCCAGACAGGCCGTGACCTGACGCTCCCGACCATCCAGGGCAAAAGGTTCCCGAAAGACATTCTGGACATGACGAACGACCCGTCTGACATCGGAGTCCAAATGGACGCCGGGAAAGGCCAGCACGAATTCATCGCTAGAGACACGAGAGACCAGGTCGGTGACTCGCTGGCGCTCTCTCAGTCGCCGAGTCAGCTCAACGAGCAGGCGATCACCCTGATCATAACCAAGGGCATCATTGATTTCGACGAAGTGATCGATGTCCAGGTAGATGGTTGCCAGGCCATTGCCCTGGCGTCGACAGGAATCCAACAGGCTATCCAGGTCGACCTCGAAGGTCTGGCGGTTAGGGAGATGGGTGAGCCTGTCGAAATGGGTGGCGAATTCCAGGTCACGGTGGGCGCGCTTTTGGTCGGAAAGATCGACATCCACGCAGAACATCAAGGGTGAGTCGGTATGCTCATTGAGCATCAGATGCTGCGAAAAGACCGATACCAGTTCGCCGGTTTTGTGCTTGAGTTCGAGCTCATCGGCGGGTATATCGACCCCTTCTTTGATCCAGGCACTATGCGCCTGGATCACCCCGTCACGCATGAAGGCAGGAATGATCAGATCTTCCAGTAACTGTCCCAGGGCTTCCTCAGCGGTATAGCCATAGAGACGAGTGCTACCCTCATTCCAGTAAATCACTCGCCGATCGCGATCATACCCCTGAACCGCCACCTTCGGCAGACTCTCCAACAGGGCGCGGAATCGCTGCTCGCTCTCCAGATACTGGCGACGTACTAACTTGACTTCTTCCTTGCCGGCGTCATGCGAATCGATGCCATTCGTTGAAGGTGTTTTAGATACCTTCGATACGAGCTTACTGGAAAACTTTCTACGGTTCTCCTTAAGGCGTTCCGAATCTCTGTGATGTCGGGAATCGCTGGCAGTCATGGGATCCACTTAAAGAAAAAACACAGTCAAGAGCCACCATAATGGCAACGTTAGGCACATTGTTGTGATTATCCTACACCTATTTGTAGGAGAATCGACATATATACCTCATCAACGATTTGATCTTGTTTTCAAAAAAATCACTCTTTTTATGTACATTTCTTTGACATATCCTTGCAAATCTTTTCATTTTCCTTCTGTTGGCCGCAGTGTTTACACCGGCAACACCGGGCAATTTCGCCCAGTTAACAGGAGAATACTCACATGAAACTCGATACTCTCAAGCATGGTTTCGACCTCACCTCCATGCCTGCCGATTCACTCGCCGATTATTGGAATCCGGGAGTGACCGAGGCGCTGAGGCATCAGGATTGGGCAAAAACCGATATTCGGGAGCGAATCGATCTGACCGCCTGGCAGGGGTTTGTCGCTGACCTGCCGCGCGATCCCTATGTCAATCAGCGATGGAAGCGGATGTCATGGCTTGCCCTGAATGATCAGGGAGATGTCGAGGATATGGGCCAATGCCCCATGGCTCAGGGGGGTGCCTTCAACGACGCGGAAAGCATGGCGGATCGCCTGCGGTATTATGATCCGCTGACTCGGGAATTCATGGTACGCCCCGATGTGAAGGCCTTCGTTCGCGCCTGGGCAAGGCTGTGGAGTATCGGTGCGCACGAACCCATTCTGATGCAGATCACTGGGGTTCGCGGGGAAGGCAGCATCGACCCCCTTCAGGGACAGGGGGTTCATGCCGATGGCTGCAAGGCCCTGAGCATTCTGGTCCTCAATCGAGAAAACGTGACGGGGGGTGAAAACCACCTCTACGCAGACAAGGCTGGAACGCAACCCTTGGTCGATATCACACTGAATCCGGGTGATATCCTTCATCTGAGCGATGACCGGCTATTCCACAGCGTCGACGGGATCGAACAGCTCGACAGCGAGGCACCCTTCGAGCGGTTCATTATCATCATCAACAGTCGCTTCGTGGACGACTTCCAGAACCGGATGTTGCGTCGCTACTTCCCGGAAGCGATCCTCAATGAGAGCTAATGACACTCTCGGTCAATTGAGAACCTAGCAACACCAACGCCCCTGGAACTCCGGGGGTGTCTTGTTTGTGCGCCTGACTGGCGATGTTCCCGCCGGTGGTGCTGGGAGTAAAAGTCTCCCTCATAAGGCACGAGATCTGTGCGAGCAGCAGGCTCTCGATGAACACGGGTCAACCCTGAGTGCTATCCTGATTCGCTAAGGTATCTATGACAAAACCGAACGCAGGCAAGCTGTGGCTTAATGCAGGCGGGTAAGCTTACCGGCCTTTATGAGCCGGCTTTTTCGGGGGAGTGAGATCAGGGAGCGATGCGGTCACCGCGTGGACTAATCATGCTGAGGGTTGCCGTATAGCCACTGCGGAGTTGCTGCAACTCCACCCAGTCTTTCTGAGCTTTTTTTTATTTAAGAGGTAGGGCGGTTTGATCGCTCTAAAGGCTGCTGTCTATCCTGCCGATATAAATATGGCATTATATTTCGAGCAATATTCAGATATACCCAGGTTGTATTTATAACCTGCTTAACTTTGCAGTTTTTATTGGTGTGGTTTGTGTAGTGGTCAATTAAAACTGAAAGGCAAGAGAATAAGCTTTTAGTTTAAAATTCTTATAGGTGAAGCAGTTGTCGCTTTACTATAATCGGTGCCTAGACAATATTGCATTTTCGACATTAGGCTTGGCAGGGCACCGTAGTGCTTGGTTAGCTAGGTTCGTTTAATGCCCTAGTACATTGGTCTCGCTTTTCTTTGATGATTTTGCAGCTTTCTTCTCTTTTGCAGTTAAAAGTGGCTTCTTCTTGACATTTTTTTTACTGTCTTGTCCTTTGCTCATGATATTTACCTGTATTAAGCTATTAATTGACCAGAATTAAGCTGTATGTAGCCAGCAGCTTTTGAGAGTTGATATTAGCGCACAAAGGAACATCACGCATTGTTAAATAATGATGGACCGACCAAAAAGTAAGTGAAAAAGAAAGGTGCTACGTCGAAGGCCCAATAGATAAGTATCTTCCATCCCCTGGACTCATGAGCTAAGCGATCCCTCGCTCGCCCCAGCCAGTCACATCTTGGCCACCAAATATCATGCGGCGGATCATCGGCTTGGTGAGTCCAGTACTAAATCCGACAGGCGGCGCGCTAGCCTCGTTTAACCGCGCCATGTGCTCTGCGCTCAGCGAGATGTCGGTCGCTGCGATATTGCTTTTGAGTTGCGCAACGCTGCGGGCGCCGACAAGCGTGGAAGTAGTGCCGGGGCGGGCCATTAGCCAGGCAAGTGCGACCTGCGCAACAGGCCGATCAAGATCACCGGCCACAGACGTCAGTACGCCGAGGATGTCCCAGTTTCGGTTCGTAAACTTGCTATCTCCGAAGGGATTCGCACCGCTCAAGCGCTCGTACTGATGGCTTTGTCGCGCTTGTATTTGCCGCTAAGAAAACCGCCCGCGAGCGGACTCCAGAGCATCACGGCCATGTCGGAGAGGGCGTAATAGCGGATTTTGCCCGCGCGAACAAGGTCGCATAACGTCTCTACAATCTCTTCGACGGGCGTTACGCCATCCCAGATGTGCATCCAGTAAAGGACGATATAATCGGTGCCCAGCCGCTTGAGAGATTCATTGATCGCACGGTGAATGTTCTTCGCGTCTGCCCCGCCATAGGTTACCTAACGCCCAAAAAGCCGGGACAGCGTCAGGGCGTGACACGAAACTGTTAGGCTGCATGGCATTCGTTCTTCCGCTCATTGCTGCAATGCCAAACGAAGTATTTATTCAGACCTTGAGTCGGTGGTGGCCATAGATACCGTGCTGACTAGTTCTATCTCCGGCATCGCCGCGTCTCGGTTCACTAGCCACCTGAAACACCCTGAGCGCTGCTTATATGAAAGGGGTTATTTTAAGAGCCTAGCGGGTCTAGAATACTCGGCGCAATTCAGTTTCACTGCTCGCAAGTGTTTTGTGCGACGCACCGTGTGCGTGCCATAAATTGACGAGGTCGCCAGCTCCGCTACTCGTCGCCCGTCATTTTTGCGACAAAACCCAAACCGGTGCTTTGGCGCGGCATGATGATGTCAGATGCTGCGAGGCGTCGGTCAGCCTCATCAATTAGCGTATCGAATGCCGCCAAAACAATATTGCGTAGCCACCGGGTGGCGGGGTCACCATCGAGTTCTGATTTCCACATCACCCGAAAAGACACGTCAGGCAAGGATTCGGGAGGCTCAAATACCTGAATATTTTCACCCTGCGTGCCTCCCAGTAGACACAGCGCGACAAAATTACCCAGCATGTCGGTATTGTTCAAGACTGCACCAATGCCTGACCAACTGGCAGCGTGTAACCCAATCCGGCGTTTCAGACCTAAGCTGTCGAACCGCTCTTCTACGGTCCCATGTGTTGCACCTGGCACGCGCACAACGACATGAGGCCAACTCATCCAACTTTCCGTTGTCCAGTCATTTGACGCGGGGTGTCCATGACGAGCGAAGACATAGCGTTTTAATGGGGGTAGAGCCTTAGCCTTCAATCCTGCCGGAAGAGGGAAGTTGGCATTCCCAAATGCAATGTCTATTTCGCCACTTACGATCTGACCCATGGTCTCCTTTGACAGGGGCTGCCATGCAAGGCCGGACTCTGGTGCTTCTCTGTGCATCCTGCTGACAACTTCTGTGGCCACGATGTCCAAGCCGGGACCGGCTATTTTGAAAATACGGGTGCTTTTCGAGGGATTAAATTCCGTTGGCGGCTGCACGACGCGTTCAATCCTGGCGAGGATCGGCTGTATTTCTTGGTAAAGTGCGAGAGCCCTTGGACTGGGCTGCATAATTCCACCCACACGAGCCAAAAGCGGATCACCAAGCTGGTCGCGTAACCGGCCTAAAGCATGGCTGACTGCCGAAGGTGTCCGGCCGAGTTGTTCTGCGGCCCGATTGACACTGCCTTCATCCATCAACACACGGAAGACCAAAAGCAGGTTCAGGTCTAGGTTTCTAATCTGAATTTCATTCATGCTAAGTGAAGACTATTTGCTTTTCTGACATGGAGTTCCCGGCATAATGGCCCCGTGTCAGTTAAAGATCAATATACAGCTGAAAGGAATTCACGATGGCGTTCTCGCTACCAAACGCAAAGACTCTATTTGTTGATACCGGCCCAAGACTGGTGCTTGGAGGCATCTTTCTGATCGGCGCGATTGATGGGTTTTGGTACATATTCACTGGATCGCATCTCATCCACCCACCAACATCAGTAGATGGTCTGGCTTTTGAAGCCGCTCTCAAACAGGTTGGATTTTTCTGGCCCTTAATGAAAATTATCGAACTGATCGGCGCTTCGTTGTTGCTGAGCAATCGAGCGCCTGCACTAGGGTTGGCATTGCTTGCGCCTGTGATGGCGGTGATTGTGATGTTTCATGCGGTGTTGAATCCCGCCGGACTGCCGCTCGCTGCCATATTGGTGGCAACCGGCGGAATGACCCTTTGGGCCCAGTTTGACCGTTTCAAACCGCTGACAGCTTCTGGAAAACCGTAAGATCCGACCAACGACGCCGACGGCCAGTATCCGTGACCGGGAGAACTTCTATTTGGAACCTGAAGCTATGGCCTGCCATAGCTTCAGTCACTTATACCCAGACGACTAAAACCGTGAAACGGCTATCGGCGTAGGGATACCCAAGAACGCGATCGTCAAGCGCCAACCTGATTACTGGCAACAAACAGTAACGAACGTCCCGGCGCTTTCACACTGGAACTGTCAACGCATTTTGCAGGTATTGGTTGTGGGGCACGCAACCGTCGAAGCCAGCAGAGCCACTGCCAGGCAGGGGCATAGTGGGCCAAGATAGTCCAAGCTCGCTCTCAATGGCTCGGTCGGCGCCCACCTATTCCCCCTCCGGTTCCTGCTATTCTTCCATTTGCTCGGCCATCTCCAAGGCATCGCCTACCGAGATGGCAACGGCTGAGTAGACTTGTCGGCACTGTTAAGCCGGCTTCGTCGGGCAAGGCCCCTAAGATCAGGGAGCGATGCGGGTACTGGCGTCGGTAAAGCCGATCAATGAAATATCTAGGTCTATGCGGTCACCGCGTGGACCAATCATGCTGAGGATTGCCGTATTGCCACTGCGGAGTTGCTGCAACATCGACGGTTCAATGGGAGCATCAGCACGGCACCCTTGTTCTTGGCAAACCTGATAGGGAAACTGGATTGGCTCACCGTTATCCACACTCAATTGCAAGCCCGCAGCCAGACGTACCCCCAGCGGCACGAAGAAGCTCATCACCGGGTCATCGATCTGGGGCGGATAGTCGAGAATTACCTGCATCAAGGGCTGGTCGCTGTTAGGTCGAGTGATCAATTGCGACATCGCACAAGGGGTCGGACCCTCGGCATTACGCTGGCAACGAACTTCCCAGTCCTGGAACGACTCGGTAGTGACATCATTACCGGAGGCTGCCCCCGGTTGTTGTTGGCTGAAGGCATTGGGGGACAACGCCAAGAGCGATAATAGCCCTATCCTGCATAGGTTTTGAGTAAGGTAATGCGGCATTGTCGTAACCTCCTGTTGGTTCACTGATGGTGGATAATAATACCCACCATGCCTGCTTGTTCGCTTGAGGTCGAGCCCCTTGGTTTACGAGAGCGTGGTAGGGCGGTTTACCTTCCTATTCACCCAGCCTTCCTTCAATTGACGGGTTGTAGGATACCGCGCGGCGCCGTGCCTGACCCCATAGATGGTGACAGAATGCAAATCTACACAAAGATGTTGTGTGCACGGAAATAACGATACTAGGCCTTACCATTCTCACTGTGACTCAACAGACTGCTTCGGATCAGGCGGAGTGGCTCTCACCATCAAAAATTCTCTCGATGGGCAAACCGAATGCGCGAGAAATCTGGAAAGCAAGTGGCAAACTTGGGTCGTACCTGCCATTTTCAATCGCGTTAATCGTCTGGCGTGAGACGCCCAATATCGTGGCCAAATCCTGCTGCGACCAATTGTGGTGGGCTCGCAGCTCTTTAAGTTTGTTTTTCATTGATATCGATTCTTAGCGATCATTAACCCAACGATCCACATCAGCCCCATTACTGGCCAAACCCATAGCCATGGCAGATGAGGCGCACCGATGTTTTCCATGAAGCCATAGCTAAACGTCAATAGTGCGGAGGCTGCGAATGCGAACCCCAGAGCCTCGAACTGAATGCGCAGTTGCATCTCGTCCAGCCGTCGCAACTGCCGGACTACCGCCCAACACATAAATGCCGCAGGGATTACTGGGCAAAGGGTGATGGCCGCGCGGGCTACAAAATTGGCTTCCTGAAATTGTTTCAGAGCGATCAATGATGCCACCAGTACAGCCATGTAACACACCAAGGCAGCGCCCATCTCGTAAAGGTATCTCATCTATGCAATCTCCAATGTAAAGTAAGCTTTACATTAACTAATGCTAGGCTGGTAGTAAAGCTAGCTTTACATCCTCTGCCGTCACTCGGTGTACTTAGCCATCAGCGCTTTGAAACCGGCCTGCCTCGGTAGTCGATAGAAGACCCACCATGTTAAATGGGTAAAAAGGGGACGTGGTTATTCATCGGACAAACAGTCCGCTCCTAGCCGCTAGCTGAGATACATAACGTGGCCGTTTTCTTTGCAGCTTGCGCATGTC